>JAKLKW010000100.1 GCA_023150455.1 Alphaproteobacteria bacterium | reverse complement strand
CGCCGGCGGCGGCCTCGAACAGGCGGACGATCAGCGGGCGCACGACCAGCAGCAGGGCCAACAGCCCGACGATCGAGAGGATCACGACCTCGCCCAGGCGCAGCAGCTCGGCCCGGGTGAAGCCCAGGATGAGGTCCGAGGCCTCGTCGCCGGTCCGGGGCGCGACCTCGGCGAACTGCATGTTGACCAGCTCGACCGTGTCGCCGCGGTCGCCGTTGAAGCCGACCGCCGAGCGCACCAGGCGGGTGAACTGCTCCAGCTGCTGCGGCGGGCGCGGCGCGTAGGTGCCGTTCTCGTACACGCCGTCGACCAGCACCGCGACCGACAGGCGCTTGATCTGGCCGCCCTCGCGCACCTGGTTCTTCACCGTGCGCGAGATCTCGAAGTTCGTGGTCGTGTCGGTGCGCGAGTTCTGGCTGCCCGCGCCGGCGCCGGCCGCGTCGGCCTGGCCCTCCGGCAGGTTGCCCGAGATGCTGACCGCGTCGTTCGGCGCGGCCTCGCGCGAGCGCGAGGCTTCCTCCGTCGTCTGGGTCGAGCGCGCGACCTGCGTGTCGGGGTCGAAGGTCTCGGTGTTGATGGTGACGCGGTCGTAGTCGAACTCGGCCGACACCTCGGCGCGCACCTTGCCGACGCCGACCGAGCGCTCGAGCAGCTCCTCGATCGAGCGGGCGACGCGCGATTCGTAGGCCACGCGCAGCTCGTCGGCGGTCGCGGTCGCCGCGTTGCCGTCCGGCCCGGCGCCGCGCGCGAGCAGCGTGCCGCGGTCGTCCACGATCGAGATGCGGGCAGGCGACAGCGAGGGCACGGCCGAGGCGACGAGGTGCTGCACGGCCTGGACCTGCGGGCGGTCGAGCCGCGTGGTGCCCTTCATGCGCAGGATGATCGAGGCGCTGGCCTCCTGGCGCGTGCGGCTGAACAGGTCGCGCTGCGGCAGCACGAGGTGCACGCGCGCCGACTTCACCTGGCCCATGGTCCTGATCGTGCGCGCAAGCTCGCCCTCGAGCGCGCGCACGTGGTTGACGTTCTGCACGAAGTTGCTGGTGCCGAGCGACTGCGTGCGGTCGAAGATCTCGTAGCCGATCGAGCCGCCGGACGGCAGGCCCTCGGTCGCCAGCGCCATGCGGATCTGCTGCACCTGCTCGGCCGGCACCAGTATCTGGTTGCCGTCGCCGCGCAGCTGGAAGGGGACGTTCATGCCCTGCAGCTTGGCCGTGATCTGGCTCGAATCGTTGAGCTCGAGATCGGCGTAGAGCAGCGCCATGGACGGCGTCGACAGGCGCAGCGAGATGTAGACGAAGAACCCGATCAGGCCCAGCGCGGCGACACCCAGCGAGGCAAGCCGGGCAGGGCCCAGATTCCGCAGCGTCTGCAGCAGGTTGTTCACGACAGGAGACCCCGATCCGATTGGTAGCAGCGGCGCGAGCCTTGCTCCGCCTGCGACGCGCATCCTAGGGACCGCGCGGTGAACGAATGGTTAAGACCCGGAAATTTTTGCCGGGCGGGCCGGGTCATCGGCGCCTCGCTATCCCGGCGAGCCGGCAGGAAAAAAAAGCCCGCCGAAGCGGGCTCTGCGGGACGGTGCCCCGATGCCAGCGACCGCCAGGTCGGCCGCGCGGCAGCGCCTCAGTCGTCGCCGACCGCCGGGCGGTAGTCCTGCAGCCGCGTGGCCCTTAGGCCGCGCAGGCCGTGACGGTCGATCAGCCGCTGCCAGGACAGGAACTCCTCGACGGACAGCTTGTAGCGCGCGCAGGCTTCCTCGAGGCTGATCAGCCCCGAGCGCACGCCGGCGACGACTTCGGCCTTGCGCCGGATGACCCAGCGCTTGGTGTCGGGCGGAGGCAGATCGGTCGGCGAGATCGGCCGTCCTTCCGGACCGACCACCGCCATGCCCTGCCCATTTCCGAACTTGTCCATCTTGAACCTCGACCAGCCGACCGCGGCGCGATCAACCGGAACGCTATCCTCCGCGTCTTGAGAAAGCTTTAAGCGGCCTGCTTAACGAAAGGTAAAGCGCGGGCGGGAAGTCCCGGCCGCGCCTTGGGTTTGCGCGGCCGGAACCTCATGCGCCGGCGCCGTTCAGCGTCCCGCCGTTAACGCTTCATGCGGATGGTCTCGTCCAGCATCTCGTCCGCCGTGGTGATGACCCGCGTGTTGGCCGAGTAGGCGCGCTGGGTGATGATCATGTTGGTGAACTCCTCGGCGATGTCGACCGACGCGGCTTCGAGCGCCGCCGAGATGATCTTGCCGGTGCCGCCCTCCTGCGGAATGTTGACCACCGGGTCGCCGGAGAAGCTGCTGGTCGCATAGGCGTTGCCGTCGCGCGGCTCGAGCCCGTCCGGGTTCGGATGCGAGGCCAGCGCCAGCTGGTAGATGTCGTAGGTCTGCCCGTTGTCGAACAGCGCGACGACGCGGCCGGTCTCGGAGATGGCGACGCCGCTCAGGCTGCCCGTCGGCAGGCCGTTGTTGGTGACCGAGTTGATGGCGCTGAAGCCCGAGAACTGGGTCATGCCCGCGGCGGAGCCGGCGGCGCCGATGTTGAGCGTGAACGAAGCCGGGCCCGCGGCGCCGTTGGTGAAGGCGCCGGTCGTGACCGTGATGTTGCCGGTGGCCGGGGTCAAGAGCGTGCCGTTCGACGCGTCGAACGTGATGGCGCCCGCGCCGATCGAGGTCGTCAGGTCGGCGTTCGGCGCCGAGGAGCTGACCGTCCACGCGTTCGCCGCCGTCTTGGTGAAGGTGAAGCGCACCACGTGGCTGGCGCCGAGCGAGTCGATGATCGACGAGTCGATCGTGTAGGTGCCGGCGACCGCCGTGTCGGCATCGAGGTTGGCGGCGATGTTGACCGTCGTGGTCGGCACCGAGGCGGTGCTGAGGTTCGCCACCGACACGGTCTCGAGCTGCGACAGGTTGTTGCCGGTCGGCTGGCCGGTGATGGCATCGATCGGCCAGCCCTGCAGGAACAGGCCCGCGGTGTTGACGAGGTTGCCGTTGGCGTCCTTGGTGAAGGAGCCGGCGCGGGTGAACAGCGTCTCCGAGCCCGGCTGCGGCGTGGCGGTCTCCGCGACGACGAACATGCCGTTGCCCGACACGGCCAGGTCGGTGACCGAGGTCGAGGCCTGCAGCACGCCCTGGCGCGATACCTCGACGTGCGGGGCGGCGCGCACGCCGCCGGGCGAGTAGCGCGTCGAGGTGACTTCGGTCACGAGCGTGGAGAAGCGCGCATGCGTGCCCTTGTAGCCGACCGTGTTCACGTTGCTCAGGTTGTCGGAGATCATGCCGAGCGCCTGGCTCTGCGCATTGAGGCCGGTGACGCTCGAGATCATGGCGCCGTAGATGCTCATGACGGTGACTCCTTCGTTCTATTCGTTCCGGGTGCCGCTGCCTGGCACGTGAATCAGGACTGTTCGATGACCTGGACCAGCTGGTCGACCGAGGTCGCGACCGAGCCCACCTTCAGCACGGCGCCGGCGTCGGTGATCTGCACCGAGCTGACCTTGCCGATGAACGTCTGCTGGAAGTCGACCGGGTTGCCGTCGGCGTCGCTGGCGGCGATGGTGACGGTGTAGGCGCCGTCGGGAAGCTGCGTGCCGCCCGTCGACTTGCCGTCCCAGGTGTATTCGTGGCGGCCGGCCGCCGGGTCGCCGCTGCCGGCATAGACGACCTTGCCGCTCGAGTCCTTGATCGTGTAGGCCACGAGGGCGGCGGACTTGTCCAGCGTGTAGGCGAAGGTGGCCTGGCCGTCGGCCAGCGGCACCTGGTTCGACTTGGCCTCGACCGTGTTGCCCATGAAGTTCAAGAGGCCGAGCGCCTGCGTGCTCTTCTGGACCTTCACCAGCTCTTCCAGGTTCTTGTTCGTGTTGATCGCCTGCTCCACGCCGGCGAAGGACACGAGCTGCTGCGTGAACTCGTTGGTCTCCATCGGCGACAGCGGGTCCTGGTGCTGCAGCTGCGCGGTCAGGAGGACCAGGAACTGGTCGAAGTTCTCCGCCAGCTTGCTCATCGAGGTCGAGCTGGTGCTGGTCTGGCTGCCGAGCGCGCTCAGGGAATCAACGGCCATGTCGGTCTCCTACACGTGCAGGTCGATGCGGCCGTCGCCGGGGCGCGCGGCGAACGGCGCGGGCGCGACGGTGGCCTGGTCGGCCGGCTGATCGGGTCTCGCGGCCGGGCCGCCGGAGCGGCCGCCGCCGGCGTGCTGGCCGTCGGGCCGGTTCTCGCCGCGCAGGCCGAAGCTCAAGGCGCCCGAATCGGCGCGCAAGCCCGCGTCCTGCAGCGCCCGCTCGAGCCCGCGCGCGTCGCGCTGCAGGAGCTCCAGCGTCTCGGGGCGGTCGGCGCGCACCTGGGCGCTGACCTGGCCGTCCTCGCCGACGTCGAGCTTCACCTCGATGCGGCCGAGCTCGGCCGGCTTCAGGTTGATGGTGATCTGGTCCTTGCCGGCGGCGATCGCCTTCTTGATGTCGACCGCGATCTGGTCGAGCGCCGACATGCGCGGCGGCTGCGGCAGGGCGGGCGTGCCCGCGGTGTTGCGCGGCGCGTTGGCCGTGCCCGGCGTGGAGGCGGGGGCGGCAGCGAAGATCTGGTGCGCGCCCTCGCTGCCCGGCAGGTCGACGCTGCTCGCCTCGAGCTGCGCGGCGAAGGACGCGTGCACCGCCGTCGCGACGGGCGACGCGGCGCCGGACGCGGGCGCGGCGATCGCGGCGAACGGCATGCCGTGCTGGCCCTGGTTCGACTGCGAGAACGAGCCGTTGGCCGCGCCCTGCTGGCTGTTGGCGTTGGCGCCTTGTCCGCCGGCAGCGGTCGTGGCGGCGGGCTGCGTCGGCGCCGGCACGTCGAGATCGACGGCGTCGCCCCCGGCGGTCTTGGCCGCAAGCGCCGCGCCGGGTGCGAGCGGGTGCTCGGGCTGCGCGCGCACGGGCGCCTCGGTGACGGTCACCTTGATCGGGTTCTGCGTCTGCGCCGCCGGTCCCGCGCCTTGGCCGGTCGCCGCGGAATCGGCCTGCCGCGGTCCGCCCTTCGCCTCCGGCGCGGGCAGGGGCTTGAGCGCGAGGGTCGCCGCCTCGGCGTCGGCCGCGGCATCGGCCAGCGTCGCCGCGTCGACCGGATTGGCGGTGCCGGCCTCGGCCTGCGCCGTGCCGGCGCCGGCGGAAGCGGCGACCTTGGCGACATGCTCGATGGCCGGCCGCGGGTCCGCCTCGACCGCCGCGACGACGGCGTCGTCGTGATGGTCGTCCTCGACGTCGTCGTCCTCGGACCGCGTGCGCGCGGACAGCTCGCGGTCCTCCGCCGGCTCCTCCGGCCTGGCGACCGCGTCGCCGGCCGGGGCCTTGGACCGGAACAGCGCGGCGTCCAGCTCGCTTTCGCCCGCGGCCGCCGCCGCCGGTCCCGCCGCCAGGCGGTCGAACAGCTTGGTCAGCAGGTTGCCGAACACCTCGCTCGCGACGGCCGCCTTCGGCTTGCCGGGTTGCGTGGTCTGGTTGCGCGCCTCGATGCCTTGGGTTTCCATGAGCCGAATCCTGTCCATCCGCGGCTCCGGGTCAGCAAGCAACGGGCCAACGGGCAATCCGTTGATCCGGCAGGATTCCCGGGACCGCCGGCCGGTCCGATCCGGCCGCCCGCCGGCATTTCCTGCTGGCCCGGGCGGAAGGAATTGCCGGGCAGGGTCGGGGGCGCGACGGGGCGTGCCGTCGGTGCTATCCAGGGGCGATGGGTGCAAGCGACGAGGCCGGGTCCCTGTTCCGCCAGGGCGTGGCGCTGGGCGAGCAGCGGCGCACCGGCGACGCCATCGCGACGTTGCGCCGCGCGCTGGCGCTCGGCCCCGACCGGGCCGAGATCCATGCGGCGCTCGGCGACGTGCTGCGCGACGGCGGCGATGCCGCCGGCGCCGAGGCGGCCTGGCGCCGCGCGCTGGCGCTGCGCGCCGACCTGGCGGGGCCGCTCAACAACCTGGGCACGGCGCTCGCGGCGCGCGGCGCGCTCGACGAGGCGCGGCGCCTGCTCGAGCGCGCGGTCGCGGCCGAGCCCGACATCGCGCTGCTGCGCGCCAACCTGGCGAACGTGCTGGCGCGCATCGGCACGGCGCTCAACCGCGAGGGGCGGGGCGCCGAGGCCGTCGCGGTGCTCGAGCGCGCGGTCGCGCTCGGCGGCGAGGTGCCGCCCTATCACGTCAATCTCGGCATCGCGCTGCGCCAGGCCGGCCGCCTGGAAGACAGCATCGACGCGTTCGACCGCGCGCTGGTGCTGCGCGCCGACGATCCGCTGGCGCGCTGGAACCGCGGCTTGAGTCTGCTGGCGCTCGGCCGCTTGCCCGAGGGCTGGCGCGACTACGAGTTCCGCCGCCGCCTGCCCAGCGCGCCGCCTGCGCCCGCCCTGCCGGAATGGGACGGGCGCGCGCCCCGGCGCGTGCTGGTGCGCCGCGAGCAGGGCATCGGCGACGAGCTGCTGTTCGCGAGCTGCTTCGACGATCTGCTGGCGACCGGTGCCGAGGCCCGCATCGAGTGCGACGCGCGCCTCTCGCCGCTGTTCCGGCGCTCGTTCCCGGCGGCCCGCATCGTGCCGGTCAGCCGGCCGCGGCAAGGCGAGCCCGATCCGCCGTGCGATCCGGGCGACGCCGAGGCGTGGATTGCCGCCGGCAGCCTGCCGCGCCTGTTCCGGCCGAGCCTCGACGCGTTCCCCGCGCGGCGCGCCTACCTGAAGGCCGACCCGGAAGCGGTCGCGCGCTGGCGGCAGCTTCTGGGGCCGCTTCCCTCCGTCGGGCTGTGCTGGCGCTCGAGCCGCCTCGGCGGCGAGCGCGACAGCCGCTATGCGCGCGTCGACGACCTCGCGCCGCTCTTCGCCCTCGACGGCTTCGCCTTCGTGTCGCTCCAGCTCAACCTCGCCGAGTCCGAGCGCGAAGCGGCCGGGGCTGCGCTGCGCCTGGCCGAAGGCCTCGACCTGCGGCACGACGTCGACGGCACCGCGGCGCTGATCTCGGCGCTCGACCGCGTGATCACGGTCGATTCCTGGGTCCTGTCGCTCGCGGGCGCGCTGGGCGTGACGACCCGGTTCCTGGCCGCCCAGCGCGACTGGGCCACGCTCGGCAGCGACCGCGTGCCCTGGCTGCCCGCGGTCGCGACGCGCTTCGTCGAGCCCGGCGGCTGGCGCGGGGCGGCGGCCGAGGCGGCGCGCGACCTCGTGGAGGAACGTCGGCGGGCGATCTAGATCGCCGCGGCGGCCGACTGTTCACCATTCCTTATCGATCGGCCCCTAAGGTCGCGGCGCATTGCCCGCGAGCGGCTTTTCGATGTGCGAAATCAAGGCGAAAGATCCCGTCGACCTGGCGGGCCGGATCAGGGCGCCGCGCTTGGCGCGGCTCTATGCCTATTGGCTGGAGCGCAAGGCCGGCCGCCGCTTCCCGCGCCGGCGCGACATCGATCCGCTCGATTTTTCCTATCTGCTCGGCAACGTGATGCTGGTCGAGGTGCAGCATGCGCCGCTCAGGTTCGTCGTGCGGCTGCACGGCTCGGAGATGGCCGAGCGCGCGCGCTACGACCTGACCGGCAAGCGGATCGACGGTCTGCCGGACGCGCAGTATCGCGCCTACGTGCTCGACCGCTGCACGCGGCTGGTCGCCGCGGGCGAGCCGCTGGTCGTGCAGTACGATCGCGTGCTGGATGATCGGCGCCAGCGCTACGAGGCGCTGTGGCTGCCGTTCTCCGAGGACGGCGACGCCGTCACGATGCTGCTGTGCGCCCTGATCTACGAGCCGGATGCGGGGCCGCGCCGGGCGGAGGCCGGCTTCGCCGCGGCCGGTCATGCGTCGGCGGCCCGGCCGCCGGTGACGAACCCTTAACCAACCCTCTGCTAGCGTCCCGCGCGGTATTTCCGTTTCCGAGCCTGGGACCGATCGGGGGTTTCATGCCGCGCGAGGATTGGGTCGCCAATACCGTCGAGCGCATCTTCGAGGCCGAGGGACTCTATCCCACCGGCAAGATCAGAAGCGTGCTCGACGTGGCGTGCGGCCTGTCGCTGAAGTCGCAGTACATCACGGCCGACATCCGCGTCGGCGTCGACATCTATCGCCCGTACCTGGAGAAGATCCGCTCCGACGTGCCCTATGTCGCGCTGCAGGCCGACGCGCTCGACATCGGCAAGCTGTTCCTGCCGAAGTCGTTCGACCTCGTGCTGCTGCTCGACGTCGTCGAGCACATCGAGAAGCCGGATTCGATCCGGCTGATGGACATGGCGGAAGAGATCGCGCGCGTGGCGGTGATCGTCGAGACGCCCAAGGGCTACGTGCCGCAGAACATGGACATCTGGGGCCATGGCGGCGACGAGTTCCAGACCCATCGCTGCGGCTGGGAGCCGGAAGAGCTCCGGGCGCGCGGCTACCAGTGCCTCGTGCGCGACTACCGGATGAGCGCCGTCCGGCGCCACACCGAGATCGAGGTCGCGCCCGAGATCCAGTTGATCGACGCGATCAAGCGGCTGGACCGCTGACGCAAGCCTATCGAGAGGAAAGAACCGTCATGCGTATCCTGGTCACCGGTGGTTTGGGCACGGTCGGCAAGGTGCTGGTCTGGGACCTGCGCCGCCGCGGCCACGAGGTCTGCGTCAGCGACCGCGCCCATCACCACGATCCCATGTATCAGCGCTGCGACGTGTCGAGCTATGCGCAGCTCGTCCGCCTGTTCGAGCGCGGGCCGTTCGATGTCGTCTATCACCTGGCCGCCGAGTTCGGCCGCTGGAACGGCGAGGACTTCTACGACTCGCTGTGGCAGACCAACGTGGTCGGCACCAAGAACATGATCCGGCTGCAGCAGCAGCACGGCTTCCGCATGGTCTTCTTCAGCTCGTCCGAGGTCTACGGCGACTATGACGGCGTCATGTCCGAGGACGTGATGGACAAGGTCGAGATCCGTCAGATGAACGACTACGCCATGACCAAGTGGGTCAGCGAGCAGCAGATCATGAACGCGGCGGCGCAGTTCGGCCTCGAATCGGTGCGCGTGCGCCTGTTCAATACCTACGGCCCCGGCGAGTACTACAGCCCGTACCGCAGCGCCGTGTGCAAGTTCATCTACCACGCGATGTTCGGCATGCCCTACACGGTCTATCTCGGGCATCACCGCACCTCGACCTACGTCACGGACATCGCCCGCACGCTCGCCAACATCGCCGAGAACTTCAAGCCGGGCGAGGTCTACAACATCGGCGGCACCGAGTATCACGACATGAAGGAGGTGTCCGACATCATCCTCCGCCATGTCGGGCGCGAGGACAGCTTCGTCACCTACGTCGAGGGCGAGCCGTTCACCACCAAGGATAAGAAGGTCGACGTGTCGAAGGCGATTCGCGATCTCGACCACAAGTGCCAGGTCCCCTTGAGCGAGGGCCTGCCGCGCACGATCGACTGGATGCGCTCGACCTACGGCCAAGCCAAGCCGAACTATGTCGGCCTGGACGACCTGGAGCGGTACTTGTAGTCGACCGTTTCCCGCCTCCTGAGAGTTTGTCGAAGGGGGCGGGCGAGGGGTTGACGTCGACATTGAACTCTTCGCGTCCCTGAGGCAGCTTGGCGCCCCGATGGAACCGCGCCAAGCGCTGAAGAGCGTTTTCGGATTCGACGATTTCCGGCCCGGGCAGGAGGCGGTCGTGCGCGCGCTGCTGGACAAGCAGAACGTGCTGGCGATCATGCCGACCGGCGCGGGCAAGAGCCTGTGCTTCCAGCTGCCGGCGGTGCTGGCGCCGGGGCTTACGGTCGTGGTCTCGCCGCTGATCGCGCTGATGGAGAACCAGGTCGCGCTGATGGCGGCGATGGGGGTGCCCGCGGCCACGATCAACTCGGGTCGCGAGCGCGCCGACAACGTCGCGGTGTGGCGGCGCGTGCAGGCGGGCGGGATCAAGCTGATCTATATGTCGCCCGAGCGCCTCCTGGACGAACGCATGATGGCGGCGCTCAAGCGCCTGCCGGTCGAGCATTTCGTCATCGACGAGGTGCATTGCGTCAGCCAATGGGGCCACGACTTCCGGCCGGAGTACCTCAAGCTCGCGGAGCTGCGCGAGAACTTCCCGGGCGTGCCGATCGCGGGCTTCACCGCGACGGCCGACCAGGCGACGCGGCGCGACATCGTCGCCAAGATCTTCGACGGCAAGGCGCGGCAGTTCGCGCTCGGCTTCGATCGGCCGAACATCCAGCTCATGGTCGAGGACCGGCGCAACGGGCCCAAGCGCGTGCTCGAGCTGCTGGCGGAGCACCGGGGCGAGCAGGGCATCGTCTACTGCCTTTCGCGGCGCACCGTCGACGAGACCGCCGCGCTCCTGAACGAGAACGGCTTTCCGGCGCTGCCCTATCACGCCGGACTCGACTCCGACACGCGTCGGCGCCATCTCGACCGGTTCCTGACCGACCCGACCGCGACGGTGGTGGCGACGATCGCCTTCGGCATGGGCATCGACAAGCCGGACATCCGCTTCGTGTTCCATCTCGACCTGCCGTCGAACATGGAGGCCTACTACCAGGAGATCGGCCGCGCCGGGCGCGACGGCAAGCCGGCGCAGGCCGTGCTGCTTTACGGCCTCGACGGCATCCGCATCCGCCGCGCCATGATCGAGGAGTCCGGCGCGTCCGCGGAGCAGAAGCGGATCGAGCATCGAAGGCTCGACGCGCTGATCGCCTATTGCGAGGCGTCGTCCTGCCGCCGCCAGGCGCTGCTGGCCTATTTCGGCGAGGAGCACGGTCCCTGCGGCAATTGCGACCAGTGCCTTTCGCCCAGCGAGACGGTCGACGGCACCGAGCAGGCGCGCGCGATCCTCGAGACGATCGTCGCGACCGGCGAGATGTACGGCCAGATCCACATCGTCGACGTCTTGCTGGGCCGCGCCGGCGAGAAGCTGCTGCGCGCCGGCCACGACAGGCTGGCGACCTACGGCTGGGGCAAGGGCAGGGACGAGCGCTACTGGCGCTCGGTGCTGCGCCAGCTCTATGCCGCCAACGTGATCACGATCGACGTCGCCAACTACGGCGCCGTGCGGCTGGCCGAGCGCGGCCGGCGCATCCTCGGCGGCGGCGAGACGGTGATGCTGCGTGTCGACGCGCCGCGCCGGCGCGCGGCCGGGGCCGGGCGCAAGCCGCGCGGCGCAGCGACCGCCCTGCCGATTTCAGCGGGGCCGGAAGCCGCCGATGACGCGCTGCTCGTGCGCCTGAAGCGCCTGCGCGCGGAGCTGGCGCGCGCACGCGCCGTGCCGGCCTACATCGTGTTCTCGGACAAGACCCTGATCGACATGGCCCAGCGCCGGCCGCGCGACCGCGTGGCGTTCGGCCAGGTCTACGGCGTCGGCGAGCGCAAGCTGGCCGAGTTCGCGGACGCGTTCTTGATCGAGATCGCGCGGCACGAGGGCGCGGGGGCGTGAGCGCGATGGACGGTGCGAACGGCATGAGACCGCGTGGCGCCGCCCGGCGGCAGGGCCTGGCGCTGACGGCCGATCTCGTCGCGCGCACGCTGCGCGAGGTCGCCGATGCGGGGCTGCTGCCCGGCATGGTGCCGATGACGGACGACGACTACCGCGCGGCCGCGCGCGAGTTGCTCGCCACGGCGCCCGGGGGCGATCTCTGGTTCTTCGGCTACGGCTCGCTGCTGTGGAAGCCGGCCGGGTGCACGGTCGCCGACCACCGGCTGGCCCTGGTGCGCGGCTGGCATCGCGCCTTCTGCTTCCGCGTGATGCGCGGGCGCGGCACGCCCGAGCGGCCGGGGCTGATGATGGCGCTCGACCGCGGCGGGCAGTGCCGCGGCGTGGCGTTCCGCGTGCCGTGCGACGACGCCGAGGCCGGCGTCGAGGCGCTGCTCAGGCGCGAGCTGCCGATCAAGGCGCCGCAGGCGCATCTGCCGCGCTGGCTGCCGGCGGAGACCGAGCACGGCCAGGTCCGCGCGCTGGGCTTCGTCGTCAACCGCCGGGGATCGCGCTATGCCGGCCGGCTGCACCTGCACGAGGTCGCCGAGGTGCTCGCTACCGCCGCCGGCCATGTCGGGTCGGGCGCGCAGTACCTGCACGAGACCGTCCTCCGCCTCGAGGCGCTCGGCATCCGCGACCGCAACCTGTGGCGGCTGCAAGCGCTGGTCGCCGAGCGGATCGCCGCGTCGGCCGGGTCGGGCGAGCGGGCGCCGGAAAGCGGGATGGCGGGCCGGCCGGCCTGAGCCGGCGCGGCCTCGCCTGCGGGGCGCGCGCCGCGCGGCATTGACCTGGGTCAAGGCCGGTTTCTCCCGCCTGCGCTATGGGCTTTCCAACCCCGCAGGTGGCGCCCATGGCAATCATCGGCATCGATCTCGGCACCTCCAATTCGGCGGCGGCCGCGCTGCGCGGCGGCCGTCCGATCATCATTCCCAGCAGCGAAAGGATCACCTTGGGCGGCAAGGCCTTTCCCAGCTACGTCGCCTTTGCCGCCCACGGGCAGATGCTGGTCGGCGAGCCGGCACGGCGGCAGGCGGCGCTCAACCCCGACGGGACGGCGACCGCTTTCAAGCGCCCCATGGGCCGCCGCGAGAAGGTGCGGCTGCGCGGCAAGGGCCTGCCGCGCTTCGGCGGTGGCGGGCGCGGCGACCTCTACGTCCGGCTGGAGATGCGCGTGCCGGAGCGGCTGAGTGAGCGCCAGCGGCATTTGTTCGAGCAACTGCGCGCGGCCGGCGGACGGCGGACCGGAGGGGCGTCGTGAACGGCTGGCCCGCCGCGCGTGGCGCGCCCGCTCTTCTTGCGCGCGGCATCGGCGCGATCCTGGTCGCGTTCCTGCTGATGCTGTCGGCGCCCGCAGTCGCCGCCTCGGACGATCACGGCCGGCTGTTCCCCAAGAAATCCTACGACGGCGCGGCGCTGCCGAGCTTCGAAAGCGTTCGCGGCCTTCTCCCGTCGCCGGTGCTCGGCTCCGATCCCGGCTACGTGGAGCTCTACTGGCAGGCATGGGCGCTCGCCTTCGACCATCTGCGCCAGCCGCCCGCCGGCTCGCCGCTGGTGTCGAACTACATCGACGAAGGCCATTCGCCCAACATCTTCCTGTGGGACACCATCTTCATGGTGATGTTCGGCCGCTACGGGCATCACGTGTTCCCATTCGTGCAGTCGCTGGACAATTTCTACGCACGCCAGCAGGCCGACGGCTACATCCCGCGCGAGATCGTCGAAGCCACCGGCGCCGACTTCGCTCACCAGGGCGCCGATCACACGGTGAACCCGCCGCTGTTCGCCTGGGCGGAATGGGAGACCTACAAGTTCTCGCTCGATCTCGATCGCGTGCGCGCGGTCTACCCGACGCTGGTCGCGCACGCGGAATGGATCGAGGCGAATCGCAAGGGGTCCTCTTCCGTGCATGGTCTGTACTGGAACACGCCACTCGGCTCGGGCATGGACAACAGCCCGCGCGCGGGAACCGGCTGGACCGACATGTCCGCGCAAGTGGCGCTCATGTACCGCTCGCTCGCCGCGCTGGCGCGGCTGCAGGGCCGCGAGTCGGACGCCGTGCGCTTCTCGGACCGGGCGACCGCGATCGCGCGCGCGGTCGAGCGGTTCATGTGGAACGAGGCCGACGGGCTTTATTACGACATCGACGACCAGGGCAACCAGGCCCGGCGCAAGACCGTGGCCTGCTTCTGGCCGATGCTGGCCGGCATACCGGCGCCGCGCCGCGTCGAGCGCATGATCGCGAACCTGCGCGATCCTGCCACGTTCTGGCGCCGCGACGTGGTGCCGTCGCTGGCGGCGGACGATCCCCTGTACGATCCCTGCGGCGGGCTCTGGCGCGGCGGCGTGTGGGCGCCGACGAACGTGGCCGTCATCAAGGGCCTGGACCGCTACGACACGCAGCTCGGCACGGCGCCGCTGACCTACGCGATCGTCCGGCGGTATCTCGACAACATGCTCGCGGTCTACCGCCGCACCGGCAGTATCTGGGAGAGCTACGCGCCGGACTCGGCGGCGCCGGGTACGCATGCCATCGGCGATTTCGTCGGCTGGAGCGGCGCCGGGCCGATCCAGCTGCTGATCGAGAACATCCTCGGCATCCGCTATCTCGGGCCGGGGCGGGAGATCGTCTGGCATGTCCAGCGCACGGATCGGCACGGCATCGCAAACCTTCGCCTCGGGAAAGCAACGATCACGCTGACGGCGCAGCCGCGCGTACGCCCGGCCGATCCCCTGGTCTTCGAGGTGTCGTCGACACACCCCGTCACGCTGCTGCTTGTCCGCGATGGCGGAACGCACCGATATGAAGTGTCTGCCGGCCGCCATGACTTGAGCGCACGCTAGCGCCGGCCGGGGGTTGCGCGGAGATGGCAGCCCCGATCCCGGTGAAAAAAGCGGCCTCCCGATTGATCCGGATCAATTCGTCCGTGCCGCCGGGCGCCGTATGGTTTCCTTGGTCCCGCTAACACTCGCGCACGGTTTCGCGTTCGATCGCGATGGGGGCGATCCCGCGCATCGAGGAGGAAACAATCCATGGAAAGCGCAACCTTCCGCAAATGGCTGGCCGACCGCGGCTGCACGTTCGACGTCCACGAGCGCGGCAAGGGCAAGCAGCTCGGTCACGCGAGCGTGACCGTGCGGCGCGGCGACCGCACGGCCGAGCTTCCCGACATCGGCTCGAAGCGGCGACTCGATCCCCGGGTGGTGCGAAAGGTCGTCGAGGGCCTGGGCCTCCCCTGGTCGCAGCTCCCGGGACCGGCGAGTCGGGCCTAGCCGTTCGGCATCCCGACCATCGACGGCCATCACCCAGCGTTCAGCAAAGGAGGCAACGATGCCGGCATTTGCCCTGCTTACCCGCCTGTCGCCCGGCTCCCTGAAGTCGCCGCACACGCTCGAGGAGCTGGAACGCCGTGTCGTCGAGCGCATCCGCACGGAGTGCCCGAAGGTCAAGTGGCGCGAGAACTTCGCGGTCATCGGGCCGTGGGACTACCTCGACATCTTCGAGGCGCCGGACCTCGACGCGGCGGCCAAGGTCTCGACCATCATCCGCACCTTCGGCCACGCCCATACCGAGGTCTGGCCGCTGGTGGACTGGCCCAAGTTCAAGGCGATGATCCACGCGCTGCCCGGCGCGGACAAGTAGGGCACTCCGGTCACCCAGCGGCGCGTCGCTTTCAGCGCTGGTCGCGCAGCCAGGAACCGATCCGCGGCCAGGTCTGTTGCCGTGCGGCGCGCCCGACCAGGATTCCGAGGTGCTGCAAGCCGACGCCGATCTCGCCGGGGCATTCGATGATGCGGCCGGACTTCCTCGCCGCCGCGGCGACGAAGGGCTCGACCGACGCGAGCGGCGCGACCTCGTCGGCCGCGTTCACGACGGCCAGGACCGGGATCGACAGCCGGGAAGGGGCGAGCAGCGTGCCGTTGACGCTGAGCGCGCCCCGGCACAGGCGGTTCTCGCGGTAGAGCCAGTCGACGATCTGGCGGACGAGCCTGCCCGGCAGCGCAATCTCGTCGAGCGCCCAGCGTTCGACCCGCGCATGGGTCTCCAGGGCCTGCCGGTCGCCGACGCTCATGGCCACGTCCAGCAGCCGCGACCAGACGAAGGTGCGCGGGGACGCCATGGCGCTCACGCACGACAGAAGCGATCCCGGCACCGGGTCGGCCTGGGACAGGTCCGTCGGGACCAGCGACACCAGCGCATCGCGGAACCCGCTTTCCCCCGGGCGGAAGCACAGCGGCGTGCTGAGCAGGACGAGCGCGCGCACCGCCTTGGGTGCGAGCGTGGCGTAGATCGCCGCCAGCGTGCCGCCGAGCGAATGGCCGATCAGGAACGGCTTGCGCCCGGCATGCGTCGCGGCGATCCGCGCGACGCCGGCGGCGATCGCCGCCGCGTATTCGTCGAGGCCGCTGGCGGCGGTGCGCGGCGACGCCGGCAGCCATTCGAGCAGATAGACGTGGAGCCCAAGGTCGAGACAGCAGCGGATCGCGCTGACCGACGGGGCGAGGTCCCAGATATACGGCCGCTTGATCGGCGCCGCGACGATGAGCAGCGGCGGCGCGGCGGCGCGGCCGCCGTAGTCGCGCAGGCGCCAGTGCGGGCCCGATGCGATCGCGCGCCAGGCGGACTCCGCGGGCGTCGGCCCCCGCATCGCGGCCAGGTCGCCTTGAGCGCGGCGCAGCGCGTCCAGCATGGCGAACTGCGCGCGGCGGATATCGTCCAGCGCTGCGGCGACGGAAGGAACGTCGCCCGCCGGCTTGTCTTGTCGTTCGCGATGCGGCCGGACGGAGAGTCGTTTCACGGCGTGATCTCGATCGTTGCCTGCGCTGCCGGAAGCGGCCCATCATGCGGCCGCGAACCGAGCCGGGGCGGCGCCCGCCCGGGGGCCGGCCGGCCGCGGACGCCCGGATCGAGCGGATGCGAGCCGACGTCGCTGCCTTGAAGTACCACGTGCGGCGCCTCGCGGGCGAGATCGGCGAGCGCAACGTGTCCCGTCCGCGCGCCCTCGACGCGGCGGCGGCCCATATCGAGGAGGCCTGGCGGCTTCAGGGATATGCCGTGCGGCGCCAGGCCTACGAGGTCATGGGCGTGACCTGCGCCAATCTCGAGATCGTCCGCCCCGGCAGCGCGCCCCAGGGCGGCATCCTGCTGCTCGGCGCGCACTACGATTCGGTACGGGGCAGCCCCGGCGCCAACGACAACGCCAGCGGCGTCGCCGCGCTGCTGGAGCTGTCGCGCGCCTTCGCCGCCGAGCGGCCGGCGATGACGGTGCGCTTCGTCGCCTTCGTCAACGAGGAGCCGCCGTTCTTCATGGGGGCGCAGCAGGGCAGCATGGTCTACGCCGCGGCGGCGCGGCAGGCGGCGGACGACATCCGCCTGATGGTGTCGCTGGAGACGATCGGCTGCTACAGCGACGCCGTCGGAAGCCAGCACTATCCGCCGGGCTTCGGCCTGTTCTATCCCGACCGCGGCAATTTCCTGGGATTCGTCGCCAATCTGCGCTCGCGCGCGCTGATGCGGCGGGCGGCGCGCGCGTTCCGCGCGGTCTCCGACTTTCCGCTCGAGCATGTCGCGACCCTCGGCATCGTGCCGGGGGTGAGCTGGAGCGACCATCGTTCCTTCTGGCGCTACGGCTACCGCGCCTTCATGGCGACGGACACGGCGTTCTACCGCTATCCCTATTACCACGCCGCCGGCGACACGCCGGACAAGCTCGCCTATCCCGAGCTCGCGCGCGTCACCGACGGGCTGATCGGTTGCTTCGCGGCATTGGCCGCTTCGGGCGTCGCCGTCGGCGGTTGATCGAGGTCAAGGCGGTAGGGCGGGCGGCGGATAGGATTCCACAAAGCCAGCGGGAGCGCTCCGCCATGCCGAGCTTCATGTCGCGCCGAACCGTGCAGGGAGCGGGACTTGCCTTGCCGCCGCCGCAGCGCGATGCGGCCTTTCCCCTGGCGCGCTGCATCGCGGAACGCCGGTCGGTGCGCGGGTTCCGCGACCGGCAGATCGGCGAAGGCGCGCTCGGACAGTTGCTTTGGGCGGCGCAGGGCATCACCGGCACCGGCGGCGAACGCGCCGTGCCGTCGGCCGGCGCGCTCTATCCCCTCGAGCTCCATGTCCTCTGCGCGCGTGTCGGCGCGATCGCGCCCGGCGTCTACCGCTATCGCCCGGACCGTCACGAGCTCGTCCTCGTGTCGCCCGGCGACCATCGCGACGCGCTCGGCCGGGCCGCGCTCGCCCAGGACTGGATCGCCACGGCCGCCGCGGTCGTCTGCGTCGCCGCCGTGTTCGAGCGCACGACGGTAAAGTACGGAAATCGCGGGCGCGGCTACGTCTACATGGAGGCGGGGCTCGCCGCCGAAAGCCTGATGCTGCAGGCGGTCGCCCGCGGCCTGGCGACGACCATGGTCGGCGCGTTCGACGACGACAACGTGGCGCGGGTGCTGCATCTCGCCGCGGAAGAGACGCCGTTGTGCCTGGTCCCGGTCGGATGGCCCTAGCGCGCGCGTT
>JAKLKW010000099.1 GCA_023150455.1 Alphaproteobacteria bacterium | reverse complement strand
CCGGGCTGGGCCGGCGCCGGCGCGCCGGCCGGGTCCTCGCCGGCGAGCGCCATCCGCAATGCCGCGTCGACCTCGGCGCCGCCGACCGGCCGGCCGAGGCGCAGCCGCTCGTAGAGCGCGTTCAGCGTGGTGCGCGCCATCTCCTGCGCGCCGCTCGGGCCCTCGATCGCGAGGCGGTTGCCGCGAGAGATCAGCGACACGCCGAGGCGCTGCTCGATCCGGGCCAAGTGCTGGTCATGCTCGCCATAGAGCGTCGGCAGCAGCGAGTTGTCGTCGAACTGCAACAGAATCGGCGCGCCGGCCAACGCAGGAGTGGGACCGCTCACGCCGGAACGCGCTCCGGCTCGGCCGCGTCCGGCACCGACGCGACGGCGGTGGCCTGCGATGCCAGCTCGCCGGCGAGGCTGTTGGCATGCGCGGCGAGGATGCGCACATCGCGCATCGTGCCCATGTCGCGCGCGTCGGCGTCGACATGGACGGGCTGCAGCCAGGGGCTGCGGCCGGCCAGCTGGCCGGCCGACCGGCCCGGACGATCGAACAATACCGGCATCGTCTGCCCGACCGCGGCACGGTTGAACCTGTCCTGCTGACGCTTGAGCAGCGCCTGGAGTTCCGCAAGCCGCTCGGCCTTGACCACCTCCGGCACCTGATCGGGCATTTCCGCCGCCGGCGTGCCCGGGCGCGGGCTGTACTTGAACGAGAAGGCCTGGGCGTAGAAGACATCCTCGACCAGGCGCAGCGTGGCGGCGAAATCCGCGTCGCTCTCGCCGGGGAATCCGACGATGAAGTCGGACGATAGCGCGAGGTCGGGCCGCGCGGCGCGCAGGCGACCGACCACCCGCCGGTACGCGTCGGCATCGTGCCGGCGGTTCATGCGCGCGAGCACGGCATCAGAGCCGGATTGCACCGGCAGGTGCAGGAACGGCATCAGGGCGGGCACGTCGCGATGCGCGGCGATCAGTTCGTCGTCCATGTCCAGCGGATGCGAGGTGGTGTAGCGGATGCGCCGCAGGCCCTCGATCGCGGCCAGCGCTCGCACCAGCCGGCCGAGCCCCCAGCCCGTCCCGCCACCTGCCGATTCACCGGGGGCGGCGCCGTGATACGCATTCACGTTCTGGCCGAGCAGCGTGATTTCGCGCGCGCCGTGGCCGACCAGGCGGCGTGCCTCCGCCAGCACGGCCGCGACCGGGCGCGACAGCTCGGCGCCGCGCGTGTACGGAACGACGCAGAACGTGCAGAACTTGTCGCAGCCTTCCTGCACCGACAGGAAGGCGCTGACGCCCTGCGGCGATGCCGCTTCCGGCAGGTGATCGAACTTGCTTTCGACAGGGAATTCCGTGTCGAACGCGCCGCGCGCGGGATCGCTCTTCGCGCGCTCGATCAGTTCCGGCAGGCGGTGATAGGCCTGGGGGCCGCAGACGATGTCGACGAAGGGCGCCCGCCGCCGCATCTCCTCGCCTTCCGCCTGCGCCACGCATCCCGCCACCGCGATCAGGAACTCGCCGCCGGATGCGCGCCGCCGGCGCTTCAGCCGGTTGAGCCGGCCGAGCTCGGAATAGACCTTCTCGGCCGCCTTCTCGCGGATGTGGCAGGTGTTGAGGACGACCATGTCGGCGTCCTCGAGGCTCTCGGCGACGGCAAAGCCGAGCGGCGCCAGCACGTCCGCCATGCGGGCGGAGTCGTACACGTTCATCTGGCAGCCGTAGGTCTTGATATAGACGCGCTTCGTCACGTTGCTCGCGTCGCAACCGTCGCGCCGACCACCGGTTCCGGCGCGCGGACGGGTTGCCCCTGCCCGGCCCCGGTCCGGACGCGGACAAAAGGGCCAATGGCCATGGAAAGGGGCGTCATTTGAGGACGATAGCACCTGACCGGGGGGAGTCAAGGAGCGCGCCGGCCGGATCGGAGCCACGGACGCGGCTAGGGCTTCCGCTCGTTCTTGCCGTTGTCCCTCTTGATCGGCACGCCGTAGAGCTCAAGGCGGTGGTCGACCAGGCGATAGCCGAGCTTTTCCGCAACGGCGCGCTGCAGCGCCTCGATCTGCTCGTCGCGGAACTCGATCACCTTGCCCGATTCGATGTCGATCAGGTGATCGTGATGCGATTCCGGAATCTCCTCGTAACGCGACCGGCCGTCGCCGAAATCATGCTTTTCGAGAATGTTGGCTTCTTCGAACAGGCGGACGGTGCGGTAGACCGTGGCAATCGAGATGCGCGGGTCGATCGCCGTCGCCCGCCGATGCACCTGTTCGACATCCGGATGGTCGGCCGATTCCGACAGCACGCGCGCGATCACGCGGCGCTGCTCAGTCATCTTCAGGCCCTTCTCGTTGCAGAGAAGCTCGATTCTCGATAGCACGCGTTAGCCCTTCCCTGGGCCGGGCGCCGATGCCCGGGCTGCTTAACTTCTTTTTGTCACTATAACGCGATGGCCCATCCGTCCCCAAGCGCACAAACGCGGCGGGAGCGCCGTCACGCCCCGCCATTTCGCTGAACTTGTATGCGACTAGTTATCAGGAGCGCGAGCGGCGCTTTCCCGTGCCCAGCCCGATTTCCTTGGCGAGCTTGCTGCGGGTCTTGGCGTAGTTGGGTGCAACCATTGGGTAGTCCGGCGCCAAGCCCCATCGCTCGCGGTATTGCGCCGGGGTCATATCGTACGCCGTCTTGAGGTGGCGCTTCAGCATCTTCAGCTTCCGCCCGTCCTCGAGACAGATGATGTAGTCCGGCGTGATCGACTTCTTGATCGGCACGGCCGGGTCGGGCCGCGCCGGCTGGACGGGCGTCGTGCCGAGGCCCGCGAGCGAGCGGTACACGTCATCGATCACCTTCGGCAGGTCGCCGGTCGGCAACTGGTTCCGGCCGACGTGAGCGGCGACGATCTGCGCCGTCAGCGTCAGTATTTCCTTTGTATCGAGCCTGTCGGGCATTTCGATTCTCCGGGGACAATATTGAGGCGGCTACAGCCGTTTATAGGGCAAGTAAATTCGTTCTTCAACCCTTTGGGCAAGTTATCGTAGATTGAGCTATCCTGGAATCGTTCGCGCATTCGGCCCCGAGCGCCACGGCCATGATCAGGGCGTCCTCGCGCGACCCGTCGGCACGGCCATAGTAGCCAATGCGCCGACCCACGGGCGCGAAGCCGATGGCGCGATACAAGGCCTGGGCGGGCGCGTTGCCCGCCGCGACCTCGAGGACGAGGCGCGTCGCGTCGTGCAAATCCGCGGCAACAACCGCACGCATCAGCGCGAGCCCGATGCCCTGGCGCCGCCGCGCGCGCGCGACATTGATCGTAAGGATCTCGGCTTCGCCGCCGGCGCTGCGCGCCAGCACGAATCCGGCGGGCTCGTTACGTTGCGCCGTCGTCACCACCGCGATCCGGCCCACGGTCCCCGGCAGCACCAGCAGCCGGGCGAAGGCATCGGTCGACCACGGCTCGTCCGGGCCTTCCGCGTGCAAGGCGGCCAAGAGCGCCACGTCGGCCAGCGTCGTCGGCCGCAACGCGATCGCGGGCGGCGTCATGCGCGGCGGCTCTTCACCGGGGCCGGCGTTATCTCGGGCGCACGCAGATAGATCGGCGCCAGGGGCTCCGGTGCGATCCCGCCGGCCAAGCGCTTCGCGGCCAGCTCGGCGACTGCGACCGCGTCGATGGCACCGGCGCTCAGCGCCACGATCGCGTCGCGCCGCTCGGCTGCGAGCGCCGCGGTCAGCGCCGCCGTCGCGTCGCCGGTCAGCACCAGCGCGCCCGCCGGCGCCGTCGCCGCGGCCTCGCCGACCGTCGCGAGCCTGCCGGGCCCCGCGGGCGCGAGATGCTCGTTGTAGATGCGCACGAACAGGTCGTCGCGGCGCGTGTCGATCGCGACGAGCACGCTGCGGCCGCGCCGTTCGTTTGCGTCGACCCGGTGCGCCGCCGCGTCGAAGGTGGTGACGCCGACCGCCTTCAAGCCCGTCGCCAGCGCCAGCCCGCGCGCGGCCGCGAGCCCGGCGCGAAGGCCCGTGAACGAGCCCGGCCCGAGAGTCGTGGCGATCGCGGCGAGCCCGGCATAGGCGACACCCGCCGCGTCCATCGCCGCCTGGATCATCGGCAGCAGGCGCTCGGCCTGCCCGTGCTTCATGGGCGCGGCGCGGCGCGCCAGGACCGCGCCGTCGCGCCACAGCGCGACCGAGCATGAGGCGCAGGCGCAGTCGAAAGCGAGGATGGTCATCGCGCCAGGCTTCCGCCGCGTGCTATCGTGCGCGTGAGGGAGTCGATCGCTTGGGATCGACATCCGCTGCCGCGTACCAAGGATCGGGGGGAGGTTCGGCCCGCATGGCCCTGGTCGAGATCGCCGCGCCGGCGTTCGATGTGTTCGTCGACTTGCGGTACGCCACCGCAGACAACCTGACAGGCAATCCGATCTATCGACGCGCCGCGTGCTATCTGCGCGAAGAGGCGGCGGCGCTCTTGAGGCGCGCCTGCGAGTTGGCGCGCCCGCTCGGCCTCAAGCTGTGCATCTTCGACGCCTATCGCCCGCCGGCGGCGCAGTGGGCCTTGTGGAATCATATGCCGAACCCCGACTTCATCGCCGATCCGAAGCGCGGCTCGCACCACAGCCGCGGCGTCGCGGTGGACCTGACGCTTGCCGCACCGGACCGGCGCATGCTGGAGATGGGCACGGAATTCGACGCGATCACGCCGCTGTCCTATCACGCCGACACCGCCGTGTCGCCCGAGGCCCAGCGCAACCGCCTCGTCCTGTTGGGGCTGATGTCCGCCGCCGGCTGGGATTTCTATGCCAAGGAATGGTGGCACTACCAGATGTTCCAGCCACGCGGCTTTCCCCTGATCGAGGACGGCGCCATGGCGCCGTCGCTCATGTAGGGCGCGCTGCATTGCGATCCTGCCGATGACGCGCCGGCGCGCCGCGATCCCGCTCGCCATCGCCCTGGTCGCCGGAACCGCGCTCGCCCTGGCCGAAGCCGGCGGCGCGCGCGCGGCCGACTCCGCGGTCGTGCTGGCCTATCCCGACATCGGCGGCACCCGCATGTCGAGCTCCGTCACGCTGCAGCAGTTCGAGGCGCACATTGCCGAGCTGAAGTCGGGCCGATACAAGGTCCTGCCCCTCGGCCGGATCGTCCGCGCGCTCCGCGCCGGCGAGGCGCTTCCGGACCGCGCCGTGGCGCTGACCTTCGATTCCGCGCATCGCTCGATCTACCGGCATGCCTGGCCGCGCCTGCGCGAGGCCGGCATGCCCTTCACCGTGTTCGTCCCGAGCGAGCGCGTGCAGCCGGGCAGCACCGACTATCTCGACTGGGACGAGCTGCGCGCGATGGCGGCGGCCGGCGTCACCATCGGCAGCCAGGGCGCGGCCGACCTGCGCCTGGCTTCCACCGCCATCGACCGCGTCGCCGCGGACATCGCGCGCTCGACGGAGAAACTGCGCCACGAACTCGGCGCCGCCTTCGAGCGCCAGCCCATGCTGTTCGCGTATCCCTATGGCGAATGGAGCGCGGCGGTGGCCACCGAGGTCGAGGCGGCCGGATATGTCGCCGCCTTCGGCCAGCACTCCGGCGTCGCCCATGCCAGCGCCAACCGGTTCGGCTGGCCGCGCTTCCTGTTCAACCAGAACTTCGGCGACCTGGAGCGCTTCCGCACGGCGGCGAACGCCCTGCCGCTCCCGATCCGCGACCTGGTGCCGTCGGATCCCCTGCTGAAGGAGAATCCGCCGGCCCTCGGCTTCACGGTCGACCCGATCGTCGGAAAGCTCGAGCAGTTCGGCTGCTTCGCGTCGGAGCAGGGGCGCGTCCTGGTGGAGATGCTCGGCGACACGCGCGTCGAGGTGCGCATGCCCGGCGCCTTCAAGCCCGGGCGGGCGCGCGTCAACTGCACCATGCCCGGCCCCGACGGCCGCTGGCGCTGGCTCGGGATCCCGCTGTTCGTGCCGAAAGGAAGCTGACGGCGATCAGGCGGCGGCGGTCAGCCGGAAAGCAAATGGCTGAAGGCCGACGGCGTCTCAGACCGCCCGGACTTCGGTGACCTCGGGGATGTAGTGCCTCAGCATGTTCTCGATCCCCATCTTCAGCGTGGCGGTCGAGCTGGGGCAGCCCGAGCATGAGCCCTGCATGTGCAGGTAGACCACGCCCGACTCGAAGCCGTGGAAGATGATGTCGCCGCCGTCCTGGGCCACGGCCGGACGGACGCGCGTGTCGAGCAGCTCCTTGATCTGCGTGACGATCTCGCTGTCCTCGCCCGCCTCCGCGGCCTCGCCGGCTGGCTCGGCCTGCATCACCGGGCGGTTGGCGGTGAAATGCTCCATGATGACGCCGAGGATCGCCGGCTTCATCAGGTACCAGTCGCGGTCGGCCTCTTTGGTGACGGTGATGAAGTCGCCGCCGAGAAACACGCCGCTGACGCCCTCGACGTCGAACAGGCGCTCGGCGAGCGGCGAGCGCGCGGCATGCTCCGCGCTCGGGAAATTGGCCGTGCCGCCTTCGACGACCGTGCGTCCGGGAAGGAACTTCAGGGTCGCCGGATTCGGGGTCTCTTCGGTCTGGATGAACATCGGGTCGCTCCTTGGCCGATCGGGCAGCCGTCCCCACATAAAGTCTCCATCGACACATGAGCCCGGTCCAGGGCAAAATCAAGTGCTTCAAGACCTTGGCTCGAGTGTGGGTATGACGGCCGATACGCCCGTCCCGACCGCGGAATGCTTCGATCCCGACGTGCAGTGGCTGGTGACGACCGGCCGCACCCAGGCGGGTGCGCGCGAGCTCGTGGCGGAGCTGTGCAAGCACCTGGTCGCGACCGGCCTGCCGCTGGCCCGCATGATGCTGAGCATGCGCACGCTGCACCCGCTGGTAGCCGCGCGCGGCATCTTCTGGCGGCGCGGCAATGCCGGCTGCACCGAGCAGGTCGACCGCGGCCACAGCATCCTGGGCGAGGAGGTCTACCTCAGGAGCCCGTTGCGCCCGGCCTACGAGCAGGGCCGAGCCGTGCGGCGGCGGCTGGTCGGCCCCGACGCCCGGCTCGATTTTCCCGTCCTCGAGGAGCTGCGCGACGAAGGCCTGACCGACTACCTGGTCCTGCCCGTGCGCTTCACCGACGGCGTGCAGGCGGTGACGACCTGGGCGACCGATCGCGCGGAAGGGTTCGCCGAAGCCGACATCGCCCGGCTGCGCGCGCTGATCCCGGTGCTCGCCCTGTTGATCGAGGTCCATGCCCGGCGCGAGGTGTCGAGCACGCTGCTCGATACCTACATCGGCGGCGCCGCGGGCCGGCGCGTGCTGAACGGGCAGATCAAGCGCGGCGACAACGAGACGATCCGCGCCGTGCTGTGGTACTGCGACTTGCGCGGCTTCACGCCGCTGACCGAGCGCATGGACGGCGCCTCGGTCATCCGCATCCTCAACGAGTATTTCGAGCGCATGGTCGAGCCCGTGCGCCAGCGCGGCGGCGAGGTGCTGAAGTTCATCGGCGACGCCATGCTGGCGATCTTTCCGCTGGCCGAGCGGGACGTCGACATCGCCTGCAAAGCCGCCTTGAAGGCCGCCCGCGAGGCGCTGCAGTCGATGCAGGCGCACAGCCAGGCCTGCGCCGAGTGCGGCGTGCCCGACCTGCAGTTCGGCATCGCGCTGCATCTGGGCGACGTCATCTTCGGCAACATCGGCGCGCCGGACCGTCTGGACTTCACGGTGATCGGGCCGGCGGTCAACCGCGTCGTGCGCATCGAAGAGATGTGCCGCACGCTCCAGCACGAGGTCCTGGTCTCGGCCGACGTGGCGCGCCACGTGGACGAGCCGCTGGTTTCGGTCGGCCGCCACGTGCTGCGCGGCGTCGGCGAGACGGTCGAGCTGTTCACCCTGCCGGACCACGTGGACACGCGCGCCGCGGCGGAGTAGCCGCGCTACTTCCTGAGGACGTCCGTGAGCTCGCGCAGCTGCGTGCGCGCCCGCAGCAGGTAGAAGCCCTGCGCCGCGACGTGGCTCGGCAGCAGGTTGCTGTCCGGAGCGCCGTTCATCACCACCCAAGGCTGCAGGCCGGCCGCCTCGCGGAAGCTCGCGACCATCTGCTCCCACAGCTGCTTCGCCCCGCGGTCGGCCAGCACGCGCTCGAAATCGATGCCGAGCGCGCGCAGGATCAGTCCGTAGGCGTAGAGCCGGCCCTTGGTGGCGTAGAAGGTGTCGTCGGCCGCGAAGTCGAGCAGGTTGCCCGAACGCTCGGCGACCTGGCGGTCCAGCGCCGCCGACATCGAGCCGAGGTCGGCGGCGATGCGATCGAGCGTGGCGAGCAGGTTGTCGGCGCGCCGCTCGAACGTCGCGGCCGGCTGCTTCTTTCCCGCGAGGCGTTCGTTGTAGTCGATGAGCGCCTTGCGCGCGGCGCGGTATTGCGCCTCGGACGAGGCGGTGGGCGCGAAGGAGATGCGCGGATCGAAGATCCACACGTTTCCCGGATACCGAAGCAGGCCGGCGGCGCGGTCGAGATCCGGATCGATCCGGCTGGAGCCGCGCGTGCGCGCCACCTGGTCGCCCAGCTCGACGGCGAAGCGCGCGAGCGCGCCGATGATGCCCATCTGGTAGTTGGGCATATTGTCGAGCGCGGCTCCGGGCAGGAAGAACGGGTCGTTGGCGGTCCAGCGATGCGTGTCGATCTCGCGTTTGACCAGCGCCGCCGCCATGGCGACGGCGCGGCTGGCGCCCGCCGGCGGGGCCGGCACGTCGAACCCGGGGTCGTCGTCGATGACGTGCACGATCGCCATGCCGATCGGGTAGTAGAGCGCCAGGATGACGGCGACGATGATCGCGAGGCCGAGCGCGACCCGGCGCACCGTTCGGCCGACGCCACCCGCCTCGTCCGACAGGACCTCCGGCCGCGCATCATCCGCCATCGTCTGGCCCTCCCGGCATGAGCAGCGTGCCGCTCCTAGATGGTGCCTCACTCGCCCATCTGCAACAGCAGGCCGCGCCGGCGCGCGACGCGCACCGCGAACAGGAACGCGGCAACGCCGAACGCCATGTAGACGAGGTTGAGGCCCGCCGCCCAGGCGAGGTGGTCGAGGCGGAAGCTCTGCTCGAACAGCACGGCGCGCATGCCTTCGAACACGTGCGCCGACGGCAGGGCCCAGCCGACGGCCTGCAGCCAGGGAGGCAGGATCGACAGCGGGTAGTAGATCGCGCTGACCGGCGCCAAGAGGAATACGGCGAGCCAGGCGAGGCTCTCGGCGCTCTGCCCGAAGCGCAGGATGAGGCCCGACAGCATCAGCCCGAGCGCCCAGCCCATCACCAGCAGGTTCACGAAGAAGGCGATGAGCGGCAGCCCCATGGTGAAGATCGAGTACTGGTAGAGCGGGATCGCCAGCAGCGCCGCCGGCACGATGCCGATCAAGGTGCGGATCAGGCTCATCGTCATCAACGCCACCGCCAGCTCGATCGGGCGCAAGGGACTGGTGAAGAGATGGCCGAGATTGCGCGACCACATCTCCTCCATGAACGACACCGATACGCCGAGCTGGCCGCGGAACATGACATCCCACAGCAGCACGCCCGCGATCAGCACGCCGCCGGCCTGCGCCACCCAGCTGGAGTTCTGGCGGAAGAACACGCTGATGAAGCCCCAGAGCACCATCTGGATGGTCGGCCAGTAGGCGAGCTCGAAGATGCGCGTCCAGGAATTCTTCAAGAGCAGCGAGTAGCGCACGACCATCGCGGCAATGCGGCGCAGCGAGCGCATGGAGGGTGAGGTCCAGGCGGCCGCGTCGCTCATTGCGCGGCCTCCTGCGCCGCGATGCCGCGGCGCCGCGCGATGTCGAGGAACACCTCCTCGAGGTTCTGCCGGCCGTAGCGGCGGATCAGCTGCTCGGGCGCGCCGCGGTCGACGATGCGGCCGGCGCGCATCATCAGCACCTGGTCGCACAGCCGCTCGACCTCGGCCATGTTGTGCGAGGCGAGCAGGATCGTGGCGCCGGTCGAGCGGCGATAGGTCTCGAGATAGCCGCGCACCCAGTCCGCGGTGTCGGGATCGAGCGACGCCGTCGGCTCGTCCAAGAGCAGGAGCGCGGGCGTGTTGAGCAGCGCCTTGGCGAGCGCCACGCGCGTCTTCTGCCCCGCCGACAGCTTGCCGGACTCGCGGTCGATGAAGCCCTCGAGCTGCAGGTCGCGCACCAGCACCTGCACCCGGGAGCGCACGTCGGGCAGACCGTAGAGATGTCCGTAGACGGCCAGGTTCTCGCGCACGGTGAGCCGATGCGGCAGGTCGACATAGGGACTGGAGAAGTTCATGCGCGGCAGCACGCGATAGCGCCGGCGCACCATGTCCTGGCCCAGCACGGTGATCCGCCCTGCGGTCGGCAGCAGCAGGCCGAGCAGCATGGAGATGGTGGTGGTCTTGCCCGCGCCGTTGCCGCCCAGAAGGGCGCTGCACGCGCCGCGCGGCACGTCGAAGTCGATGCCGTCCACGGCCACCACGTCGCCATAGCGCTTGGTCAGGCCCTGGACCGAGATATCGGATGATGGCGCGCCGGTCATGGGCGCGCATCATGCCCCGACGCGCCGGCACGTGCCAGCCGAGCCGGCCCGACGAAGCCTGCCCGGCGCCGGACGAGACGATGTTGCCATGCCATGATTCGACCGCGGCCGAACTGTTGCGGCATGACAACGCGCGTGGCGTCGTACAGGCTCCGCGCCGCCGATGCCCGGAGACAGGGATGAACCCGCCGCTCAACCCGATCCAAGCCGTCACGCATCCCGACCCCTATGGCTACTACGCACGCCTGGTGGCCGAACGGCCGGTCCATCGCGACGAGACGCTCGGCCTCTGGATCGCCGCCGGCGCCGAGGCCGTGGCGTCGGTCCTGGGGAGCGAGGCGTGCCGCGTGCGGCCGCCGCGGGAGCCGGTGCCGAAGGCGTTGGTCGGCTCGCCCGCGGGCGAGATCTTCCGCCATCTCGTGCGCATGAACGACGGCGCCGGGCATTGCCCGTTCAAGCGGGCGGTCGCGGCGGCGCTCGCGTCGATCGATCCGCGCAACGCCGGCGGCGAAGCCGCGTGCTGGGCGGTCCATCTCGCGAAGGAAGCGCAGCCAAGCGGCGACCTCGCGCATTTCGCCTTCGCGCTGCCGGCGTATGTCGTGGGCAAGCTGCTCGGCGTCGCCGACGACCGCCTCGGCGAGGTCGCCGTCTGGACCGCCGCGTTCGTGCGCTGCCTTTCATCCGCGAGCAGCGCGGCCGAGATCGCCGCGGGGAAGCTCGCCGCCGGCCGGCTCATCGACCTGTTCCGCTCTTCGCTCGCCACGGCGCCCGCCGGCCACGCGCTGCTGGCAAGCCTGGCGCGCGAAGCAGGACGAGTCGGATGCGACGATACCGACGTGATCGTGGCCAATGGAATCGGCTTCCTGTTCCAGGCCTACGAGGCGACCGCGGGATTGATCGGCAACACGCTGGTGCTCCTGGCCAAGCAGCCCGAGCGGCGCGCCGGCGCGCCCGACGGACTCGATGCGATCGTCGCGGAAGTGGCGCGCTGGGACCCGCCGGTGCAGAACACGCGCCGCTTCCTGGCGCATGACGCCGTCGTGGCCGGCCAGGCGATGAAAGAGGGCGAGGCGATCCTGGTCGTGCTCGCCGCCGCCAACCGCGATCCCGCGGCCAATCCCGCGCCCGAGCGCTTCGATCCGTATCGCGCGGAGCGGCGGAGCTTCACCTTCGGCTTGGGGGTCCATGCCTGCCCGGGCGAGAAGCTGGCCAACCGGATCGCCACGGCCGGCGTCGCCGCGCTCCTGGCGCGCGGCCTGGCGCCGCGGAGCCTTGCGGCGGCGCCGCGCTACCGCCCGTCGCCGAACACGCGTATTCCTGTCTTCGCGGAGTGACGAGAGGGCGCAAGATGATCGCTGTGATTTTCGAGGTCTGGCCGAAGGCCGAACGCAAACAGGAGTATCTGGACATCGCCGCCGGCCTGAAGCCGCTGCTGGAGAAGATCGACGGATTCATCTCGATCGAGCGGTTCGAGAGCCTGGTCGAGCCGGGCAAGATCCTGTCGCTGTCGATCTGGCGCGACGAGCAGGCCGTCGCCGCCTGGCGCCAGCTCGAGCAGCACCGGACGGCGCAGGCCAAGGGGCGCGCGGAGATATTCAAGGACTACCGCCTGCGCGTCGCGGGCGTGATCCGCGACTACGGCATGGCGCGCCGCGAGGAAGCGCCCAGGGACAGCCGCACGCGCCACGGCTGACGCGCTTCGACGTCCGGCGCGATCCGCCGCCCCTTGCCCCCGGGGCGGCTTCCATGCTGCTTTCCGGCCGATGACGGACGCGCTTCGCGCCGAGCGCCGGGCAGCGGCGACGCAGGCGATGGCGCCGGGCTTCAGCGCCGGGCGCCTGCGGCTGCGCACGCTGGTGCTGATCCGCTGGGTCGCCGTGCTGGGGCAGGCCGGCACGGTGCTGTTCGTGCACCTGGGGCTGGGCTTCGACCTGCCGCTGGCGCCGGTGGCGGCGACCATCTTCGCCGCCGCGGTGTCGAACGTGATCATCGCCATGGTCCGCCCGCCGCAGTCGCGGCTGTCCGACCGCGACGGCGCCTTCTACCTGGCCTTCGACATCCTGCAGCTGGCCCTGCTGCTGTTCCTGACCGGCGGCGTCGCGAACCCGTTCGCGATCCTGCTGCTGGCCCCGGTCGCGATCGCCGCGGCCACGCTGTCCGGCCCGTCGACGATCGGCCTGAGCGGCCTCTCGCTCGCGGCGATCTGCGTCCTGGGCTTCGTGCACCTGCCCCTGCCCTGGATCGGCGCGCCCGTGCAGCTGCCGCCGATCTATCAGCTCGGGGTCACCGTCGCGCTGATCGTGGCGACGCTGTTCATCGCGTTCTACGCGTGGAGCCTGTCGAACGCGCAGCGCCGGATGCAGGACGCGCTGGCCGCCGCGCAGGCCGCCCTCGCGCGCGAGCAGCGCCTGTCGGCGCTGGGCGGGCTCGCGGCCGCCGCGGCGCACGAGCTGGGCAGCCCGTTGTCGACCATCGCCGTCGTGACCAGCGAGATCAAGCGCAGCCTGCCGGCCGACAGCCCGATAGCGGAGGACATCGCCCTCCTGGACAGCCAGAGCCGGCGCTGTCGCGACATCCTGGCGCGGCTGGCGCAGCGGCCCGAGCAGGCCGGCGGCGCGCCCTACGAATTGCTGCCGCTCGGCGCCCTGGTGCGCGCGGCCATGTCCGATCCGGACCGGCCCGGCGCCGCGGTCGTGTTCGCGGAGGCCGCCGAGGACGGCACGCCCGAGCCGACCGTGCGGCGCAGCCCGGAGATCCTGCACGCGCTCGGCAACCTGATCGAGAACGCGCGCGAGTTCGCCCGCGCGGAAGTGAGCGTGACGACGCGATGGAACGCCCGCACGGTCAACGTGGTGGTCGCCGACGACGGCCCCGGCTTCGCCGCGGACATCCTGGGCGAGCTGGGCGAGCCCTACCTGACCAGCCGGCGGGCCAGCGGCCATATGGGGCTGGGCCTGTTCATCGCGAAGACGCTGCTGGAGCACACCGGCGCGCGCCTCAAGTTCGCGAACCGCCCGCAGGGCGGCGCGGAGATTGCCATCTCCTGGCCGCGCGACGATATTCAAGCCTCGGATTGACCAGGGAAGCGGAATGGACCGGCATGGCGGAACCGGCAGGCGCCGATCAGGCAAGCCCGACGGGCCAGGGCGAACGCAGCCTTTTGATCGTCGACGACGACACACCCTTGCGAGAGCGCCTGGCGCGCGCCTTGGCACAGCGCGGCTTCACGGTCACCTCGGCCGAGAGCGTGAAATCCGGCATCGCCGCCGCCGAAGCGTCCGCGCCGGCCTATGCGGTGGTCGATCTGCGCCTGGGCGACGGCAGCGGACTGGACGTGGTCGCCGCCCTGCGCCGGGTGCGGCCGGACGTGCGCGTGGTGATGCTGACGGGCTACGGCAACATCGCGACGGCCGTGGCGGCGGTGAAGGCCGGCGCCGTCGACTACCTGCCCAAACCGGCCGATGCCGACGTCATCGTCGCGGCGCTTCTGTCCAAGGGCAGCGCCCTGCCGCCGCCGCCCGAGGAGCCGATGTCGGCCGACCGCGTGCGCTGGGAGCACATCCAGCGCGTCTACGAGCAATGCGACCGCAACGTGTCGGAAACGGCGCGGCGTCTGCGCATGCACCGGCGCACCCTGCAGCGCATCCTCGGCAAGCACGCGCCGCGCGACTGACCGGCGCTACCCGTCCTTAAGAAGCCCGCGCGCGCGCCGGCTGGGCGACGGGCCCGCCGCGACGGCCCTGCTCGGCGAGCATGGTGTCGACCTGACGGCCCTGGAACAGGGTGATGCCCAGCGACTGGCCGAAGGCGACGGCCGCCGCCTCGCCGCAGCGGTTGAGGATGACGCGCGCGAGGCCCGCGCGCTGGATGCACTGGCGCAGATCGCTGGCCAGCGCCGGGTTGGTGCCCTCTGCCATCTCGGGCCGCCACATCAGCTTCAAGAGGTCGGCGCCCAGGCGCTCGCGGTCGATCATCGGCAACGTCTGGTGGTCGGCGCCGTCGACGCAGATGCGATAGCCGCGGTCGCGCAGCACCTCGCGGGCGAACTGGAAGCCCGACATGTCCGCCATGATGTCGATCAGGTCGAACTCGATCACGATCGTGCCGCGCGCGTTCGAGCCGATGGTGCGGTCGAAAGCCAGGAAGTGCGGCGTCGCGATCGTCGCGACGTTGAGATTGAGGCTGAACGCGCTGGCAATGTCGCGATCGTCGTTGCGCGCGAGCAGCGACAGCATGCGTTGGTCGAGCACCTGCGTCAGGTGCCGGAACAGCCATTTGTTGCCGGCCAGGTCGATGTCCGGCGACACGGCGGCGGCCAGGCTCGAGATGGCGATGTACAGCTCGCGATAGACCGGCTTGATCGACTGGTCCGGCGCGATCAGGCAGATGGGCTGGCGGCGCATGAGTCCCGACAGGTCGGCCTGCGACAGGTAGGCCTCGATGCGGGTTAGCTGCGCGGGGTTGATCGGCTTCTGCGGCGTGGCGTTCAGGTGCGCGCGCGCGGCGGCCAGGCGGCGCTGGCGCGCGCGCTCGGCGTCGCCGGTCTGGCGCGCCCAGGCCATGAACTCGTCGAAGCGGGTGGTCAGGTTGATCCAGGAGCAGAAATCGTCGGTCACGCTGACATCGGCGACCGGCCCCGCCTGGTCCTCGGAGAACATGCCGCGGAGCCGTTCGACCGCGTCGGTCAGCGCTTCGATGTCCTTGCTGTGGCCGACGAAGACGATGTCGGAGTTGCGCAACACGAAGCCCTGTCCCTGTAGCGGCCGCACCAGGTCGGCAAAGGTGCTGGTCGCCAGGCGCAGATGCTGCTCGCGGCGCTGCCACGGCCGGAGGCGCGAGAGATGGACGTGGATGGCCACGCGGCCGTCGCGATTGCGCGACAGGCGCTCGAGGAACTCGACCAGCTGGATTTCTTGGCTGATCTGTTGCTCGTCGGCTCGGCCCTGGTCGGCCACCGTGCGGCTCCCTTCCTGCTGCCCCCTCAAAGGGACCAAAGGCTTGGCCTATGGTCCTGGAAAGAAAGCTATTAGCCTCCATATCGCTAACAAACACTTAGCGCCGCGGCGCCGTTGTCGTTTTGTTCCAAAGGCTGATCGATGGCCGCACTGGCATCGGATCTGATCTACGCGGTCGGCGACGTGCACGGCCGTTCCGACCTGCTGGCCCGCCTGCACGACCTGATCCGCGAGGATGCGGCCGCGCGCCCGCCGGGTTCTCGTACGCTGGTCTATCTCGGCGATTTCGTCGATCGCGGCCACGACAGCAGGGGCGTGATCGACCTGGTTCTGGCGCCGGACCTGCCGGGGTTCGAGTGTCTCGCCCTGCTCGGCAACCACGACTGGATGATGCGCGAGTTCCTGCGCAGCCCGCTCGAGGTCGGCCCGGGCTGGATGTTGAACGGCGCGCGCGCCACGCTGCAGAGCTATGGGGTGAAGCCGCCCAGCACGGCGCTCGACGTCGAGGGCATGCTGGCGGCGCGCGACGCGCTGGCCGAGGCCCTACCCATGGCGCATTGGAACTTCCTCAACGACTTGCGGCTCTACCTGGCAAGGCCCGGCTACCTCTTCGTCCATGCCGGCATCCGGCCGGGCCGGCCGGCCGACAAGCAGAGCATCGAGGACCTCATCTGGATCCGCGAGGAATTCCTCGACTCCGACGCCGACCACGGCGCCGTCGTGGTGCACGGTCACACGATCGCGCCGGCGCCGGACGTGCGGCGCAACCGCATCGGGATCGACACCGGCGCCTATTACAGCGGTCGATTGACTGCCGTTGTTCTAGGAAATGGAGAGACAATGTTCCTGTCGACGTGAAAAGACGCATCTCAATTCTTGCGGCTTACTCTTAATCAAGCGTGGAAACTTGATCGCATTAAGCTTTCCTCAATGCCCCCTTGTTAGGCATGAGCGTCATTTGTACATGCACGCGCTTTCGGAAGCCGGCCATGACGTTAGCGGAATGTGGTTCAGCGAGTCAGGCATTCGTGAAAGCTGGTACTAGGCACAAGAGGTCGACATGAGCGAATTGCCGAACCCCGCCCGGACCGCGACGCCCGTCCTGCGCGCGCCCGGGTATTTGCCGCTGATCAGCAATCTGCCGATCGGATTTCGGATTGGCGCGCTCGCCGCGCTCGCCGCACTCGCGGTCGCCCTGATCATGGCCGCCTATCTGCTGGGCGACCGGCGCATCGCCGGCGGGCTGGACCGACAGGCCGCCTATGCCGCCATGCTCGACGCGCAACACGAGGTCGAAAGCCAGGCACTGCAGATGCGGCGTGCCGAAAAGGACTTCCTGCTGCGACGCGACCTCAAATATGCCGCCGGCTACGCCAAGGCGCGTGCCGCCGCGCTCGGCGCCATCGATAACCTGGCAAAGCGCGAAGAAGCGGGCCCGATCGCGTCGAAGCTTGCGGCGCTGCGCGACGGCATCGTCCGTCACGGCCAGCAGTTCGATGACGTGGTCCGCCGCGCCCAAGCGCTGGGCCTCGACGAGAAGCTGGGGCTCGAAGGCGCGTTGCGCAATGCCGTGCACAGCGCCGAGAAGGCGGTGCTCGCGCAGAGCGGCCGCGACGATCTCCTGGTGAAGATGCTGATGATGCGCCGCCATGAGAAGGATTTCATGCTGCGCGGCAACAGCAAATATGTCGGCGACGTCGAGAAGCGGCAGGCCGAGTTCGAGAAGCTGCTGCAGACCGGCTCGATGGCGGCCGAGCAGCGCGCCCAGGTCGGCCAGGACGTCGCGACCTATGTCCGCGACTTCAAGGCTTATGCCGCGGCCGCGCAGGAGCAGGCCGCCGCGATCAAGCGGCTCAGCCAGATCTTCGGCGAGATCGAGCCGCTGTTCGACGAGTTCCAGCGTTTCGCGCGCGACGCGGCGAAAAAGGCCGACGACGACATCGCGGCCGAGCGCGGGCGCGGGCGCGTCGCCATGCTGGCGGCCGGCGGCTTCACCTTCGCGCTGGCCGTCGTCTTCGCCTTCTTCATCGGCCGCGGAATCTCCGCGCCGCTGAACCGCATCGTCGATGTCATGCGGCGGCTGGCCGGCAACGAGCTCGCCATCGCCATCCCCGCCGTCACCTACAAGGACGAGATCGGCGCCATGGCGCGCGCGGTCCAGGTGTTCAAGGACAACGCGATCGAAAATGCGCGCCTGCAGCAGGAGGCCGAGGCCGCGCGCGAGCGCGAGCTCAAGCAGAAGGAGGAGCAGCGCCGGCTCGAGGAAGAGGCGGCGCGCGCCGAGGAACGGCGCCGGCGCGAGGCCGAGGAGGCCAAGCACCGGGCCGAGGAGGAGCGCCGCGCCGGGCAGGAGCGCGCGCGCCTGGAGGCCGAGCGGCAGCGCAAGGCCGAGATGCACGCGCTGGCCGACGGGTTCGAGGCGTCGGTCAAGGCCGTGGTCGAGACCGTGTCGTCCTCGGCGAGCGAAATGCAGGGCTCGGCCACGGCGATGTCCGCGACGGCCGAGGAGACCAGCCGCCAGGCGACGGCCGTGGCGGC
>JAKLKW010000098.1 GCA_023150455.1 Alphaproteobacteria bacterium | reverse complement strand
CCTCCCGCAAGGGGAGGGGGGACCAAGATGAGCATGGCTGCTCCGGCATTTTCATCCATCGTGGTGCGCGCCCGCTCTCAGGGCGACGCGGCGAGGGCCATGATCGCCGCGACCAGCTCGGCCTTCCTGGCGTCGGCGCGCCGGGAGAGCGCGTGGTCCTCGGGCAGCATGGCGCGGAGCTGGAAGGCGCTGGCGGCCTCGAGCTCGCGGCGGAACGACGCCTCGGCCTCGGCCGGCGCGGGAAGGTCGAGAGCCACCCTGGCGGCGCCGAGCGCCGCCGGCTTGATGCGGCCGTCGTTCACCGCGATCTGCAGGCGCGGGACGAGCTCCTCCTTGGTCAGGGTCCGCGTCTCGGGCCTGCCGCCGACGACGCGGCCGTTCTCCAGCGGCACCTCGGTCGCGACGCCGCCGGCCCGGGCGAGCTTCAAGAGCTCGGTGCGGCGCAGCTGCATCAGCGGCTGGCCGTGATAGAGGTCGTGCACCTCGGGCGTCGCGTGCAGCATGCCCTTGATGGCGAGGGAAGCGGTCATCTCGTTCTCCTGTGAAGTACTTGCGGCGGGCAGCGAGGGTTGGTCCTTCGCCACGCTCAGGACGGCTCGCTGCCCGCCGGATAACTAACTGATATTCGACGCGCCGCAGCGCAGCGTGCGGATCCACGCGGCGTTGAGGATCTTGGCGGCGTGCCAGGCTTTCCAGCCCATGGTCGAGTACTCGTTGAGCGGATCGAGCGCGCCGGCGGAGCCGCGGTCGTGCTTGATCATCTGCACCGGCGGCAGCCGGTCGCCGGCCTCGTACACGTTCTTCAGGTGCTTGAAGTCGAGGCCGAGCGAGCCGACCGCCTCCATGCCGAAGACCGGGCAGGAGTAGAGGTCGATGCTGCTGCCGCCGGCCGACCGGCAGCCCGTCGCGCCGACCGCGGCGCCGCTGTCGACGTCGACCGACGCCTCGGGCGAGGCGATCCAGCGCACGCCGCCGACGGCGCCGAACTCGCCGGTCCAGGTCTCGGTAAAGCCGGCATACTGCTCGACCGCGATGAAGCCGGCGAGCCCGCGGATGTCGTGCTCGACGTGGTTGTGGCAGAGCCCGACATAGGCCTCGCGCAGCGGCGAGGAGCCGACCGTGGTCGAGCCGGTGCGCATCGGCGCGAACGGCAGGGCCGCGTTCGACTGCAGCGCGTCGGTCACCACCTTGGCGATGGCGTTGCGCGTGATCTTGCTGTCGACCGTGTTGTCCGGGCCGGTCGCCGAGACGCCGCCGGACTTGACGTAGAAGATCGTCGCGTTGTCCTCGAGCTCGTTGCGCTGCAGCCGGTTGAGCGACTGCCCCGCGTTGATGCCCAGGATCTCCGACAGCTTGTCGCCCTGGCCGTTGAAGTTGACCAGGTCGACCTCCTCGTTGAGCAGGATGTAGTTGCCGTATTTCTGCGCCGTCGCGGTCGGATCGGTGACGCTGGGCTGCACCGAGTCGCGCGCGGGCAGGCCGAGGTTGCCGGTCAGCGCCGACAGCGGCGCGCTGACCGGCGCCAGGTTCTCGATGCGGCGCCACTTCGCCGAGAAGGTGCCGCCGTGCGACATGATCTCCGCCGGCACGGCGCCGACGAAATAGGGGCAGCGCGCCTTGGCGTTGCGCAGCAGCGTCTCCTGGAAGACGAAGTTGACCGGCCCCGCGATCTGCGAGGTCGTGGTGTAGGGAGCGGCCATGGTGCTTGGTCTCCTGTTACGCCCCGAGCTGCCGGTCCTTCCACGCCCGGAACTCCTGGTCGCTCATCGCGTGGACTTCCTGCGGCGTCTTGGCCTGCGGCTGGAGCTGGGTTGCGCCTTGCCCCCGGACGGCGGCGGCGAGGGCCTCGCGGTCCTGCGACAGAATGGGGTCGGGCAGCGACTTGAACGCGTCCGCCTTCTTCGCCGCCCAGCCCTCGACCAGCCTGGTCCAGGCCTCGGGCCGGTCGTGGCGCATGAGCCAGGCGGAACGCAGCCGCTTGTCCGACGCGGCAGAGCCTTCCAGCATCTCGCGGACCATCTCGTCCGGCAGCTGCCTCAAGCCGTCGTTCCTCTTGGCGGTCGCCACCGCGGCGTCGATGTCGGCCCTGACCGACTGCGCCGCCGCCCGTTCGACGAAATCGACCACCTGGTACAGGCGGTCCGGCGTCAGCTTGCCCCCGGACTCGTTCCGGGGATCGCCGCCCTCGCCCGCGCCGTCGCCGGTGCTCGGCTTGACGCTCGGGTCGGGAGCCTTGGCCGGCGTCTCGAATTCCCTGAGCAGGGCATCGAGGTCGTCGGCCGTCTGCTTGGGGGCCTGCGGAGCGGCGGCCTCGCGGCCGGTCGCTCCCTGCGGCGCGGTCTCCGTCGTTGCCGGCGGGGTCCGCCCCTGCGGGGCGGCGCCGGCGTCCGGAGTCGCCTGCTGCGTCTCAGTCGTCATCGCGTTCCTCTAGCGTTGGGTCGAAAAAGAAAAGGACGGCGCGGCGGCCGTCCCGGATGCCCGAGCGGTAGACCCACCCGGCATGCTGTTCGGCCGGCGGCGGCGCGTCAGCGCCCGGGCGCCAGCCCGGCAGTCGCCATCGCTTGTCCCGCCACAGGTGGTCCATCAGCGGCCGGAACGCCTTGTCCTGGCGCAGCCGCAGCAGCAGCTCGCGGCATTCCGGGGGCAGCGCCTCCGGCGACCGCGGCGACGGACCGGGGCGGGATGTAGCGTTCGACATCGACGATGCCGCCTTCCTTCAGGATGTCCGCGCGCAGGCGGTCGAGATCGACCGGCGTGCCGCCCGCCTGCATGACCAGCGGCTCGATCTTCAGGACGGTCGTCAGCGCCGCCAGGCGCTTCTGCTGCTTGTCGCGCTCTTCCAGCGGCGCGCCGGTGCCCTGGGCCCAGAACTTGGCGGCGGGCGGCAGCAGGGCGCGCGTCATGCCGACGAACCCGTTCAGGCGCTCGACCCAGACCGGCACGGGCCGCCTTTCCGGGAACGCGTCGCGCGCCAGGTCGTAGAGGCGCATCAGGAGCTCGCCGAGCGGCCCGTCCAGCGTCGCCGAGACGTAGTCGACCGTGCGCACCAGGCCGCGCGTGATCTCGGCGTCGACGGCGAAGGCGGTCGTGTGCGACTTGGTCTGCGCGCCCAGGCGCGGCGCGCTGACGCCGGTCAGGTCCTCGTACTGCTTCAGGTAGCCGAGATAGACCTGCAGCAGCCCCGCGGGATTGCCGACCGCGACCACCTCGGGCTTGGTCAGCGTGCGCCAGATCTCGTAGGGCGCGATGCGCGGCAGGTCGACGTCGTAGCGATAGTCGGCCGGGTTCATCCAGACCGGCGGCCCGACGTCGAGCGCGCCCGCCTGCACCAGCCGGCACAGCGCCTCGGTCGCCGCCGTCTGGATCGGATAGCCCTTCATCAGCGGCGACGTGCCGTAGGGGCTGCGCGCGTCCTCGAGGTGATAGGCGCCGACCACGTAGCTGCGCCAGGGCCGGTCGCGATAGCGCAGCCGCACGACGCGATTCCCGGTCCGGCCCGCTGCGCCGTCGGCGACGGTGACGACGACGTTGGCCACGAACAGCGCCTCGCCCGCGGAGCGCGGCAGCACCAGGTCGCCCTCGAACTCGACCAGGTCGACCGTCCTGCGCGTCGGCGTCTCGAGCCCCGCGAGCTGCCCCGGCATCCAGCCGCCGTTCGGCTTCTCGGGGTCGCGCTCGCCCTTCCCGGCGGCCAGCTTCAGGTCGTCGACGCGCTGGCTGTAGCAGCGGATGAAGGACGGCTGCACGTAGAGGCCCTCGTGCATCGCGGCCTGCCAAGCCGGATCGAGATAGACCTCGCGGACGGATTGCGGCACCAGGGCCGGGATCAGGTCGCTGTCGCGCCGCACGCCGCCCGGCACGGTCGCGACCACGTCGCGGCGCACCAGGCCGACGCGGCCGACGAAGGTCCCGTACTTGAACGCCTCGGCGTTCATGCGGTCGACCTGGCGGCGGAAGTCGTACTGTCCCTCGAAATGCAGGATCGCCGCCTCGGCCAGCGCGTTGGCGTCCTCCTGCGTGATGCGGCTCGGGATCTCGGCGCGGTCGCCGTAGACGGCGGCGACCGCCTCGGCGCTCGCGAGGTAGTCGTCGGTCACCACCGCCTCGGCCTGGAACCAGTCGCGGTCGGACGGGAACATCAGGCGGCGCGCGTCGGCCGTCAGCACCTCGAGCGCCTGCGCCTGCAGCGGCAGCTCGAGCTCGGGCATCCATTCGCTGCCGGGCGGGCCCCTGGTCTCGGCATCGGTGCGCGGCTTCGGCTCCATGCGCACCTGGCGGTCGACCTCCTTCCACATCTTCTCGAGATGCACGCGCCCGGCGTCGTCGCGCCGCCGCGCCCGCTCGTCGAGCACGAGCTCGGCGAGGCGGTGCCAGTCCCGGGCCGTGATCCGGCGCCCGGCCTGGCCTGCGGGTCTGCGCGCGCCCGCCTCGCCCTGCCCTGCGCTCCCGTCCATCGCTTCGTCCGTCATCGGGCCGCCCGCAGGGCGGCGGCGCCATCGGCCGCCGCGTGATAGGTCTCGAGATACCCGGCGGCGCGGCTCAAGCCCGCCGCCGCGCGCTCGCGCCCGGTCGTGCCGACCGGCTGCCAGAAGCGCTCGGCCACGTCGACGCCGCGATGCCCGACCGCCCAGATCACGCACCAATGCGCGACCTCCTGCGTCTCGGCGTCGAACGGCACCAGCCCTTCGCCGAGATAGATCGTGCCCAGGCGGTGCTCGGCGCGCGCCAGCGGCACCAGGCCCGCGCGCCGGCACAGGCGCTCGAACCGCTTCAGGTCGAGATCGGTCATGGCGAAGCACCTCGCCGCCGTCGCGCGACGCCGCGCCGGGCGCAACGATGCGCGCGGCGTCTCGTCGAACGCGACCCAAGACACAATGTCGGAGGATGCCGAATTGATACCGTTCGACCGCGCGGCTGTCAACGCGCCGCTCGCGCGCCGCCCGCGGATTCCTGTGGACGATGCGCGCCCAAACGCGAACGCGCGCCGATCCGGCGCGCGCGCGTCCTTATATATGCGCGTGCGCGCCGCGCTTTTCGCGTCCGCGCTTGACGAGCGCGCGGTCGAAGACGATCATTCGTGCATCCTCCACGAACATGCCTCGATCGTGCGCTTCGCCGCCAAGCACCAATTCGCGGGCGCGGCACGCGTGCGAAGACGAACATGCGTGACCATCCGCCTCCGCCGGGCGAGACCAAGGGGAAGAAGGTCGTGTGCTGCGTCCCGCGCAGGCCCCGGCTCCGCATTGACCACGTCGCCGCGTGGGACATCCATCGATCCGTCATCCGTCATCCGTCATCCGTCATCGCCCGGTGGCCTGAACCCCTCGGGTGAGACACGGGATAAGAGTCACACGGCTGCAGCGTTGCGAAGCGGCGTGGCTTCCGTCGAGCCGCACGCGCGTGGCGAAAGGACGTGGTCAACGCGTCATCCGTCATCACCCTGTGGACTGAACCCCTCGGGTGAGACGCGGGGCTTCGCGAGCTCGTTCGATTCCCCAAGAGGGTAAGTTACTGTCGAGGAGCCTCCTGCCATGCCGCGCGACGGTTCACGGCGTACCGGAAACCCGTTCTTCCTGGATTGTGCCGAATTGTCCGATTGCGCAATTCACCGCATGTGACGTCGCTCCCCGTTGCCGGGTCGCCCGCGCTGCCCGCTTTGGGAATTTGGCGGGGACGTTGCGTTACGCTTGCCGCAGCGCGCCGCACCGGCGCGCGACGTATGCAGCTTTGGTGGGCTCCGGTGCGCTCCTGGGTGAGCACGAAGCGCATGCCTGGATCGCGCCGCTTGAACCGGCTTCCAGACGGATCAGCGGTGCCCCGCCTGACTGGCGGCTTCATGTCGCAGATCGTAGAGAATTGCCCGAAGGGACGGTGGCCTTTTCTCTCTCACCTTATTGATTTTGCTGGCGCGCCACGGTCGATGAAGATGGGCACTGTTCTTTCGCCGTGGCGCTATGATGCAGTCGTCAATTTCACGCAATTTCGCGAAGGTGCTTGCCCGAGTTGGCCCGAACCCTACGCCTTCGGCGGCCGCGCGCGTTGATCACGCGGCCGGTCGGGTGACCCTTCGCCCGGGCACATAGTGGGCTGCAAGCACATGCTTGTCGCGAGCAAGCGCTCGGCAGGCAATGGCAACAACCGGGGGCAAGTCGTCTCTTTTCAGATAGCCCATAATCGTGCGTCGACCGACCCCAAGCAGCTTGGCCGCCTCTGTCAACGACAATCCCAACGCCATCCGCCATTCCGCAAAATCCGCACCCGTCATTGGCTCCTGCTCTTCCGCGATCCGCCTCAGCGTCGTGGCCGAAACGTCTAGACGGCCCCATTTCGTCTGGATGGGCCAGGATACCCCAAGGCCCTCGTCCACGATTGCCACCTTGGCAAAGGTCTTGGCGTCGTCCATCAGCGGTGCGAAGTGCACGCTGCGGGCGATCAGTCCGGTCATGTCGAGTTCGCGGTCGCGCCGCTCCCCGGAAAAACGGACACGTAGAGCACGGTCGCCAATCGCACGCACTTTTGTCACTCTTGCGATGTCGTCGCTCATGGTGCTCACCTTTGGAATTCGTCCCACATCGCCAACAACTCAGCCCGATGTTGCTCCACCCAGCGGCGGGCCTGCTTCAGCACCTTGTTCGGCGCATCACCGGCCAGCAGGTCGCCGTTTGAGATACGCATCTTTGCGGCGAAGTCCGAGCCTTTAACATGCACATGCGGCGGATTCTCGTCCTGAAAAAACATCAGGAGCTTGAAGCTGCCAAGCCGCGCGATCTCCGGCATCCCCACTCCCACATTCCTCGTTGGATATAGGGCAATATTTGCCCTAGTTCAAGCGCGGGCTGGAGGGTCGGAACAAATGGAAGAAGGCTCGTATGGCAGCGTATCGAAGCGCAGGATTGCGCCGACGAGGGCGGCCGTAGCGTGCTCTGGCGTAGAGTGGTGCGCCACGGTCGACGAAGATGGGCACTTTCGCTTCGCCGTTCCCCTATGATGCGGCAGCCCGCACACGCTCCAATCGGCAAATCTGCGATGCCCTGCGATCTTGCGCTACGCCTCGTGGGCGGGCGTCCTCGCCGGTATCGCAACATGGTCCGCTCACCCTTCGACGTGATGTGCCAAAAACGGAAGTCAGGCGTGGACGCTATGCTGCGGCAGTAAATCACCGGCGGGTTGCCTCTTTGCCTTCACTTTACACCGCCTTTCTCGCGTACCAGGTGTGCGAAGTCCGCCCGACCGAAGAAGTCCGCCCAGCCGAGCGCCGTAGCGTTGTACTTGTCGTCCCGGATGTTGGGGTCGGCGCCGACATCGAGCAGGAGCTGCGCGATCTCGATGGCGCTGCGGCCGGACCGCTGATGCGGCGGCGGCGGCCGCGGCCTACGGCACGATCCGTTCCTCGCGGAAGCGACGCAGCAGGCGGGCGAACATCGCCTCGCTGTCGACCACGTCGTGGAAGCCGTAGAGGCGCGACCTGGTCACGTCCGACATCACGTCCCATTCCGCGCCGAACACGTAGTCGGCGAAGGGCCAGGCGACGAGGTCCGGCCAGGGGATGCGCTGCAATCCGTATTTGACCGTCATCGCCTGCCACAGCGGCGCCAGCTCGGCCATGTGCCGCGTGAGCGAGATCGCCTGCGGCTCGCCGACCGGCATGTCGAACACGGCGGCGATCCTGGGCCACAGGTGGCGCCAGCGGAAATAGTCGCCGTTGGTGATGTTGAACGCCTGGTCGGCGCAGCCGGGCTCGGTCGCGGCCCACAGCGCGGCGCGGGCGAAATGGGCCGAGTCGGTCACCTGGTAGATCGAGTCCCAGGCGCGCGGCCTGCCGGGAAAGCGCAGCGGCAGGCCCAGCTCCTTCGCGATCGACGCATAGACCGCGATGGCGGGCAGGATACTCATCGCCGTGCCCGGGGCGAAGCCGCACAGCGTCTGCGGCCTGAGCTCGACCCGGTCCCAGGGCTTGCCCTGCCGATAGGCGGCGAGCCAGTCGATCTGGTCGAAATAGTAGTTCGGCGGCAGGTGGCGCGGGTCGTCCTCGCGCATCGGCGTCTTCAGCGGCCCAAGGTGCACGCCGTAGTACTTGGTGCCGGTCACCAGCACGACGCGCCTGAGGCGCCGCGACGCCCGGTCGATCGCGGTGACGGCATTGGCCAGCATGTCGCGGTTGGGCGCGATGTTGGCGGCGTAGCCCGACGCCGCGCCGGCGGAGGACTGGAATGCCGCGTAGAAGACGTGGGTGACGTCGTCGAGTGCCGCGAGCTTCGTACGGACGTCCGCGGGATCGAGCAGGTCGACGGCGACGTGGCGGTAGCGCGGACCTTCCGTCCGGCCGCGCCGCGACAGGCCGGTCACGCGCCAATCGCCCTGCCCGGCCAGATGCTCCGCGATGTAGCGCCCGATGACGCCCAGCGCACCGACGACGACGGCGTGCTTCTCCATGGCTCCCCGCAGATTCCCCTATGACAGCGCCCCGTATTGCCGATACGCGCCGCCATGGCATCATAGCGGATCGCCGCGGCGCCCGAGGCGCCGCCGCCGTGCCGCGCGCCGGATGCGGGATTTTCGCCGGACGATCATCGCGCTTTGACATGCGGCAGGAATGTTGATATCAACCTAATTCGGAGCGCGTGCCGCCCGCGGGCGCGGCGCCGCGCGCATCCGGATCGGCGCAATGAACATTGCCGGGGAGAACGGACCGATGGCAGCTGGCAGGAAGAAAGCGGCGACGACGAAGCGGCCCGCGGCGGCCGGGCGCGGCGCGGGCCGCGTGCTCGCGCTCGTGGCCACGCGCAAGGGCGCCTGGCTCTATCGCAGCGACGCGTCGCGCCGCTCGTGGCAGGCCGACGGGCCGCATTTCCTCGGCCACATCATCAACCACCTCGTGCTCGACCCGCGCGACGGGCAGACGCTGCTGGCCGCGGCGAAGACCGGGCATCTCGGTCCGACCGTCTTCCGGTCGACCGATCTCGGCCGCAGCTGGAAAGAGGCCGCGCAGCCGCCCGCCTTCCCCAAGCTGCCCGAAGGGCAGAAGGGCCGCGCGGTCGACCACACGTTCTGGCTCACGCCGGGCCATGCGAGCGAGCGGGGCACCTGGTATGCCGGCACGTCGCCACAGGGCCTGTTCCGCTCCGAGGACGGCGGCGCGACCTGGCATCCGGTCTCCGGACTGAACGACAACACGCAGTATCGCGCCTGGATGGGCGGCGAGCAGGACGGCGCGCCGGACGGGCCCAAGCTGCATTCCATCAACATCGACCCGCGCGATCCCAAGCATCTCTACATGGCGATGTCGAGCGGCGGCGTGCACGAATCGACCGATGCCGGCCGCAGCTGGGCGCCGATCGTCAAGGGACTCGAGGTAGTCGAAGGCTTCGATCGCTCCAACCTCTCCTTCCACGATCCGCACTGCGTCCGTCTCTGCCCCTCGAATCCGGACCGGCTCTACCAGCAGAACCATTGCGGCATCTACCGGCTGGACCGGCCGTCCGAGGAATGGGTGCGCATCGGCAAGAGCATGCCGAAGAAGGTCGGCGACGTCGGCTTCCCGATGGTGATCCACCCGCGCGACGACGACACGGTCTGGGTGTTCCCGATGGACGGGCAGACCGTGTGGCCGCGCACGAGCCCGGGCGGCATTGCCGGCGCCTATGTCACGCGCAACGCCGGCCGGACCTGGCAGCGCCTGGCCGCCGGCCTGCCCGAGGGCCAGGTCTGGTGGACCGTGAAGCGCCAGGCCATGACGGCCGACGGGCACGACCCGGTCGGCCTGTATTTCGGCACGACCAGCGGCGAGCTGTGGGCCAGCCGCGACGAGGGCAGCCGGTGGGCCTGCATCGCGCGACACCTGCCGGAGATCTACGCGGTGGAGACGGCGCCCCTGTCATGAAGGTGCTGATTCCCGGTCCCCTGCTCTCCTACACGAAGAGCCGCGAGGTCGAGGCGGCGGGCGCCACCTTCGCCGAGCTGCTGTCGGACCTCGACCGGCAGTATCCGGGTATCCGCTTCCGCGTCATCGACGAGCAGGACCGGATGCGGCGGCACATGCGCTTCTTCGTCAACGGCGAGCAGGTGTTCGACCTGGCGCGCTCGCTCCGCCCCACCGACTCGGTGCAGATCGTCCAGGCGCTCAGCGGCGGCTGACGCCGCCGGCGCGGCGAACGGGATTCACCAGGAGGAGAGAACCGTGGCCAAGTATGTCGATGGATTCGTGCTGCCCGTGCCGAAGAAGAACCTGCCGGCCTATCGCCGCATGGCCGCCAAGGCCGGCAGGGTCTGGCGCGAGCACGGCGCGCTCGCCTTCGCGGAATGCGTGGGCGACGACATGAAGATCAAGGGCATGTTCTCGTTCCCGAGCCTCGTGAAGCCTAAGCCGGGCGAGGCCGTGCTCTTCTCGTTCATCGTCTTCAAGTCGCGCGCGCACCGCGACCGCGTCAACGCGAAGGTCATGAAGGACAAGCGCCTGGCCAACATGACGCACACGAAATCCATGCCCTTCGACGTCAAGCGCATGGCGTACGGCGGCTTCAAGTCGCTGGTCGACCTGTAAGGGACATCGCAGGAGACACCATGCTCAGGATCATCCGTGCCGTCGGCATCGGCATCGTCGTGATCGTCGCCGCCATTCTCGTCTTCGCGACGACCAGGCCCGACACGTTCCGCGTCCAGCGCAGCACGAGCATCAAGGCGCCGCCGGAGAAGATCGCCGCGCTGATCGAGGACTTCCGCCGCTGGGGCGAATGGTCGCCCTGGGAGAAGAAGGATCCGGCGATGAAGCGCACGCTGAGCGGCCCCGCCAGGGGCAGGGGCGCGGTCTACGAATGGGAAGGCAACGGCGATGTCGGCAAGGGCCGCATCGAGATCGCCGATTCGACGCCGTCGAAGGTGACGATCAAGCTGGACTTCGTCCGGCCGTTCGAGGCCCACAGCATGGTCGAGTTCACGACGGAGCCGAAGGGCGACGCGACCAGCCTCACCTGGGCGATGCACGGCCCCATGCCCTATGTCAGCAAGGTCATCTCGATCTTCTGCGACATGGACACCATGATCGGCAAGGATTTCGAGGCGGGGCTTGCCAGCCTCAAGGCCGCCGCCGAGCGATAGACGCGGGCCGCCGGCGGCGGAGCCCTACTGCCTGCTATCGGTGGAGCCTGACTCGGTGCGGCAGAGCCGCTGATCCGGTCCCCCCTCCCCTCGCGGGAGGGGGTCAGGGGGAGGGGGCGCCGCACGCAGGCAACGCTGCCTCGATCGTGCGCACGACGCCCTCGATGTTGTCGAACACTTCGTCGTTGCGGAAGCGGATCACGCGGAATCCCTGACGCACCAGCCATTGCGTTCGCCGGTTGTCTCGAACCACGGTCTGCTCATGCGACGGACCGTCGACTTCGACGATGAGGCGCGCCGATAGGCAGACAAAATCCACAATGTAGTGATCGAGCCTGAATTGACGCCGGAATCGCAGACCGGCGACACGCTTGCGACGGAGCTGATGCCACAGCAGCTCTTCGGCACGCGTCGTGTTCGCGCGAAGGTATCGGACGCGATCGTCGCTCGATGCCGACATCTCGCCGCTCGGCGGCACCCCCTCCCCCTGACCCCCTCCCGCGCGGGGAGGGGGGACCGGAATTGTCGTCGTCATCTGGTATCAGGCAATCGCGATTCCGGGTACTACGCCGCCCCGACCTCGACCTCCGTGTCGTTGTAGCAGGCGCCTTCGGCCAGGTCGGCGCGGGCGTCGGCCGACACCAGGGCGCTGATCGTCTGGCCGGTCGGGCTGCTGGCGAGCCAGGCGCCCTTCTCCGAGGCGACGACGCCGCGCGACACCGCGTCGGTCACGGCGAGCGGCAGGATCACGGCGCCGAGGTCGTTCCAGGCGCGCACGCGCTGCCCGTTCGAAAGCCCGCGCGCCCACGCGTCGTCCGGATGCATGCGCAGCACGGGCGCATCGGCGGGCGAGCCGCCCGCGCCCAGCAGCGTCGAGGAAACGCGCTTGTCCGAGGCCGGCGAGATCAGCGACAGCGGATGCCTGCGCGCGCGCGGCCGGTAGCCGGGCAGGCGAGCCGCCTGCCCCCAGCGCTCGGCCAGCACGTCGGAGGAGAGCTCGACGCGGCCGGACGGCGTCGCCGGCATCACGTTGTCGAACAGCGCCAGCGGGCGCCCGTCCGGCGCCGCCATGCGCAAGGCCTCGCGCGTCGATATCGCGCTCGGCTTCGCGCCGCGCAGCCGCGGATGGGCGGGATCGATCGCCTCGTCCATCAGCTCGCGGTCGTCGGCCTTGAAGCAGGGATCGGCGAAGCCGAAGCGGGCCGCCAGGCGCCGGAAGATCTCGGTGTTGGGCAGCGCCTCGCCCGCCGGCGGGATCGCGGCCTCGGCGCGCTGCAGCCAGTGATGCCCATAGGCGGCATAGAGGTCGTCGCACTCGAAATGGGTCGCCGCCGGCAGCACGATGTCGCAGTGCTGCATGCTCTCCGTCATGGCGACCTCGATGCCGACCAGGAAGATGTCCTCGCGCCCGAGGCCGCGCTTCACGCGGTTCTGGTCGGGGTGCACGACGATCGGGTTGTGGTTGTAGACGATGACGGCGCGGATCGGCGGGTCGAGCGCGTCGCGCTCGAGATGGCGGCCGACGTCGAGGATGTTGAGCGTGCGCGTGCCCGGCGGCAGGAGATCGGGCCGCTGCAGCCGGGCCGGCGTCTTGGGAAAGGCGAAGCCGGCGCCGAGCACGATGCCGCTCCTGGCGCCGAGCTTGCCGAGCAGCGCCGGCAGCGCGATCGCGGCGCGGATGCCGCTGCCGCCGTTGCGGCCGCGCTCGAGCCCGTTGCCCGGCGCCATGACCAGCGGATCGGCCTCCGCCATCCAGGCGGCCAGCAGCCGGATGTCGCTCGCGGCAATGCCGCAGGCCTCGGCCGCCTTCTCGACCGGCCAGGCCCGCGCGCGCTCCATGAATTCGTCGTAGCCGCGCACGTGCTCGGCGATGAAGCGGCGGTCATGCGCGCCGAGGCGCTCCAGCTCGGTCGCCAGCGCGAAGCCGAGCAGCACGTCGGTGCCGGGCAGCGGCGCCAGGTGCAGGTCGGCCTGCTCGGCGATCTTGGTGCGCAGGGGGTCGATCACCGCGAGCCTGCCGCCCTTGCGGCGCGCGGCGTGGACGGCGCGCACGATGTGCAGGTTGGCGACGGTGGCGTTGTTGCCCCAGACGATGTTGAGCCGGGCGTCCGCGGCCGCCTCGGGCCCGATGCCGGGCACGCCGCCATAGGTGCCGACCCAGGCCTGGGTGCGCACCGCGCCGCACAGCGCGCCGCGATAGAGCTGCGTCGCGCCCAGCTTGTGGAAGAAGCGCGCCGACATGCTCTCGCAGGACAGCAAGCCGTGCGGACCGGCGTAGCTCAGCGGCAGGACCGCCTGCGGCCCCCAGCGGTCGATCACCGCGGCGACGCGCCGCCGCACCGTGTCGAGCGCCTCGTCCCACGAGACGCGCTCGAAGCGGCCGGAGCCGCGCGGACCGGCGCGCCTCAGCGGATGCAGCAGCCGGCCCGAACCATGCACGAAGCCTGCGGTGTGGTGCGTCACCTTGTTGCAGATGACTCCGTCGGTATAGGGCAGCGCCTTCGAACCGCGCACCTTGACGATGCGGCCGGCGTCGACGGTAATGCTCAGGCTGCACGTGTCGGGGCAATCCAGGGTGCAGACGGCGGCGCGCTCGAGCGTGGTCATCGTCGGGACTCCCGTGCTGGGCACGCACCACTCTAGCACAGGGCGGGATCAGCCCGGCATCCGCTCCAGCCGCGAGCGCAGCGCGCGCATCTCGCCGTGGACCGCTTCGAGATCGGCCACGGCGAAGCCCTCCGCGAGCACCGGCGAGTGCGCCGCCAGGCGGTCCCTGAGGATGCCGGTGTAGCGCGCGCGCCGGTCCGGCCCGACGACGAGGCCGTTCTGCTCCTCGAAACGCGCGTTCCACGCGACGGCCTCGGTATCCGGCACGCCCGGCAGGTCGATGCGAAGCCGCCCGCCGCCGAGCGCGACCGGATAGCCGCCCGGCAGACCGTTGGGTCCCGGCACATGGCCGGTCCAGTCCTCCTTGGCGGCCAGCGCCAGGATCAGCGGCACGCCGCTGGCGCCGGAAATGTCGATCACCGGCTCCGGCGTCAACTGCACGTCGGCGAACCGGGCGAGCACGTCGTCGACCTCGGCGCCGTCGATCCAGACGCGCGGCACCGGGCCGGTCCGTTCGGCGACCGGCCGACGCCAAGGGCCGATCGTCTGGTAGTGCGCCAGCACCTTGATCCGGCTCTCCGCGATCGCGGCCATGCCCGCGAACGCATTCGACAGGATGGCGACATTGCCCATGCCGCAGGCCACCGGCAGATCCATGGCGCCGATGATGCCGTTCACCACGTCGGCGAAGCAGCAGTTGATCAATGGCGCATCCAGGCCGAGCGACTTGACCGCGCGGGCGACGCGCGCCGTGATCACCGACTGGAACACCGCCGTCGCGCTGAGGCCGCCTTCGGCGACCAGGCGGCCCCAGGCATCGCTGCGGCCGGCGATCACCGAGGACGGCTGCACCGAGGCCGCCTGCACCACGACGCCGGGACGCGTCGCCGCCAGCAGCGCCGTCGCCGCGCCGTCGTCGGCAAGGTCGGCCGGCTGCGCCGCGAAGACGGCCGGCCGGCGGAAGATCGCGGCGCGCGCGTTCGCCGCCGTCCTCAGCCAGGCCAGCCGGTCGCGGTTGCGCCCGGCGACGACGACCCGGACCGGCTGCGCCGCCGTCGCGGCGATGTCGAAGACGATGCGCGCGGCAAAGGCGCCGGTGCCGCAGACGAGAACGACCGGCGCCGCGTCCATCTCAGCGTCCCGCCCGCGCCGGGCGGTCCCGGCGATCGTCTCGGCTGGTCGACAGCTTGCGACTCATGATGCGCCGGCCGGCTTGTCGGGAAGATCGATTGCAGTGCGCAAAGTACTGCTGAACAATGGCGCGGCTGGATCGATGCGTCAATCCGGCTTGCACGCCAGGCAGGGGAGAGCGAAGACGTGACCGCATCGAGCTCCGCCCGACGCAGCGAGACGACGCGTGCATTCGATGCGGCGGTGATCGGCGGCGGGCTGGTCGGCAGCTGGACCGCCTTCTTCCTCGCGCGGCGCGGCGTGCGCGTGGCCCTGCTGGAGAAGGGCGCCGTCGGCGCGCAATCGAGCGGGGTCAATTTCGGGAACCTGCGCCTGCAGGGCCGCCATCCGACGCAGTTCCCGCTGTCGCTGCGCGCCCACGCCATCTGGGAGCAGCTGGAGCAACTGGTCGGCGAGGACTGCGAGTTCGCCGCCACCGGCCATCTCTATCTCGCCTTCGACGAGGCCGAATCCGAGAAGCTCGAGGCCCATGCGCGTGCCGGCGAATCGCACGGCCTCGCGATCGAGCGGCTCGACGGCGCGGCCGCGTGCCGGCGCTGGCCATGGCTGGCCCCGGTCGTGCGCGCGGCGACCTGGTCGGCGCGGGACGCCACGGCGAATCCCCGCCTCGTCACGCCGGTCGTCGCCCGCGCGGCGGCCCGGCTGGGCGCGAGCGTCATCCAGAACTGCCGCGTCGTCGCCGTCGACCGCGCCCATGGCGGGTTCCGTCTCGCGACGGATAGCGGCCTGACCGTCGCGGCGCCGCAGATCGTCAACGCCGCCGGCGCCTGGGCCGTCGACATCGCGCGCTGCTTCGGCGAGACCGCGCCGCTGTTCGCGGCCGGGCCGCCGCAGTTCGTGACCGAGCCGCTGCCCTACCGGATCGTGCCGTCGGTGCAGACCGTCGACGGCTCGGTCATCTGCCGCCAGGTCCCGCGCGGCAACGTCATCGTCGCCGGCTATCCGCGCACCGCATCCGATCCGGTCGCCAACCGGGCGCCGGTGCCGCCGCAGAAGACGTTGAGCACGATGGCGCATCTGCGCCGGCTCGTCCCGTCGCTGGCCGCGGCGCGCGTGATCCGGGTCTGGTCGGGGATCGAGGGGTATCTGCCCGACATGCTGCCCGTCATCGGCCCCAGCGCCACGACGCCCGGCCTGTTCCATGCCTTCGGCCTTTGCGGCCACGGCTTCCAGATCGGCCCCGGCGTCGGCGCGGCCTTGAGCGACCTGATCGTCGACGGCCGCACCGAGACGCCGCTCGACGCCTGCTCCATCGCGCGCTTCCAGCGCCCCGTCGTTCCGGACGAGAAGTGGACGCGGGAGTTCGACAGCGAGGCAATCCGGACCGGCCCATAGCCGGCCGATCGCCACGGCGGCACTGCGACTCGATTTCAGCGATCCCGCTCGCGTTGTTGCGATCACGCCACAGCGCGTGGCTTTTCCCGTGCTGCGCCGCCGCCCTCGGGCAGCCGGCGCTTGCGCCTGCCGCCACGATCGGATCAAATGAGCGCAATCAAGAATCGATCCGTGTGCTCGCGCGTTGACGCCGCATCGGCGCTCGGCTGCCGGGCGGGGAGGACTCGGGATGCGCGCGGGCTGCGGCCGCGAAGCACCGACTGCATTGTCGATCGCGTTCCTGCGGAGGAGCGTCCGCACTCCTTGTGACTCTTCGGCCTCGCCGACGCCCGTGCGGCCGACCCGTGCGAGCCGCGCGGCGGCGCGCTGACCGCGCATGCTGGCCACCTTGTTCCTCGCATGCGCCGGCGCGTTCCTCGCCCTGTCGATCGTGGCGACGCCGCTGGCGCGTCGCCCGCTTGCGACGCCGCTTCTCTACGGATCCTGTCTCGTCGTCTCCCTGGTCGCGCTGGCCGGGGCGTCCTACGGCCTGTTCGGCGCCGCCGCGCCGGCCACGGCCACCACGCCGCTCGGGCTGCCGTGGCTCGGTTCCCATTTCCGCGTCGACGCGCTGGCCGAGTTCTTCCTGATCGTCGTCAATCTCGGCGGCGCGACGGCCAGTCTCTACGCGCTGGGCTACGGCCGCCACGAGTCCGCGCCGCACCGCGTGCTGCCGTTCTATCCCGCCTTTCTCGCCGGCATGAACCTGGTCGTGCTGGCGGACGACGCCTTCACGTTCCTGCTGTCGTGGGAGTTCATGTCGCTCACGTCGTGGGCGCTGGTGATGGCCCATCACCGCGTCGGCGACAACGCGCGGGCCGGCTACATCTACCTCATCATGGCGAGCTTCGGCACGCTGTGCCTGCTGCTCGGCTTCGCCCTGCTCGCCGGCCCCGACGGCGCATACGGATTCGCGGCGATGCGGCAAAACCCGCCGGGCCCCGGCTTCGCCGCGCTCGTGCTGCTGCTCGTCCTGCTCGGCGCCGGCTCGAAGGCCGGCCTCGTCCCGCTGCACGTATGGCTTCCGCTCGCGCACCCGGCCGCGCCGAGCCACGTCTCGGCGCTGATGAGCGGCATCATGACGAAGGTCGCCGTCTACGGCTTCGTCCGCGTCGTGTGGGACCTGCTGGGGCCCCCGGAGTGGTGGTGGGCCGTGATCGTGCTGGCGCTCGGCGGCGGCACGGCCGCCCTCGGCGTGCTCTACGCGCTCATGCAGCACGACCTCAAGCGGCTGCTGGCCTATCACACGGTCGAGAACATCGGCATCATCTTCATCGGCCTCGGCTTGGCGCTCGCCTTCCAGGTGAACCACGCCGGGTGGGCGGCGGCGCTGGCGCTGACCGCGGCGCTGTTCCACGTCTTCAACCACTCGCTGTTCAAGAGCCTGCTGTTCTTCGGCTCGGGCGCCGTGCTGACGGCGACGGGCGAGCGCGACATGGAGCATCTGGGCGGCCTGATCCACCGGATGCCCCATACGGCCTTCACCTTCCTGGTCGGCTGCGTGGCGATCTCGGCCCTGCCGCCGCTCAACGGGTTCGTGTCGGAGTGGCTGGTGTTCCAGGCGATCCTGCAAAGCCCCGACCTGCCGCAATGGAGCCTCAAGGTCATCATTCCCGCCGTCGGCTGTCTGCTGGCGCTGTCGGCCGCCCTGGCGGCGGCCTGCTTCGTCAAGGCGTTCGGCGTCACGTTCCTCGGCCGTCCGCGCACGCCGGTCGCCGCCGGCGCGCACGAGGTCGACCGCTGCTCGCTTCTCGCCATGTACGCGTTCGCCGCGCTCTGCCTGCTGGCCGGCATTCTGCCCGGCCTCGTCATCGACGGGCTGACGCCGGTGGTCGGCGACCTGGTCGGCGACCGCATGCCGGTGCAGCTCGCGGTGCCGTGGCTGTCCATCGTGCCGATCGCCGAGGCGCGCAGCTCGTACAACGGCCTGCTGGTCTTCCTGTTCATCGCGATCTCGGCTTCGCTCGCGGTCTATGCGATCCACCGGCTGGCATCGCGCGGGCTGCGCCGCGCTCCGGCCTGGGACTGCGGCTACCCCGGCACCGGCCCGATCACCCAGTACACCGCCGGCAG
>JAKLKW010000097.1 GCA_023150455.1 Alphaproteobacteria bacterium | reverse complement strand
CCTGACGAAGGGCGTGTCTTCGTGGTTCATCCTCTTCGAGTTCGACACGAAGCCAGGGAGGTAGAAGGGAAGGACACGAAGGGGAAAAGCGGAAGGGATCGCACGGCGTTAGGCCGCGGACAGGCGTCCGGGTTGCCGCCGCGCCGCCGTCCCGCCATGCTCCCGCCCGGACAGCAGGAGCGGGGCATGACCGAGTTCACCTTCGGCAACGTGACGGCGACGCGGATCGAGGAGAGCTACGAGCCGAACTTCGCGGCGGCCGAGTTCTTCGCCGAGTGGAGCCCCGCGATCGTCGAGCGGCATCGCGGCTGGATGGTCAGCGACCACTACGATCCGGCGAGCGGCAAGCTGAAGCTGAGCGTGCACAGCTGGCTGGTGAAGATCGGCGGCAAGCGCGTGCTGATCGACACCTGCGTCGGCAACCACAAGCCGCGCCCGCACCGGCCGATGTGGGACCGGATGCAGACGCCCTATCTCGAGCGCCTCGCCGCCGCCGGCGTCAAGCCCGAGCAGGTCGACGTGGTCATGTGCACGCACCTGCATGTCGACCACATCGGCTGGAACACGCGCCTCGACAACGGGCGCTGGGTGCCGACCTTCCCCAACGCCAAGTACATCTTCGGCCGCGCCGACTACGACCATTACCTGGCGCTCGACCGCGACCCGAAGACGGGCCCGGTCAACGGCGGCTCGTTCCGCGACAGCGTGCTGCCGGTGGTCGAGGCGGGCCTGGCGCAGATGGTGACCGGCCCCGGTGCGCTGGACGAGCACCTCACTTACGAGCCCGCGCCCGGCCACACGCCCGGCACGATCGCCATCCACCTCGCCGCAAGCGGCGCGCGCGCCACCTTCTGCGGCGACATCCTGCACCACGCCGTCCAGGTGCATCACCCCGAGTGGAACAGCTTCGCCTGCCTCGACGCCGCCCAGGCGCGGCAGAGCCGCCGCAAGGTGCTGGAGCACTGCGCCGGCGCGGGCGCGCTGCTGATGCCCTGCCATTTCGGCGCGCCCTTCGTGTGCCATGTCGACACGGAGGGCGGGCGGTTCAGGCCGCGGTTCTGAGGCGGGCCGGCGCGCGGCGGCGCACCCACTACCCCAATCCGAGCCAGGCCGGCAGCCACCGCTGCGACGGCGGCGCCTCCGGGCGGTCGGCGCGCTTCGTGCCGCCGCGGCAGGCCAGATGCGGGATGGGAATCCAGGCCGGCGTGACGTGGTCGCGGTTCTCGAAGCAGCGCTCGATCGCCGGCCTGACGCCGATGATCTCGTCGCGCGCCTCTTTCAACGCGCCGCACCCCCCGACGGTGGCGACCGACGCCAGCACGACGAAGCGGCGCCACGACCCCTCTGGCCCTGCCCGACCCATCGGGCTAACGTGACGCGGATGGGTGTCAGGTTTGGACACCCTGCGCGTGCAGGATGCGGGACGGCTGGCTTGCCGAGCCGCAGCTCGCCGTGCAGCCATGACGCGCTGCGCGGGCGAAGGCTGGGGGGGGGACATGCGCTACGGGATCACGGACCGGGTGCTGCAGCTCGCGCTGGCGATGCAGGGCTCGCGGCTTGGGGTATCGCTCGGCGACATCGAGCATCGCTTCCGCGTCAGCCGGCGCACGGCGCAGCGGATGCGCGACGCCGTGCTGCGCAACTATCCCCAGGCCGAGCAGGTCGAGGACGACGAGCGCCGGCCGCGCTGGCGCGTTCCCGTGGCCGGCGTCGTGGCGCCCGGCGCGGTGTCGGCGGACGAGCTGGCCGACCTCGAGGCGGCGATCCTGCTGCTCCGGCGCGAGAACCAGCGCCGCCGCGCCGAGGCGCTGGAGGGGCTGCTCAGGAAGATCCGCGCCAACCTCAGGCCCGAACTGCAGCGGCGCATCGAGCCCGACCTCGAGGCGCTGATCGAGGCCGAGGGCCTGGCCATGCGGCCCGGCCCCCGCCCCGTGATCCGGCCCGAGGTGATCGACACGATCCGGCTCGCCATCAAGCAGGGGCGCGAACTCTACCTGACCTATTACAGCCGCCACAGCGGCAAGACCACGGGCCGCTACGTGCGGCCCTACGGCTTCATCTTCGGCAGCCGGCACTACCTGGTGGGCCAGTCGCCGGACAAGGCCGATGGCCTGCCCCGCATGTTCGCGCTCTCGGGCATCGGGAAGGTGCGCGTCACCGACCGCGCGTTCCGGCGCGACCCCGACTTCTCGCTGCGCCGGTTCGCCGAGCGCGCCTTCGCGGTGTTCCAGGAGGCGCCGCGCGACATCGTCTGGCGCTTCAAGCCCGCGGCGGCCGCGGCCGCCGCCGACTACGTGTTCCATCCGACGCAGTCGATGGAGCCGCAGACGGACGGGTCGCTGGTCGTCCGCTTCCGCGCCGGCGGCCTCATGGAGATGTGCTGGCACCTCTACACCTGGGGCGACGACGTGGAGGTCCTGGCCCCGGACGAGCTGCGCAGGCTGATGGCGAAGGCGCACCGGCATCGGGGGTTCAGGGTCGGGTGAGGAGGAATCGCGTTCGTTGGCGACAGGCCTATTTGCCCCGCTCCTTCCACGGATCGATCACGCGCATCCCGGCGGCCTCGAACGGAGCGATATCCCGGGATGCCACGACGAAGCCGCGCGAGGCTGCAATGGCGGCGACATATCCGTCGGGTGTCGGGAATCCGCGACCGGAACGCCTGGCCGTCACGCCCAGCACGGCGTAGTGTCGAGCCGCCTCGGTGTCGAACGGCAGCACGCGCTCACCGAAGAGCGCGGTCAGGCCATCCAGGGCACGGGCAAGCCTGTTCTTCCGCGTCCCGGCCGGCAGCGCCGCGATGCCGAACAGCAGCTCGGCGAGCGTTACGCTGGACAGATACAGGGTCTCGGCGGCCTGCTCGTTCAGCCAAGCCCGGACGGCCGCATGCGGCTCGGGTTTCATCGCCTCGGATACGACGTTGGTGTCCAGGACGATCACTCGAACCTCATCGGCTCAGCCGGCCTTTTGTCTCGGCTCCGCTCGAGTACCGCGAGGTCGCGATCGGTCAGCCCGATCTTCCGGCCCAGCGCCGCCAAGGCGTCGCCCATGCGGACGCGCCGCTCCGGCTTCACCGCGTTCTCCAGGATTTCCCGCACCTCGGCCTCGGTGCTGCGGCCGTGCCGCGCGGCCCGGACTCTCAGCGCGCGGTGCACCTCGTCGGGCACGTTGCGCACGGTCAGGATGGCCATCGTCGCAGTCTCCTCGCTGCCTTCGTTGACTGCGATTCTACTGAAATGCAGTCACCCGAGCAATCTCGCGATGCTGCGTCCCGAGGGTAAAGGCGCACCGGCACCGGGGGTCGGGCTCGGGTGAGACGCCCCCGCGTCACCTCAAGATGGAGTGCCGGTCCGCCGTTCCGGGAGCCGTGCCGGGAAGCACGACCTTCCCCTTCGACAGCACCGAGTTCATCACCGCGAACTGCGGGCCGGTCGCGCCGGCGTCCTCGATCGTGGCGCCCGCCATCTCGATGCGCGCGTCGAGCGCGGTGACGAAGGCGCTCGCGAACGGGACCGCCGCGACCACCAGCCTGCAGTTGAGGGTGACGGTCGAGAAGTCGCTCGCGGTGGCGAAGCTGTGCGCGCCGCCGGCGACATGGACGGCGCCGCCGCAGTTGAGCCGGCTGTTCTCGGTGACGGCGTTGTGGAGCCCCCCCGGGAAGCCCAGGTAGCGGACGTCGACGACGTCGGCGATGCAGTACTGCCGGCCGTAGAAGCCGCTGCTGCCGCTGCCCGCGGCGGCGAGCGTGACGTATTGCAGCGTGACGACGGCATGGTCCTGGCAGGTCACGGCGATCCGCCCGGGCGGCGGCTGGATCGTGATGCAGGACAGGTCGCCGTCGTTCCCGACGATGCCGATGAACTTGTAATAGTACACGTTCACCGGCGCGAAGGTGCCGCAGCCGACGAACTGGATGCTGCTGGCCTGGCCCCACGGCGCCTTGTCCACGGCGGCCTGGATCGTCCGGCACGGCGCGCTCGCGCTCGTGCAGGAGTTGGCGTCGTCGCCGCCGTTCTCGGCGCCGGCGACCCAGAGCTGGGCGGCCTGGGCGCCGGTAACGGGCAAGAGGCAGGCGCCGAGCACGAGCCCGGCGGCGAGAACCCGGGCAACGCGAACAAGGATCGGGCGTGGCATCTCCAGTCCCCCAGCGTGCGATCGCGCGGCGTGCCGTGCGGCACGCCGGATGCGGGGTCCGGGTTCCAGGCCGGAAGCGCCGCGTCGCACGGCGCGGGCGATCCACGCCGGGACGCGCGCGAGCCGGCCCTGCCCGCCCCCGCGCCCGCGCCCGCGATGCTGACCGGGATCGGTGTCAGCTTCGGACACCCCGGCACGAAGCACCGCGTTCGCATTCGTTTCGTTTGACACCGCGCGGTCGAATGCTACGCTCAGCGCATCATCCGATTGGTCGGCTTGCGAAGATCGCCGCCACGCCAACCCGCCCCGGCGGGTTTTTTTGTTGCCGGTGGGCGACGCGTCGCGCGCGTGCCGGCGCGGATGGTTGCGGGTGTCGGCGAAAAGCGGCGGTTAATCCGTCATCCGTCATCGCCGCCTGGACTGAACCCCTCCGGTGAGACACCACTCCACGGCGTCCTCAAGGCGAAGAACCCCGACGCCGCGCGACGCGCCGTTCGCGCCGTTGGGCACGGCCTCATCGGTCGACTCGCGGAACGGCTCAAATCGCCGGCTGGGCATCCGTCCCGGCGAAGTCCGTGCCCTTGAACAGCAAGGGCTCGCCGCGCGCTCGCGCCAGCGCGTCGGCGGTGCAATCGCCGATGTCGAGCCGGGCGGCGTGCCCCTGGCCCTTTCCATTTCGACGCAAGGCGTCGAACGCGAGGCTCGCCATCCGGGCGTCGGAGGGCGCGATCGAGATCGCAGCCTGCTCCAGCATCTCGTCGAAAGCTTCGACAGCGGCCGATCCGTGGCGCGCCCGGAGGACGATCCTGGTTCCCGGCACGGTAACCGCCGATATCGCCAGCGTCGTAGCGGCGAGCATGGCGTTGCGGAAACGAAACTCGTCGGGCTCGTGGGCGATCGTTGCGACGATCGCCGACGTATCCAGCACCATCAGGACGGCAGCCCGTCCGAGCCGTAGCCGACGATCTCGTCAATGGATCGGGAGTCGACCACCGGCATCCGAGAGACGCGATCGAAGAACCGTTGAATCGCCGCCCTTCGGTCGGCCGGAGGCGCAACGACAACCCGGGACGGCCGCTCCTCGACCGCGCGCTCCACAGCCGTCTCGACATCCTCGCCGGTCAGCCGGGCGAGCCGTTGCGCGAGTTCGTCTACTCTGCGGGACGCAATGCTCATACCGGGGCGCGCCCTGGCTGATCGGCGGGCGCATCAGGATTCGTCGTCGGAACGCCTTCAGGCTCCGCGCCGCGCCGCGCCGATGGCGTCCCCAACGGGATTCGAACCCGTGTTGCCGCCTTGAAAGAGCGGAGTCCTAGGCCTCTAGACGATGGGGACGGCGGCGCGCTAAGCAGGTCGTCGCGGGTTAAGTAGCCGCCGGGCGCGGGGAAATCAAGCCGCGCGGCGGCGCCCCTTGCCGCGGACCGACCGCGCTTCCGCCCCTGCCCGAAGGAGCCTGCCGCATGCCCGAGCCCGCGCGCTTTCCCACCGCCACGCTGCCCGACGGCACCAAGGTGCCAGCCTTCGGCATCGGCACCTGGCGCATGGGCGAGCGGGCGCGCGAGCGCGCGGCCGAGGTGACGGCGATCCGGCTCGCGCTCGAGATCGGCGTCACGCTGATCGACACGGCCGAGATGTACGGCGAGGGCACCGCCGAGGAGATCGTCGCCGAGGCGATCGGGGACAAGCGCGCGCGCGACCGCCTGTTCATCGTCTCCAAGGTCTATCCGCACAACGCCTCGCGCGCCGGCGTCGTCGCCGCGTGCGAGCGCAGCCTGAAGCGGCTCCGGACCGACCGCATCGACCTCTACCTGCTGCACTGGCCGGGCTCCTACCCGATCGCCGAAACCGTCGGCGGCTTCGAGCAGCTCCGAAACGCCGGCAAGATCCGCCACTGGGGCGTGAGCAACTTCGACCTCGGCGAGATGGAGGATGTCTGGGCGCTGAAGGAGGGCGCGCGCTGCGCCAGCAACCAGATCCTCTACAACCTCGCCCGCCGCGGCCCCGAGTTCGACCTGATCCCGGCGGCCGGGCGGCGCTCGATGCCGATCATGGCCTACTCGCCGCTCGACCAGGGAAGGCTGCCGCGCAAGGCGGGGCTCGAGGCGGTGGCGAAGCGCCACGGCCGGACGATCTGGCAGATCGCGCTGGCCTGGACCCTGGCGCGGCCCGGCGTCATCTCGATCCCCAAGGCGGTCGATCCCGCGCACCTGCGCGACAATGTGGCAGCCGCGCACATCAAGCTCACCCCGGCCGACCTGGCCGAGATCGACCGCGATTTCCCTCCGCCCAGGCGCAAGACCGCGCTCGGCATGCTTTAGGCGGCCGCCGGCGACCGCGGCGGCGTTCAGCCGGCGGAATTGCAGCTACACCGAATATTAACGCCAGCAGGGCCACATTAACGAATCTGGGCAACCTAGCTTGCGAGCGGCCGTGAAGCCACTGCACGTCCCTGCGGCCCTCCCCACGCCGGCCGATGCGCCCGCGCCGACGGCGGCGCGGCGCGACGCGCTGCCCGACCCGGCGGTGGGCGCGGCGGCGCTGAACGCCATTGATGCCGGCATCGTGGTCTGGCACCCGGACGGGCGGCTCGCCTGGCGCAACCGGCGCTTCGCCCAGCTGCTGCCCGACCTGGCGCGGCACTTCCTGATCGGGCGGCGCCGCATCGAGATCGTGCGCCGCCTGGCGGCCGAGGCGCCGGCCGCGGCGCAGCTGCTGCTGCCGGCGGCCGACGCCGGCGGCCTCCTGTCGCAGGAGGTCGAGCAGGAGGTGCTGATCGACATCGACCGCCCGATCCTCGTCAGCCACCGCGCCGCCGGCGACGGCCACGTCGTCAGCCGCTACGCCGACTGCGGCCAGCGCACGCGGCGCGAGGCCGAGCTGCAGCAGGTGATCACCGCCACGCTCGAGGCCAGCCGCAGCAAGACCGAGTTCCTCGCCAACATGAGCCACGAGCTGCGCACGCCGCTCAACGCCATCCTCGGCTTCGCCGACATGATGAGGAACGAGATGCTGGGCCCCGTCTCGCCGCCCAAGTACCGCGAGTACATCGAGGACATCTGCGCCAGCGGCGCCCACCTGCTCGGCATGATCAACTCGATCCTCGACCTCGCCCGAATCGAATCCGGCCGCGTCGACCTGCATCCCGAGCCGGTCTGCCTGGCGCAGCTGGCGAAGGAGGCCAGGCGCATGTGCGCGGCCACCGCCGCGCAGTCGGGCATACGGCTCGGCGTGGTCGCGCCGGACCGGCTCGACCCGATCCAGGCCGACCGCCGCGCGCTGCGCCAGGTGCTGCTGAACCTCTTGTCGAACGCGATCAAGTTCACGCCGCGCGGCGGCAGCGTGACGGTCGCGGTCGCCGCCGGGCTGCATTCGGTCTCGGCCGTCGTCGCCGACACCGGCATCGGCATCCCGGCCGACCACCTGCCGCGCCTCGGCCGCCCGTTCGAGCAGGTCGCCAACGCCTGGACGCGCGACCACGCGGGCTCTGGCCTCGGGCTCGCCATCACCAAGGCGCTGGTCGCCATGCACGGCGGCACGCTCACCATCGAAAGCACCGTCGGCAAGGGCACCACCGTCACCGTCGCCCTGCCCTCGTCGCCGCCCGGCGTGGAACGCGCCGACGCCGACGCGGCGGCGTAGCGTCGGCGCGCAGCTCTCCTCTGCGGCTCCGCGTGCGCTTCGAGGTTTGGCTGCGCCGCGCCCGGCCCGCGCGCGCTACTGGAACCCCTTCGGCAGGATCGCCGCGTCCAGCACGGCGCCGGTGAGGTTGGCGCCGACCAGCTTCGCCTCGGTCAGGTCGGCGCCGGTCAGGTTCGCGCTGCGCAGGTCCGCGCCGACGAGGTCGGCGCCGACCAGGCTCGCCCCCGCGAGGTTGGTCGGCCAGTCGCGCCCGGTCGGCGTGCCGTCGGCGTGGCGCAGCACGACCGCGCCGAGCCGCGCGCGGCGGAGCGTCGCCCCGCTCAGGTCGGCCTTGACCAGGCGCGCGCCCTCAAGGTCGGCGCCCTCCAGGTTGCAGCCGGCCAGGACCGATTGGCCGAGGTCGGCCATCGACAGCCGCGCGTTGCGCAGGTCGGCGTGCACCAGCCGGCAGGTGTGCAGCATCGCGCCGCTGAGATCGCATCCGGCCAGGGTCACGCCCGACAGGTCGACGTCGCTGAGCGTGGCGCGCGCCCCTTCGGCGCCGCCGGTCTTGACCCACAGCATGTGGCTCTCGATCGCCGCGCGCGTGTCGTCGGCGAGATCGGCAAGCTGGCGCGGCAGCACCGTGGGCGTCGTCGCGCAGCGGGCGAACTCGACGCCCTCGACCGCCGCGCCGCACAGGTTGACCCCGGAGAAATCGGCCCCTTCGACCTCGGCGCCGCGCAGGTCGGCGTCGCGCAGGTCGACGCCGACGAGGCGCGCGCCGCTGATGTCGGCGCCGCTCAGCTTGGCGCGGACCATCGAGGCCTGGCTCAGGTCCGACCCGTTGAGCTGCGTGCCCGTCAGCACCGCGTCGCTCATGTCCGCGCCGACGGCCCGCGCCGTCGTCATGTTCGCGCCGCTGAGGTTGGCGCGCATCATCTTGGCGCCGCTCAGGTCGACGCGCACCAGGTCCGAGCGCCGCGAGGTGATTCCCTGCGCGTTGTTCACCGTCAACAGCTCGCCGGGCCTCAAGTCGGCGTCGGCCAGGTTGGCGCGCGTCAGCACGGCGTCGCGCAGGCTGGTGCCGCGGATGTCGGCGCCGATCAGGCTGGCGCTGGTGAGGTCGGCGCCGTCGAAGCGCGAGCCGAACAGGTCGGCGCGGTCGAGGTTGCTGCCGGCAAGGTTGGCGCGCTCGAAGCTGCAGCCGACGAAGCGCGATTCCTGCAGGTCGGCCTTGGACAGGTCGACTTCGTCGAAATTGCGGACCGAGAAATTGGCGCGCCTTCCGCCGACCTTGTGGGCGATCCACAGTTGGTGGAGCTTGACCGCCTCCACCAGGTCGGCCGGCATCGGCCTCACGCGGGCCGTTCTCCCCACCGCGGCCGGACGTCGCCCCGCCCGGCGCCGGCGCGGCGTCGAAGGCGGAAGGGAGAACCCACCTGCAACGAACGGTATAGGTGAAGCACGCAATTATAGTAACACATCGCCGCGCTCGCGGAAGCCACCTTCCCGCGACGCGCGGCAACCGGCGTTCACGGCGGGAACGCGCCGGGTCGGCATCCGCCAAGCGGACCGGTGCGCGGCGTCAGGCCGCCATGCCGGTGTAGATGCAGCCTTCGCCGCAGCTCCCGCGCCGGACCAGCACGCGATGGAGTCCGGGCAGCTCGTCGTGCAGCCGGTTCCAGATCCAGCGCGTGATGTTCTCCAGCGTCGGCACCTGCAATCCCTCGATGTCGTTGAGGTAGTTGTGGTCGAGCTCGCCGCGCAGGCGCTGCAGGTGGCGGTCGATCTCGGCGAAGTCCGCGACCCAGCCGTGTTTCGGGTCGGGCTCGCCACGCAGGAATATCTCGACCTTGAACGAGTGGCCGTGCAGGCGCGAATACGGATGCCCCGGCGGTACGTTGCCGGCCAGGTGGTGCGCCGCCTCGAACGTGAACTCCTTGAATACCTCGATCATACCTGTGCCCGTCCTGGCCACGTCCGCGGGCTGCCCGGGAAAATTTTACGCCATCCGCCCTGAAGATTCCGTTAAGATCGCCCGCGACTGCCCCAGATTCATGTTCCGTTAAGGAAGATTGGCGAATAATTTACCGCCACCAACAGCGTTACACAAGGATTGTGCAATGCCGCGTTCGCTTCGCACGTATGCGCTCGCCCTCGTGGCCGGCCTCGGCCTCCTCGCCGCTTCGGCCGGGGCCGCGGATCTCGCCAAGCCGAGCGAGAAGCCGATCCTCACCGTCACCGGCAAGATCGGCGTCACCAACAGCGACAAGAGCGCCGTGTTCGACCGCGCCATGCTGGAATCGCTCGGCATGACGTCCTTCACCACCGCCACGCCCTGGTACAAGGAGCCGGTCACGTTCGAGGGCGTGCCGCTCGCGAAGCTGATGGAGGCCGTCGGCGCCACGGGCGACCGGTTCGTCGCGGTGGCGCTGAACGACTACAGCGCCGAGCTGCCGATGGAGGACGTCAAGAAATACCCGGTGATCCTGGCGCTCAAGCGCGACGGCCAGTACATGCCCGTGCGCGACAAGGGCCCGCTGTTCATCGTGTACCACTACGACAGCAATCCGGACCTCAAGAACCAGAAGTTCTACAGCCGCTCGGTTTGGCAAGTGGCGCGGATTGAGGTGAAATAGCCGGCAGCGCGGACGGACGCGGCAGAGCGTCGGGGTTCCGATGCCGCTTCGCCTGCACGCACGGGCGGTCAAGTCGATGCAGCTGTTCCGGGGGATCAAGCTGGCGCTGATCGTGACGATCGGCATCTTCGCCGCCGTCACGGTCCACATCTCGCTGACCATCGTCGAGCGCCAGAACGTGCTGCGCGAGGTCTCGCGCTACAACATCGTGTGGGCGTCGAGCCAGGCGCTGGCCGAATTCCACCGCCTCGAGCACCGCGTCGCCGCCTTCGCGCTGGGCCATGGCGGCGTCGACAAGGACGAGGTGCAGACTCGCTTCGACATCCTGCACAACCGGCTCAACATCCTGAAGGGCGGCGACGTCGGCGCGCTGACCGAGCATTTCGAGGACCTGAAGCCGGTGATCGGCGCGCTCGAGACGACGCTGGCGGGGCTCGATCCGATCGTCGCGGCGATCGACAGGCCGGGCAATCCGCAGAAGGTGCTCGAGCGACTGCAGCCGCTCGAGACGATGCTGATCCGCTTCGCCGCCGCCGCCAACCAGTTCGGCGGCAGCCAGGTGGCCGAGGACCAGCGCCAACTGCTCACGCTGCACTGGCTGTTCTCGGCGGCGGCGGGCGTGCTGTTCCTGTGCGGCCTCGTCTTCATCGGCCTGCTGTTCTACCAGAACCACGTGATCCACAAGGCGCACGAGGAGCTGCACGCGCTGGCGCGCGACCTGAAGCGCGCCAAGGACGAGGCCGTGGCCGGCAACGAGGCGAAGTCGCGCTTCCTCGCCAACATGAGCCACGAGCTGCGCACGCCGCTCAACGCCATCATCGGCTTCAGCGAGCTGATCACCCAGGAATCGCTGGGGCCGATCGGCGAGAGCAAGTACCGCGACTACGCCGACGACATCCTCAAGAGCGGCCGGCACATGTACGAGCTCGTCAACGACATCCTGACCATGGCCAAGCTCGACGCCGGGCATTTCGAGATGACCTTCGAGCCGGTCGAGTTGCTCGGCGTGGTCGAGTCGACGCTCGGCATGTTCCGCGGCTCCGAGATGGCGCAGCGGCGCGACGTCTCGATCGTCGAGGGCGGCGAATGGCCGGTTCTCGAGGCCGACGAGCGGGCGCTGCGCCAGATGCTGCTCAACCTCTTGTCGAACGCGGTCAAGTTCAGCGAGGCGGACAAGCCCGTGCGCGTCGCCTGCGGCCGCGGCCAGGCCGGCGAGTTCGAGCTGTCGGTCGCCGACCACGGCATCGGCATGACCGAGGCTCAGGCCCGGGTCGCGGTGCAGCCCTTCCAGCAGATCGACAGTAGCATGACGCGCCGCTACGAGGGCACGGGCCTGGGCTTGAGCATCGTCAAGGCGCTGATCGAGCGCCACCGCGGCCGGCTCCGCATCGAGAGCGTGCTGGGCAAGGGCACCACGATCACCCTGATCTTCCCCGCCTCCCAGGTCCGCCCGCCCAGCTTCGCGCAGGCGGCGTAGACTCCTCTCCCGCCCTCCGGCGGGCGAGGGTCAAACCCGCGCCCCGTCTTCGATCACCAACTGCACGCGCTCTTCCCCGTTCCACGTGTCGAGCTTGACGCAGCCGGCCAGGTGCAGCGGCGGGCCGTTCGGGGCCATGAGCGCCTGGCCGAGCGCGGTGCCGGCGGCGCGGAAGGCGATGGCGTTGAGGCGGCCGCCGCCGGTGCCGGCGAGCGCGCAGCGCACATGGCCGGCGTTGCCGTCGCCGCCGCCGACCACGTTGCTCCACGTCACGCGCAGGTCGGGCAGCGCGAAGACCGGGCGCGGGTTGCCGGCGCCGTAGGGCTCGAGCCGGGCGAGCGCCGAGGCGAGCGCGGGCGTAGCGCCGAGCGGCTGCAGGGTGGCGTCGATCTCGGTGACCGCCATGGGCGGGCCGCCGTCCCGGCCGCCGAGGCGCTCGGCGACGAAGGCGACGAAGTCGGGTACGCGGTCGCGCGCGACCGTCCAGCCGGCCGCCATCGCGTGGCCGCCGCCGTTGATCAACAGGCCGGCTTGGCGCGCGGCGACCACGGCCGAGCCCATGTCGGCACCGCCGACCGAGCGGCCCGAACCCTTGCCGATGCCGTCGGCGCCGATCGCCGTCACCATGGCCGGCCTGCCATAGCGCTCCTTCATGCGGCTGGCGACGATGCCGATCACGCCGGGATGCCAGCCGTCGCCGGAAGCGTGCGCCACCGCGCCCGGGCCGCCGTCCGCATCGATGCGGGCGATCGCGTCCTCCAGCACCTGGCGCTCGATCGCCTGGCGCTCGCGGTTGAGCTGGTCGAGATGGCGCGCGATCGCGGCGGCCTCGCCGGGATCGTCGCTGCCGAGCAGGCGCGCGCCGAGCTCGGCCTCGCCGACGCGGCCGCCGGCGTTGACGCGCGGCCCCAGCACGAACCCCAGGTGATAGGCCTCGGGCGCCTGCTTGAGGCCGGCGACGTCGGCGAGCGCGGCCAGGCCCGTATTGGCGCGGCGCGCCATGACGGCGAGGCCCTGGCGCACCAGCGCGCGGTTGACGCCGGTCAGCGGCACCACGTCGGCGACCGTGCCGAGCGCGACGAGGTCGAGCCACTGCATCAGCTCGGGCTCGGGCCGGGCGTCGGAATACCAGCCCGCGCGGCGCAGCGCGCGGTTGAGGCCGACGATCAGGAGGAAGGCGACGCCGACGGCGGCGAGCTGGCGGTGCGGCGAGACCTCGTCGAGCCGGTTCGGGTCGACCACGGCGACCGCCGGCGGCAAGGCCGGCTCGCCGACATGGTGATCGATCACGACCACGTCGAGCCCGCAAGCGCGCGCTTGGGCGAGCGGCCCGTGCGCGGTGATACCGCAGTCGACCGTGACGACGACGGCGATGCCCTGCTCCTTCAGCCGCTTCAGCGCCGGCGCGTTGGGCCCGTAGCCTTCCTTCAGCCGGTCGGGGATGTAGACGGCGAGCCGCGCGCCGACGGCGGCGAAGAAGCGCCGGATCAGCGCCGACGAGGTGGCGCCGTCGACGTCGTAGTCGCCGAACACCGCGACCGCCTCGTCCCGTTGGATCGCGCGCACCAGGCGCTCGACCGCCTGGTCCATGTCCTTGAGATGCGACGGATCGGGCAGCAGGCGGCGGAGCGTCGGATCGAGGAACGCCTCGGCCTCCGCGATGCCGACGCCGCGCCCCGCCAGCACGCGCCCGACGATCTCCGGCAGCGAGAACCGCTCGGCCAGGGCGAGCGCGACCCGGTCGTCGCACGCGCGCGCCCGCCACGCGCGCCCGCACAGGGACTTCTCGACGCCGAGGAAGGCGGAGGCGCTCAATTCCGTCCCCCCTCCCCCTGTGCTTGTCGGAGAGGCGGGAGGGGGTTAAGGGGAGGGGGCGCGACACGCAGGCTCGATGCTACAGGCCTGCGCTCGTTCTCGTTTGCGGCATACCCCTCCCCCTTTCCCCCTCCCGCAAGGGGAGGGGGGACCGGAAAAGAGGCCTCACGCATCGACGCGTGACCAGCCTACCCCAGCTTCTTCGTCGGGAAGTTGTGGCGCGTCTCGATCACGCGCACGGTGCCGGTCATCGACCGCATGACGAGCGAATGCGTCATGGCGCCGCCGGCGAAGCGGCGCACGCCCCTCAGCATGGCGCCGTCGGTGACGCCGGTGCAGGCGAACATCACGTCGCCGGCGGCCATGTCCTGCATCGCGTACTTGCGCGCGAGGTCGGCGATGCCGAGCTTGCGCGCGCGGCTGCGCTCGTCGTCGTTGCGGAACAAGAGCCGCCCCTGCATCTGCCCGCCGATGCAGCGCAGCGCCGCGGCGGCCAGCACGCCCTCGGGCGCGCCGCCGCTGCCCATGTAGATGTCGACGCCGCTCTCGGGCGTCGAGGTGGCGATGGCGCCGGCGACGTCGCCGTCGGAGATCAGGCGGATGCGCGCGCCGGACTCGCGCACCTTGCCGATCAGCTCGGCGTGGCGCGGGCGGTCGAGGATGCAGGCGACGAGGTCCGAGACGTCGACCTTCTTCGCCTTGGCGAGGTTGCTCAAGTTCTCCTTGGGCGTGGCGTCGAGGTCGACCACGCCCTCGGGCAGGCCGCCGCCGACCGCGATCTTGTCCATGTAGACGTCGGGCGCGTTGAGGAAGTTGCCGCGGTCGGCGAAGGCGATCACCGCCAGCGCGTTCTGGCCGCCCTTGGCCGTGATGGTGGTGCCCTCGAGCGGGTCGAGCGCGATGTCGATCGCAGGGCCCTTGCCGGTGCCGACCTTCTCGCCGATGTAGAGCATCGGCGCCTCGTCGCGCTCGCCCTCGCCGATCACCACCTCGCCGTCGATGGCGAGCCGGTTGAGCGCCGCGCGCATCGCGTCGACCGCGGCCTGGTCGGCCGCCTTCTCGTCGCCGCGGCCCATGAGCCTCGAGGCCGCCAGCGCCGCGGCCTCGGTCACGCGTACGGCCTCCAGCGCCAGGTTGCGGTCGGTGATCAGGGGAATTTCGCTCTTGGTGGGGCTGGTCTTGGCCACGAGAGGCTCTCCGTTGTTCGTTCTGGTCACGCCTCGATCCGGATCATGCGCGGGGGCTCGATCACCGAGTTCAGGCGCTCGATGCGCTCGAGCGCGCGCCGCATGGCGGCCTCCTCGGTGTCGTGCGTGGTCAGCACCACCGGCACGCTCTCGCCCGGCGCGCGGCCGCGCTGCAGCATCGATTCGAGCGAGACTTGCTCGTCGCGCAGGCACGCGGTCACGTCGGCGATGACGCCCGGGCGGTCGACCACCATCAGCCGAATGTAATAGGCGCCGCGGTGGCGCGCCATCGGCGCGGCGGGGATGGCGCGCAGCCTGTCGGCCGGCACCGAGAAGGTCACGGGCTGGCGCCCGCGCGCGATGTCGATGATGTCGGCCACCACGGCCGACGCGGTCGGTCCCGCCCCCGCGCCGCGCCCCTGGAACAGCGCGGTGCCGACGAAGTCGCCCTCGACCACGACCGCGTTGAACACGCCCTCGGTGTGCGCGATCGGCGAATCGAGCGGCACCATCACCGGCGTCACGCGCTGCTCGAGCCCGTGCTCGGTCATGCGCGCGTGGCCGATCAGCTTGATGCGGAAGCCGAGCTCGCCGGCGTAGTCGATGTCGAGCGCCGAGATGTGGCGGATGCCCTCGGTATGCACGCCGGCGAAGTCGACCTCGCTGCCGTAGGCGAGCGCGGCCAGGATCGCGAGCTTGTGCGCGGCGTCGATCCCGTCGACATCGGTCGCCGGGTCGAGCTCGGCATAGCCGAGCTTCTGCGCCTCGGCCAGCACCTCGGCGAACTCGCGCCTGCCCTCGCGCATCGTGGTCAGGATGTAGTTGCAGGTGCCGTTCAGGATGCCGTAGACGCGCGCGACCCGGTTCGCGGCCAGGCCCTCGCGCAGCGCCTTGACGATCGGGATGCCGCCGGCGACCGCGGCCTCGTAGGCCAGCACCGCGCGCTTGCCCTCGGCCAGGCGCGCGAGCGCGGCGCCGTGCACGGCCAAGAGAGCCTTGTTGGCGGTGACGACGTGCTTGCCGGCGGCGAGCGCGGCCTCGGTGAGCGTCCTCGCCACGCCGTCGGCGCCGCCGATCAGCTCGACCACGATGTCGATCTCGGGATCGGCCGCCAGCGCCGTCGCGTCGGCGTACCAGCGCACGCCCCTGAGGTCGACACCGCGGTCGCGCGAGCGGTCGCGCGCCGAGACGGCGGCGACCATCACGCGCCGGCCGCAGCGCTCCTCCAAGAGCTCGGCCTGCTGGTGCAGGAGCTTCAGCACGCCCGCCCCGACGGTGCCGAGGCCGGCGATCGCGACGCGCAGCGCCATGGCGGTCAGTTGCCGACGAGGCGCAACCTGCCGCGGGAACGCGACGGGTCGGCGGCGCCGAGGAACTGCTTGATCGACCGCGCGGCCTGGCGGATGCGGTGCTCGTTCTCGACCAGTGCGATGCGCACGTGGCCGTCGCCGTATTCGCCGAAGCCGATGCCGGGCGCGACCGCCACCTTGGCCTCGCCGAGCAGCAGCTTGGAGAACTCGAGCGAGCCGAGCTTCTCGAACGCCTCGGGGATCGGCGCCCAGGCGAACATGCTGGCGGCCGGGCTCGGCACGCTCCAGCCGGCGGATGCCAGCGAGGCGATCAGCACGTCGCGGCGCTGCCTGTAGCGCTGGCGGATCTCCTCGACGCAGTCCTGCGGGCCGTTGAGCGCCGCCGTGGCCGCCACCTGGATCGGCGTGAAGGCGCCGTAGTCGACATAGGACTTGATGCGCGCCAGCGCCTCGATCAGCTTGCGGTTGCCGGCGCCGAAGCCGACGCGCCAGCCCGGCATCGAGTAGGTCTTGCTCAAGGACGAGAACTCGATGGCGATCTCCTTGGCGCCGGGCACCTCGAGGATCGAGGGCGGCGGGCTGTCGCAGAAATAGATCTCGGCATAGGCGATGTCCGAGATGATGTAGATGCCGTGGCGGCGGCAGAAATCGACCACGTCGGCGTAGAAGTCGAGCCCGACCACCTCGGCGGTCGGGTTCGACGGGTAGTTCAGCACCAGCGCCAGCGGTTTCGGCACCGAATGGCGCACCGCGCGCGCCAGCATGGTCATGAAGCCGTCTTGATCCTGTAGCGGGCCGTCTCCGACCGGGATGTGGCGGATCGCGGCGCCGGCGATGATGAAGCCGTAGGGATGGATCGGGTAGCTCGGGTTCGGCACCAGGATGATGTCGCCGGGGCTCGTGATCGCCTGCGCCAGGTTGGCGATGCCCTCCTTCGAGCCGAGCGTGGCGATCACCTCGGTCTCGGGGTCGAGCTCGACGCCGAAGCGCCGCGCGTAGTAGCCGGCGAGCGCGCGCCTGAGGCCCGGGATGCCGCGCGAGTTGGAGTAGCGGTGCGTGCGCGGGTCCTGCACCGCCTCGATCATCTTGTCGACGATGTGCTTGGGCGTCGGCTGGTCGGGATTGCCCATGCCGAAGTCGATGATGTCCTCGCCGGCCGCGCGCGCCTTCGCCTTCATGCGGTTGACCTCGGCGAAGACGTAGGGCGGCAACCGACGGGTGCGGTGGAAATCCGGTTCCATGGCAGGGCTTTCGCTTCAAGGATCGCCGCCCTCTATGGCGGCGACGGCGGCAAAAGGCAAGCCGGCCGAAGGACGCGCCGCCTATTGCAGGAAGACGTCGACCCGGCGGTTGCCGGCGGCGCCGGCCGGCGTGGTCTCGCGGTAGACCGGCTCGCTGTCGCCCCTGGCCTCGACCACCACGCGGTCCGCCGGCAGGCCGGCGGACGCGAGCGCGGCCGCGGCGGCATCGGCGCGCGCCTGCGAGATGGCGAAGTTGCCGCTGCGATTGGCTCCCCGGCTGTCGCCCGCGCCGCCGCTGGCATGGCCGACCACGCGCACCACGGCGCCGGTCTGCTGCGCCATGGCGGCGACGCGCTGCAAGAGGTCGCGGTCGGCGGCGCCGAGGCTGGCCGAGCCGTCGGCGAACAGGATGAGGGCGACCTGCTGCCCGCTGGCGAAGGCGGCGCGGCGGCGCGCCTCGGAAATCGCCGCGGCGTCGTTGGCCCCGGCGGCGGCGCGCTGGCGCGCCTCGTCGACCGCGCTGCCGCCGCGCGACGCCAGTTGCGGCAGGGCCGGCGAGATCGGCGGCGGCGGCGGGCGGATCGGATTCAGCACCGCGCCGGCGCCGGTATTGACCGTCGCGTAGGGATAGCTCGGCGCGGGCAGCGGCGGCTGGGTCGGCGCGGCCGCGAGCGCGTTGGCCGACGGCGGCAGGCCATAGCCCGGCGGCGGCGTCAGCACCGGCCGCTGCATCGACGGCGGCAGCGCCGCGATCTGCTGCTGCTGTTGCTGTTGCTGCGGCTGCAGCGGTTGCGGCTGTTGCTGTTGCGGCGGATAGGCGGGCGCGGGGGGGGCCGCGACCGCCGGCGCGCCGGGCGGCGTGTAGGAAGGCGCCGCCGGCGGCGGCACCGGCTGGGCCGCTTGCGCCGCGCCGGTCGCGGCCTGGATCTGGGCGAGCGGCGGCCGGCCCGGGATGGTCGGCGGCGGCGGCGGCTGGAACTGCGCCTGCGCCACGCTCGCCATGCTCGGTGCCGGCGTCGGTGCGACGCTGGGCGGCTGATAGATCGAGGCGGCCCCCGGCGGCGGCGCGGGCG
>JAKLKW010000096.1 GCA_023150455.1 Alphaproteobacteria bacterium | reverse complement strand
GTGCCCGATCGCCCGGCGCGGCCGCCCAGGCCCGCGCTGGTCGCGCCCGGCCGGGTGCCGCGGCGGCGCATCACCGCCGACCCGAAGGGCCGCGCGGCCCAGCTGCACGCCATCGCGCATATCGAGCTCAATGCCATCGATCTCGCCTGGGACATGGTCGCGCGCTTCGCCGGTTGTGGCCTGCCGCGCGCCTTCGCCGACGACTGGGTCGCGGTGGCCGACGAGGAAGCGACCCATTTCACGTTGCTCGGCGACCGGCTCGAGGCGCTGGGCGCGGCCTACGGCGACCTGCCCGCGCATGACGGCCTGTGGCAAGCGGCCGAGCGCACCTCCCGCGACCTGCTCGCCCGGCTCGCGGTCGTGCCGATGGTGCTCGAGGCGCGCGGCCTCGACGTGACGCCCGCGATGATCGCGAAGTTCGAATCCGCCGGCGACGAGGCCAGCGCCGGCGTGCTCCGCCGCATCCATGCCGAAGAGATCGGCCACGTCGCCGCCAGGGCACGCTGGTTCGAGCTTCTGTGCCGCCAGGCGGGGCGCGATCCGGCCGCAACCTGGCGCAGCCTGGTGGAACAATATTGCGCCGGCGTGGTGAGGCCGCCGTTCAACGACGCCGCGCGCGCCAGGGCCGGCATTCCCGCCGAATATTACGCAACCGTGACTTAGGGAACCGATGGGCCCGGGCGTGCGTTTCCGTCCTCATGCGATGGAAAGCGCCCAATCCGGACGAGTCGGGCATCGCCGACCTCGTCGCGGCGGCGGGGATTCTGCTGGCGCTGGCCCTCGCCGGGCAGTGGAGCTTCGGCGACTACTACTCGCTGGGTGAGCAGGAAAGCATCCAGCGCCCCGACGCGGACGACCAGAGCGGCACCGGCGGCATGCTGCCGCAGAACGCGGCGTAGCGCGCTTTCGCCCGGCTCTTTCCCGCCTCGTCCGCCTGCGGCGAACGGGGGGCGCCGGCGCATGCGGTCCTAGCCGTCGAGCTTGATCGCGACGAAGCGCAGGTCGCCCTGGCGGTCGACCAGCATGAGCACCGACTTGCGGCCCGCGGCCTTGGCCTTCTTGACCCGCTCGGAAACGTCCTTCGGGTCCTTGACCGCCTCCTGGGCCACTTCGACGATCACGTCGCCGGCCCGCAGGCCCTTCTGCGCCGCGGCGCTGTCGGTCGCCACCTCGGTGATCACCACGCCGTCGATCGACGGGTCGATGTCGAACTTGTCGCGCAGCTCGGGGCTGAGCTTGGAGAGCGACAGGCCGAGCGCGTCGACCGTGGCCTTGCTGGTCTCCTTGCCCTTGCCGGCGTCGGGCTGCAGCGCGGCGGTCTCGTTCTCGTCGAGCTCGCCGACGACCACGTCGAGCTTCAGCTCCTTGCCCTTGCGCCAGACCGCCATCGGGACCTTCTTGCCCGGCGCCACCTCGGCGACGATGCGCGGCAGGCGGCGCATCTCGGTCACGTCCTTGCCGTCGAACGAGAGCACGACGTCGCCCGGCTCGAGCTTCGACTTCTCCGCCGGTCCGCCGGCTGTGACGCTGGCGATCATGGCGCCGCGCGCCTTGTCGAGGCCGAGGCTCTCGGCGATCTCGTCGCTGACCTGCTGGATGCGCACGCCGAGCCAGCCGCGCCGCGTCTTGCCGAACTCCTTCAGCTGGTCGATCACCGGCTTGGCGAGCGAGGCGGGAATGGCGAACCCGATGCCCACGCTGCTGCCGGTCGGCGAGAAGATCGCCGTATTGATGCCGATCACCTCGCCCTGCAGGTTGAACATCGGCCCGCCCGAGTTGCCCCGGTTGATCGAAGCGTCGGTCTGCAGGAAGTCGTCGTAGGGCCCCGAGTTGATGTCGCGTGCGCGGGCGGACAGGATGCCCACCGTCACCGTGCCGCCCAGGCCGAACGGGTTGCCGATCGCCACCACCCAGTCGCCGACGCGCGTCTGGTCGGAATTGCCCCATTTCAGCGGCTTGAGCTTCCTGTCGGTCTTGACCCGGAGCAGCGCCAGGTCGGTCTTGGCGTCGCGGCCGACGACCTCGGCCTTGAGGCTGGTGTCGTCGTGCAGGATGACGGTCACCTCGTCCGCCTCGGAGATCACGTGGTTGTTGGTGACCACCAGGCCGCCGGCGTCGATGATGAAGCCCGAGCCGAGCGAGGTGTTCTTGCGCGGCCGGTTCTCCTGCGGCTGGCGGTCGAAGAAGTCCTTGAAGAATTCCTCGAAGGGTGACCCGGGCGGCACCTGCGGCTGGTCGGGGGAGCTGCCGCGCTCCTTGCCGGCGCCGCTGCGGCTCTTGACCACCTGGGTGGTGGAAATATTGACCACCGACGGCAACAGCTGCGCGGCGAGATCGGCAAATCCGTCCGGCATCGGCTTCGCCGTGGCCGTCTGCGCCAGCGCCGGCGCCAGGCTCAGCGCCATGGCCGCGATCCCGCCCAGGACCGCGCCACGCAAATAATTCCTTAGATCGCTCAAGGTCTTACCTCCAACCCCCGCGCCCCGATCGCAGGTCTACCTGTCCGCTGCCGCTGTTTCGGATCAATGCTGCGGCGGCCATGCCATCGGGCCGCTACACGTTCTCTCCGCCAATATATACATTTTTCATGCCGCTCATGGCAAAAGCCCGTGAAGGACGCGCGATCAGCCGGCGGCCGGGCCCCGGCCGGTCAGCCGCCCTCAGCCGCGCACCATCCAGGCGAGCCCCACGCCGAGCGCCGTGGCGACGAGGCCGGCCAGGCGCAGGCGCGGCTCGGGCATCGCGCGCACCGTTTCCAGCATCCGGCGCATGGCCCCGGGGAAGAGGGCGTAGGCCGCCCCTTCCAGCGCGAGCGCAAGCGCGAGCGCGGCGAGGAGATCCCTCAGCGCGGGGCCGCCGGGGCCGCTCCGTCCTTCGGCGCCGGCGCACCACTCATCGAGCCGAAGAAACGGAAGAACTCGCTGTCGGGCGGCCCAACATAGCGCGTGTTGTCGCCGCTCAAGCCTTTGCTCATCGCCTGCAGCGACCGGAAGAAGTCGAAGAATGTCGGGTCCTTGCTGTAGGCCTCGTTGTAGATGCGCGTCGCCTCCATCTCGCCCTCGCCGTGCAGGATCTGCGAGCGCTTCTGCGCCTCGGCGATGATCACGCGCACGCGCTTGTCCGCGTCGGCGCGCACGCCGAGCGAGTCGCGCACGCCCTCGGCGCGGATGCGGCGCGCTTCCTGCTCGCGCTGCGTCTGCATGCGGCGGAAGATCGCCTCGCTGTTCTCGTCCGGCAGGTCGACGCGCTTGATGCGCACGTCGATCACGTTGATGCCGAAGGTCTTGGCCTCGACATTGGTGTTCTCCTTGATGCGCTGCATCAGCGCAACGCGCTCTTCCGTCAGCACCTGGGCGAGCGGCATCTCGGCGATCGAGGTGCGCAGGTTCGAGCTGATGATCGACAGCAGGCGCGCGTTGAGGGTGCGCTCGTTGTTGACCGTCTGGAAGAACAGCAGCGGATTTTCGATGCGATAGCGGGCGTAGGCGTCGACTTCGACCTGCTTCTGGTCGGCAGTCGCCATCTCGGCGCGCTCGGCGTCGAAATCCAGCACCCGCTTGTCGAAATAGACGACGTTCTGGATGAACGGGACCTTCCACTTGAGTCCGGGCGCGGACACGAGGTCACCCACGGGCTGGCCGAACTGCAGCACGATTGCCTGGCGCCCCTCCTGCACGGTGTAGAGGGCGGAACTCGTGACCAGCAGGACCGCGGCCAGGACGACGCCGGCGATGACGAGGACGGCGCGGTTCATTGCGTGCCTCCCTGGGCCGGAGGCGCCTTGCGCTTGGTCAGATCCTGCAACGGCAGGTACGGCACCACGCCGCTCGATCCTCCGCCCTGCTCGATGATCACCTTGTCCATGCTGCCGAGCAGTTCCTCCATGGTTTCCAGGTACATCCGCCGCATGGTGATGTCCTTGGCCTCCTTGTACTGGCTGAAGATCGACAGGAACCGCTGCGCCGCGCCGGTGGCCTCGGCGATGCGGGCCTCCTTGAAGCCTTCGGCGCCGCGCAGGATCTTCTCGGACTCGCCCTCGGCGCGCTGGGTCTGTTCGTTGAAGTAGCCCTGGGCGTCGTTGACGGCCCGCTCCTTGTCGGCGCGCGCCGCCTGCACGTCGCGGAAGGCATCGATCACCTTGGCCGGCGGGTCGACCTTCTGGATCTCGACTTGCGTCACGATCATGCCCGAGCCGTACATGTCGAGGACCAGCTGGATCAGCTTCTTGGCGTCCTCCTGGATGCGGCCGCGGCCTTGCGTGCGCGCGAACTCGAAGTTGCTGCGGCCGACGATCTCGCGCATCGCCGCCTCGGCGGCGCTCTTCACCGCGTTGTCGGGGTTGCGGATGTTGAACAGGAACAGCTTCGCGTCCTTGATCTGCCAGAACACCACGAACTGGATGTCGATGATGTTCTCGTCGCCGGTCAGCATCAGGCTTTCCTGCGTGATGTCGCGCTTGGCCTCGCCGCGCCCCTGCACCACCCCGGTGCGGAAGCCGACCTCGACGCGGTTCAGCCGTGTCACTTTCGGCCGTTCCACGCTGCCGACCGGCGCGGGCAGGTTGTAGTTCAGGCCCGGCTGCGCGTAGGCGCCGGTCCAGCGGCCGAAGATCAGCGGCACGCCGAGCTCGTCCGGCTGCACGCGGTAGAAGCCGCTGGCAAGCCAGACGATGGCCGCGGCCAGCACGATCAGCATGATCGCCCGCGGCGACGCGGCGCCGCCCGGCATCATGCGCCGGAAGCGGTCCTGGCCCTTGCGGATCAGGTCTTCGAGATCGGGCGGCTGGATCCCGCCGCCGCCGCCGCCGCGGCCCCACGGGTTCTGCCCCCCGCCACCGCCACTGCCCCAGGGGCCACCGCCCCCTCCCTGACTCTGCCACGGCATTCGTTGAAGTCCTTTCCCGGGCCAGGGGCCGCGCCGGCCCTTCCGCGTGCGCCGCTCGTTGCGCCCGAGGATTTGCCGATGCGGGCCAGCCGCCTTTGCAAACCGTTGGAGCCCCGACTATATCAGGCCCGTCGTTTCAGCGCCGCCGGCCCGTCGGGCACGACCACGGCGCGCCTGCCGGCATAGTTGGCAGGTATCCGGAGTTGTCAAGCATGTCCGAAGTCTCCCAGGCGCAAATCCTCGACGCCTTGCGCGGCGTCAAGGACCCCGAGCGCGGGTCCGATATCGTCGCTCTCGACATGGTGAGGGGCCTGGTGGTCAAGGACGGCCATGTCGGCTTCTCGATCGAGGTCGACCCGAAGCGCGGGCCGAAGCTCGAGCCCCTGCGCAAGGCCGCGGAAAAGGCCGTCGAATCCCTGTCCGGCGTGCTGAGCGTGACCGCGGTCCTGACGGCGCATTCCGCCGCGGCTGCTTCCCGTGCGCCGGCTGCCGGAACGCAAGCCCGTGGCCATGCCCACGGCCATGGACACGGCCACGGCGCGGCCGAGCAGAAGGCGCTGGTGCCGGGCGTGCGCTCGATCGTGGCGGTGGCGAGCGGCAAGGGCGGCGTCGGCAAGTCGACCACGGCGGTCAACCTGGCGCTGGCGCTGGCCGCCTCGGGCAAGCGCGTCGGCATGCTCGACGCCGACATCTACGGGCCGTCGCAGCCGCGCATGATGGGCATCGCCGGCCGGCCCACCTCGCACGACGGCAAGACCTTGCAGCCGATGACGAATTACGGCGTCGCCTGCATGTCGATGGGCTTCCTGGTGGCGGAGGACACGCCGATGATCTGGCGCGGACCCATGGTGATGAGCGCGCTGGAGCAGATGCTGCGCGACGTCGCCTGGGGCGAGCTCGACACGCTGATCGTCGACATGCCGCCCGGGACCGGCGACGCCCAGCTCACCATGTCGCAGCGCGTGCCGCTGACCGGCGCCGTGATCGTCTCGACGCCGCAGGACATCGCGCTGCTCGACGCGCGCAAGGGCCTCAACATGTTCCGCAAGGTCGACGTGCCCGTCTTCGGCATCATCGAGAACATGAGCTATTTCCTGTGCCCGCATTGCGGCGGCCGCTCCGACATCTTCAGCCACGGCGGCGCCCGGCGCGAGGCCGAGAAGCTCGGCGTCGACTTCCTGGGCGAAGTGCCCCTTCATATCGATATCCGCGAGACCTCCGACGGCGGCCGCCCGATCGTCGTCTCCAGGCCCGACAGCGAATTCGCCAAGATCTACCGTTCCATCGCCGACAAGGTGTGGGCCAAGATCGAGGCGCGCATCGCGGGCGGCCAGCGCCAGGGGCCAAGGATCGTCATGCAGTAGGGTTGCCTGCCGGCGCAATAGTGGGTTATACGCATATTGCGAAAAGCGTATAACCCGGAGTGCGATGGTCCACGACATCGCATTGCAGCTGCAGACGATCTATGCGGAGCTGCTTGACCGCGCCCAGGCGGCGGCGTTCGAGGAATCGTTTGCAGACCAGGGCACGTTCGTCGCCAAGTCCGTGAAGGGCCGGCGCTACTGGTATCTGCAGAGCGTGTCCGGCGGCCGGAAGCAGCAGCGCTACGCCGGCCCCGAGACGCCGGAACTGCTCGAGCGCATCGCGCTGCATCGCGAGCATCGCGACGACGCGCGCGAGCGCCGCGCGCTGGTGGCGACGCTGGTGCGCTCGGCCCATCTGCCGCGGCCGGCCGCTGCGGCCGGGCCGGTGCTCGCCGCCCTGGCACAGGCCGGCGTGTTCCGCTTGCGCGGCGTTCTGGTCGGAACGGTCGCTTATCAGAGCTACGCCGCCATGCTGGGCGTCCGCCTGCCGCAATCGACCCTGCTGACGGCGGACATCGACATCGCCCAGGATCGCGCCATCTCGGTCGCGGTCGGCGATCGCATCGAGAGCCTGCTTGATGTCCTCAGGCGGGCCGATCCGGCGTTTCAACCCGTCCCGCTGCCGCGGCGATCGCTGGCGGCGACGTCCTACGCCGCGCCCGATGTGCGTGTCGAGTTCCTCACGCCGAACCGGGGACGCAATAGCGATGCGCCGACGCCGCTGCCGGCGCTCGGCACGCATGGCCAGCAGCTTCGTTTTCTCGATTTCCTCATTCGCGACCCCGAGCCCGCCGTCGTGCTCCATGGCCCCGGCATTCCGGTGCTGGTCCCGGCGCCGCAGCGCTATGCCCTGCACAAGCTGATCGTTGCCCAGCGCCGCGCGGTGGCGAGCACGGCGAAGGCGCGAAAGGACCTGGCGCAAGCCGAAGCTCTCATCGATGTTCTCGCGCGCCGGCGGCCGCACGAGTTGCGCGACGCATGGGACGAGGCCCGGAGCCGCGGTCGCAAATGGCGGGAGCATCTTGCGAAGGGGCTCGACCTGATTGCGCCGGAGGCGCGTGCCGCGATCGGCATGCCCGTCTAGCTGCCGCCCTACGCTTCCCTTCCCATCGTCTCCGCCAGCACCGGGTGGGTCGCCAGCGCCAGCATGCCGATCTGGCTGGTGAGCTTGAACTCGCCGCGCCGCGCCGCTTCGAACAGCTCGGGCCGCGTCATCAGCAGCAGCTCCATCTCCTCGAGGTCGCCGGAGTCCGGCTCGGCCGCCTTGCGGCAGCCGGCGGCGGTGTAGAGATGCGCCGCGTTGCTGAAGGCGTTGGCGTGGGTCACGTAGCGGCCGTAGTAGCGCCAGCTCGCGGCCTCGTAGCCCGTCTCCTCCTTGAGCTCGCGCTTGGCCGCTGCCAGCGGGTCCTCGCCCGGGTCCAGCGTACCGGCCGGGAAGGTGAGGCTCACGTCGCCCACGCCGTGCTTGTATTGGCGCAGCACGATCAGCCTTCCGTCCGGCAGCTCGGGGAACACCAGCGCGTAGTCGGGCATGACGATGCGGTGGAAGTCGTGCACCTGCCTTCCGTCGGGCAGCCGCACGCGCTGCGTCTGCACGGAAATGTAGGGCGGCGCGCTGAACACCTCGCGGCTGTCGAGCACGGTCCATGGCGCGTGCCGGCGGCGGGTCACTTCGCCTCGAGCTCGAGGACGGCCGTCAGCTCGCGCCACTCGCGGGGCTGAAGGCCGCTGTCGGGCTGGGTCACTTTCTCGCCGGCCAGCATGCGCCGCACGACCTTCAAGGCCGTGGCCGACAGCCGCACCCCGCCCATGACGTGCTCGCGGAAGGCCTGCGCCGTCAGCGGCGCCCAGCGGTCGAGCGTGTTCAGCATCACATCGGCAAAGGCGCGGATCTCGTACTGCGCGTGTGGATCGGCGCGCAGCGACAGGAAATGCATCAGGTTGTGCAGGTCGGTCTTCCAGTACCACTGGGTATAGAAGTTGAGGGTCAGGTTCATGCGCGCGAGCTCGCGCGTGAGGCCGCTGCGATCCTGGCGCAGCTTCCCGCCCTCGGCGCCCTCGTTCAGCATCTCGATGTAATGGTCGTAGTTGCGCAAGGCATCCTCGCGCAGCAGGTCCAGCACGCGCTCGGCCTCCGCGCCCTCCAGCACGTCGCCGCGGCCCTGGCGGTTGACCTCGGACTGCGCCGCCAGGTGCTTGCGCGCAGGCAGGTAGAACTCGTTGTCGAGGATCGAATAGCGCGCCGAGTACTCGTTGACGTTGGCGGTGCGGTGCCGGATCCACTGCCGCGCCACGAAGATCGGCAGCTTCACGTGGTACTTGATCTCGCACATCTCGAACGGCGTCGTGTGCCGGTGGCGGATCAGGTAGTTGATGAGCCCGCGGTCCTCGCTGACCCGCTTGGTGCCGCGGCCATAGGACACGCGCGCGGCCTGCACCACCGCGCCGTCGTCGCCCATGTAGTCGATCACCCGCACGAAGCCGTGGTCGAGCACCGGCAGCGGGTGGTAGAGCATCTCCTCCAGGGCCGGCACGGTGGGCCGGAGCGTCGGCGTCGTTTCGGCGCGCAGCCGGTCGATCTCGGCGGTCTGTTCCGGCGTCAGGGGCATCGGCGCTCCGCAGGCTCGAGAACGGGATAGGCGCGGGCAATCTATCGGCTCGGCCGATTCGTTCCAACCACGGCTTTGCCGCGCGAAGCAGCGATTTCGGATTGCGCCCGGACCCCTCTTTCACCTGGGTCGCGCGCGCCCTATATTAACGGCGTCGGGCAACCGACTATGGCGATAAACGGACCGTGGAATAAGCGTTGCGGACCCGGGGGCAGTACCCGGCGCCTCCACCAAATTCCCCGTCCAGCGGGTGAGCGGCAACAGCGCTGGCGGGACCTATGGGGGCGAACCAGGATCGACGCGCGTGGTAAAGATGGAACTTTCGCCCGGCAGGCACCACCGTTATCGGACCAAACTGATAGTTGCCAACGACAACTACGGTGAGGCTCGTCTGGCCGCCTAACGGCGTCTAGATAGCCGCTTCCAAGTCCCAGGCCGTCACACGCTTGGGCGGGGTTCGGAAGGCACCTGGCAACAGAAGCCTTCCACTTCGATGCGGGACCGTGGGGACGGCGCCCGCGGGTCGGGAGCGTTGATTGGCCGGCGAGCGGGCCAGGTTGCGGGTGTCGAATGGGGGAGAGCGGACTGCGTTATGACCGGATGGTGGAGCGTGCGTTGCGCGGCGTCATGCGCGACGCCCTGTCCCATGTCGCCAAGCACGGCCTTCCCGGCGCGCATCACTTCTATCTGACCTTCCGTACGACCCATTCCGGCGTGCGCATGGACGACGTGCTCAAGGCCCGCTTCCCGGAAGAGATGACCATCGTCCTGCAGCACCAGTTCTGGGACCTGACGGTCGACGACACCGGTTTCGCCGTCACCTTGAGCTTCTCGAACGTGCCGCAGCGGCTGACGATCCCGTTCTCCGCCGTCACCACCTTCAACGACCCGTCGGTCAACTTCGCCTTGCAGTTCCAGGCCATCGCCGAGGCCGCCGGTGCCAAGCCGCAGGGCGCACCCGCCGCCAAGCCGGCGCCCGCCGCGGCCAAGCCCGGCCCGGCCAAGCCCGGCACCGTCACGCCCCTGCCCAAGCCGGCGGCCCCCGCCGCCGCGGAGACGCCCGCCGGGGAAAAGGTCGTGACGCTCGACAGCTTCCGCAAGAAATAGCCTTCCGGGGCCGATGGCATTGACACCCGCCGCCCGGCGGCGGTCATGTACGCGCTGCTTCGCGACGTCCAAACCCGGGTGATCCGCCATGGCCGGTTTCGTGCACCACGAGATGTTCCCGCTCGGCGAGGGCTCGACGCCCTACCGCAAGCTGACCTCCGACCATGTCGGGACCGCCACGTTCAACGGCGAGACGGTGCTGACGGTGGCGCCGGCGGCGCTGACGACGCTCACCCAGGCGGCGTTCCACGACATCTCGCACCTCTTGCGCCCCGGGCACCTGAAGCAGCTCGGCGCCATCCTCGGCGACCCCGAGGCTTCGGACAACGACCGCTACGTCGCCTACGACATGCTGAAGAACGCCAACATCGCCGCGGGCGGCGTGCTGCCGATGTGCCAGGACACCGGCACCGCCATCGTCATGGGCAAGAAGGGCCAGCGCGTGTGGACCGGCGCCGACGACGAGGCGGCGATCGCCGAGGGCGTGCTCAAGACCTACGCCACCGACAACCTGCGCTACAGCCAGGTGGCGCCGCTGACGATGTACGAGGAGGTCAACACCGGCACCAACCTGCCGGCGCAGATCGAGATCTACGCGGTGCCGGGCGACGCCTACAAGTTCCTGTTCATCGCCAAGGGCGGCGGCTCGGCCAACAAGACCTTCCTCTACCAGGAGACCAAGGCGCTCTTGAACCCCGAGGCGCTCTTGAAATTCATCGACACCAGGATGCGCACGCTCGGCACCGCCGCCTGCCCGCCCTATCACCTGGCGATCGTGATCGGCGGGACTTCGGCCGAGCTGACCCTGAAGACCGTGAAGCTCGCCTCGTGCCGCTATCTCGACGACCTGCCGACGCAGGGCTCCAAGGCCGGCCACGCCTTCCGCGACATCGGCCTCGAGGCCGAGGTGATGGAGCTGGCGCGCAAATGCGGCATCGGCGCGCAGTTCGGCGGCAAGTATTTCTGCCACGACGTGCGCGTCGTCCGCCTGCCGCGCCACGGCGCGTCCTGTCCCGTCGGCATCGGCGTGTCGTGCTCGGCCGACCGCCAGGCGCTGGGCAAGATCACCAAGGACGGCGTGTACCTGGAGCAGCTCGAGACCAACCCGGCGCAATACCTGCCCGAGATCGACGAGCGTACGCTCGGCGGCGAAGTCGTGAAGATCGATCTCACCCGGCCGATGAGCGAGATCCGCGCGACCTTGAGCCGCTATCCGATCAAGACGCGCGTGTCGCTCAGCGGACCGATGGTCGTCGCGCGCGATATCGCTCATGCCAAGCTCAAGGAACGGCTCGACCGCGGTGAAGGCCTGCCCGGCTATTTCCGCGACCACCCGGTCTACTACGCCGGGCCGGCCAAGACGCCGAAGGGCTACGCCTCGGGCTCGTTCGGGCCGACCACGGCCGGCCGCATGGATTCATACGTCGCGCAGTTCCAGGCCGAGGGCGGCAGCATGGTCATGCTGGCCAAGGGCAACCGTTCGAAGCAGGTGACCGAGGCCTGCAAGAAGCACGGCGGGTTCTATCTGGGTTCGATCGGCGGGCCGGCGGCGCGGCTGGCGCAGGACTGCATCAAGAAGGTCGACGTGATCGAGTATCCCGAGCTCGGCATGGAGGCCATCTGGCGGATCGAAGTCGAGAATTTCCCGGCCTTCATCGTCGTCGACGACAAGGGCAACGACTTCTTCGCCAATATCTGAGCTTCTACTTCTGCTCCGGCAGGGTGGAGTCGGTCGCACGCCGGCGCAGCTCGTCGGCCTCGATCTTGGTGCGCAGGTCGGAATAGCAGCGCTCGGCGGCCGCGCCGCTCATGGATGCGCAGGACTGCGCCTTGACCCTGCTCTGCGTGCGGTCCAGCCGCTGCGCCGGCAGGGTCGCCGAAGGCCCATGGTCCGGCACCATCAGCGGCACCTGGACGCGCGGGCGCGCCTGCGGCGTCGTCTGCGCCATGGCCGCCTGGTCGCCGACGGACAGGCCGACCGTGGCGCCTGCCAGCAGCAGGGAAATCCGCAACATCTCGCGGATCATGAGCGCTCCTGTCCCGAAGTCCTCCAGAAATGTGGGGAGCGCGGCGGATCGCGACAATGGGTGCCGGTCGCGGGCGCGTGGCGCCGGCAAGGGTCGGCTTGATGGCCGTCTCCTGCTCTTCCTATGGAGACGCGTCGCCCCGCCGGCTGGTCGCCGGCGGGGCGAGTGCATGCGGAACGGCTTCCGCCGGTCTGCGGCGATGCCTCAGTTGCCGCCGTTGTTGTTGCGCTCGTACGGCGTCTGCGGGTTGATCGCCGAGCTGTTCATCTCCGCCGCGCCGCCGCCGGGCGTGCCGGCGGCCGGGCTCACCTGGTTCAATGCGGCCGCATCGCTGCCCCCGGCCTGCGCGCCCGGCTGCTGCGCCACGGGCGGATGCGTGTAGGGATACGTGATGCCCGGCCCGTGGCTTTCCTGCGACGTCGTCCGCTCGCGATAGAACTTGGGCTGATAGCCGGGCTGGACCTGACGGTTCTGCGCCGACGATTCGTCGTCCATCCGTTGGAACCAGCCGCTGAAGAAGCCGGCGCTCTTCTGGGCGGAGTTCGACGGCGGCGCCGTGGTGCTCGCGCCGGAGCCGTTCGTCACCGTCGCGGCGGAGGTCGACGCATACGGGGACGCCGGCTGCGCCTGGGCCTGCGGCTGTGCCTGGGGCTGAGGCTGGGTGCCGCCGGCGCCGGTGTTGTGCGCCGAGAGACGCTTCGAGCGCAGATCATGCAGCAAGGACGGAGAAGCCTCGCCGTCCTGCGGCATGCCGCTGGCGGCCTGATAGGCACGGATGGCCTTGGTCGTCCGCGGGCCCTTGATCCCATCGATCGGACCAGGGTCGAAGCCGGCCATTGCCAGCTCGCTCTGCACGTCCGTGGTCAGGTCGCCCGTGCCGAAAACCGGCGCCGTGGGCGCCTGGCTCGCATAGGGTTGCGCCTGGCTCGCGTGCGGCTGCGGCGCGGTGCTCGCGCCCTTGCCGGTCACGATCGCGCCGACCACGCCCGGGCCGCTCGCCGGGGCGGGCTCGGTCGACAAGGCCGAAGGCTGGTTCTGGTGCTGGTAGAACTTCGGCTGCGAGCCGGGTTGCGTCTGGCTGCGCTGCTGCGTGGCGGTATAGGCGCCGCCAGGCGGCAGGGTCTCGCCGGCACCGGCCTGCGTCTGGTTCTGGTAGAACTTCGGTTGCGAGCCCGATTGCGTCTGGCTGCTCTGCGCCTGCGCCTGAGCGGCGACGCCGACCAGCGTGAGCGACAGGATACCTGTCAGTAGCGCCAAGCGATTCATGGTGCTTCGTCTCCTTCCTGAAGTCGATCTGGCCTGAAGTCGATCAGGCGGGATACATCGGACGGCCGTCGCGCCACGCGGGAACGACGGCTCGGCCGTCCTCCCGGTCGAACGGAAGGAACCCGCCAAGGTTGCGGCCGGAGAGGGAAAATCGGGGCTATGCCGCGGCTGCGCAGGCCGAGACGCGAAGGGACGAACGGATCTTCGCCGCGTCGCCCAACCGGCGCTGCGTCATTTCACGCAGGTCGTCGCCCGTCAGTTCGACTGGCGGCCGCGGAAGACGCTTTCGACGCGCCGGATGCGCTCCTCGCGGATCTGCGCCTGCACCCTTGCCACGCATTCGTTGCGCTGGCGCTCGTCGGCGATCTGCGCGCAGGCGCGCAGATCGGCCTCGTGCCGCACGTCCTCCGGCGTCTGCGCCAGGGCCGGCAGCGCCGCCGCCGCGGCGCAGGCGAGAATCGCGAGGGCTCTGATCGGGCGTGTGCTCATGGGGACACCTCGAAGGGCATCGGCCCTTGCGCCGCATTCGGGCGCAAGGGCCGAATCCAAGTCTAGCGATCGCCCTGTCAGGCGATGCGCAGGAACCGTTCGCTCACGGGTCCTGACGATCGAGGCGGTCGCCGGGCTGCGACGGCGCGCTGAAGCCGAGCTGGATGCCCAGCCCGCCGGTCTTGCGCGCCTTGGTCTCGCACACCACGCGGCGCGACTCCTCGACGAACTGCTGGCAGGCATCGAGCGCCGCAATCAGCTGGCGGCCGTCCTGCGGCCGCGGCTGCTGCACCAGGGTCTGCGCCTGGGCCGCGCCCGCGGCGAGCGCCAGCGTCAGCGCGCCGGCATAGACAGCGAAACGAGTCATTCGATTTCTCCTCAATTTGCTCTTATCGGCCAAGGCATCGAAGCAGCCCGTGCGGGCGGTCGTTCGACGCGGCAGTCGGTTTAACGCAAGTGCGGCATCCGTGACGTCAAACCTCGATCAACAAAAGGTGACGACGCGAAGCTAGGCGCAGCGCGATCGTGGCACGATGATGGCAATCACGAGGGCGTGAGCCGCCTCTTGAAACGAATCGCGCGGCTCCGCTCGCGCCCGATCGGCAGCGGAGTTGGACGCCGCCGTTGCCTTTGATAGGGTGAGACTTGCGACTTGCGCCCGCGGGGGACTCGGGATGTCGCGGAATCTGATCCTGCTGTCGGACGGAACCGGCAACAGCTCCGCCAAGCTGTTCAAGACCAATGTCTGGCGGCTGTACGAGGCGCTGGAGCTCGACGGGGGCCGCCAGATCGCCATCTACGACGACGGCGTCGGCACCGCCTCGAACAAGTATCTTGCCATGCTCGGCGGGGCGTTCGGCTTCGGGCTCAAACGCAACGTCCTGCGGCTCTATCGCTTCGTCTGCCGCAACTATCGCGCCGGGGACGCCATCTGCGGCTTCGGATTCAGCCGCGGCGCGTTCACGATTCGCGTCCTGGTCGGTCTGATCAACAGCCAGGGACTGGTGCCACCGGGCGACGAGAGGACGCTGAAGCGCGCGGTCAAGCAGGCCTACCGGGCCTACCGCGCGCGTGGCTACGAGCAGCGCTACGGCTTCGCGCGGCTCGGCCGCGGCCTGCGCGACGCCTGGCTGGCGGCATGGTTTCGCCTTCGCGGCTTTCCGCCCTACGACCCCGCGCAGAACCGCCGGTTCGCGGCGGACGAGCGGCCGGTCCGGTTCCTCGGGCTCTGGGACACGGTCGACGCCTATGGCCTGCCGATCGACGAATTGACGGACGCCGTCGACAAATGGATCTGGCCGCTCAAATTCGACGAGCGCGAGCTGTGCCCCCTGGTCGCACGCGCCTGCCACGTGCTGTCGGTCGACGACGAGCGCACCACGTTCCATCCGGTGATGTGGGACGAGAAGAACGAGCCCGCGAACGCGACGGGCACCATCGCCGGCGAGCGCATCAGCCAGGTCTGGTTCGCCGGCGTCCACTCCAACGTGGGCGGCGGGTATTCCGACGACCGGCTGGCCCATGTTTCGCTGCTCTGGATCATGGAAGAGGCCACGAAGGCGGGGATCGTGTTCACCCCGGCCGCTTGGCCCCATCTGACCGGCCAGGCCGACAAGCTCGGCCGCATCTACGATTCGCGCTCGGGTGGAGGCGCCTACTACCGCTATCAGCCGCGGCGGATCTCGTCGCTGGCGACTGCCTCCTCGGTGGCGCCCAAGATCCACGAGAGTGTTCTCGACCGCATGGCGGTGGGCATCGACGGCTATGCGCCGCTGGCGCTGCCCAGCAAATTCCACGTCGTCACCACCGCCGGCGCCATCGTGCCGGCGGCGCCGTTTCTCGCCGCCCTGCCGGCTGACCCGAAGCTGGCGATTCCGCCGATCGAATCGATGAAGATCGCCTGGGACGGCGTCTGGTGGCGCCGGGTCCTCTATTTCGTCACCGTGGCCGCCAGCCTGCCGCTCCTGCTGTTCCCCGCTCTCTTCGTCGGCAAGATCGACTCGACGTCCGCCGTCGGGCAGGCGTTGGAACGGTCCGAGGACGCGGTCTCCGGCCTGCTCGGCCGCCTCTTCGACATTCTCGACGCGGTGCTGCCTTCATTCGTTGCCGCATGGACGGCCGCATTCCGGCAAAGGCCGATCACCTTCCTCGTCATTGCTGGCCTCCTTGTTGCCCTCATGGTGTCGAGCGGAAAGCTGCAGGGGCGCATCCGCACGGCGATGCGCGCGGCCTGGACGCAAGGCGCCTCCGGTAGCCCACCGCAGTCGAACCTGCTGCTCCGCTTCGCCCGAGCCGTTCGCGAGAACCGGTGCGTCAACAAGGCCTACGCCCGGCTTACCGACAGGGCGGTACCGGCGCTCTTCGCGGCGCTGATCGTGATCGGCGCGCTTCACCTGGCAAACCGCGTCCTCTTCGAGCTGTTCAGCGCGACGGGCCAGTTATGCGCGGAGCCGAGCGGGGCCGCGAATGACCTGGCGATCGCGCAGCCATTCACGCTCGAGGCGTTCGACACGCGAAACCCCTGCCAGCCGGCGGGTGTGACCCTGACCAAGGACGCGAGATACCGGATCGAGATCGCCGTCACGGCCGCCTGGCAGGATGGCGGCATCAAGGAGGCGCACGGCAAGCCCCTCGGCCCGGCCGGCTTCCGCTCGCCCTGGTGGCACCCGGCGATGTGGCTCGCGGTGCCGATGCGCCGGCACGTCCTCTCGCCATGGCTCCAGCCTTTCGCGCGCATCGGCGCCTACGGGCGCGACGAGTACGACCTGGCGCCGCACGCCACGGTGATCACGGCGCGCAAGACCGGTCCGCTGTTCCTGTTCGTCAATGATGCCGTCCTGATCAACCCGCGCTGGTTCACCTGCTTCTATGACAACAACGGAGGTACGGCGAAGATCACCGTGACCAAGATCGAGAACCCGCCCAGGATGTGAGCATGCGCGCCACCGGACCCTCGCCGTGACCGCCAGCCGCGAGTTCTTGGACTACGTCGTCGACCTGCTGCGGCCGTTCGGCCCGGTTTCGATCCGGCGCATGTTCGGCGGCGCCGGCGTCTATCGCGACGGGCTGATGTTCGCACTGGTCGCCTACGACACGCTCTACCTGAAGGTGGACGACGAAACGCGGCCTGCATTCGAGCGCGCCGGCATGGGTCCGTTCACCTACGAGGGCAAGACGGAGCCGGTGACCATGTCCTATTTCGAAGCGCCGCCGGACGCGATGGAGGAGGCGGACCTGCTGGCCGGCTGGGCGCGCGATGCCTATGCGGCGGCGCTGCGCACGAAGACGCGGAAAGCGCCGGCGAAGCCCGGCAAGGTTCGCCCGGCGGCGCCGCGCAAGCGCAAGCGCCGCTGATCCTGGCCGCCGCCCCGCCTTCCTGCCAGCAGCGTCGCAGCATCGAGAAGGCCGGTTCCGGCAGTAGGCCTGCCGTCGGCCTCGCTCTTGACGAAGGGGATCGCAATTTGGTTCAATCACTAGTTTATTTTCCGTCGACCTGCCCGACCCATAGGTAATGTGTCCACGGGCCGTAGTCCTGGTGGAGGCATGGAATTGCGCCGTCAAATTCTTGGTATGGTGGCAATCATCGCGGCGGTAGCGCCAACGGTCGAGCCTGTACCGGCGCAGGAGATCGAGCCGATCGTACGCGGCGTGTTTCGCATCATCGAGCCGAATTCGCGCGGCAGCGGATTTGCAGTCGCGCCTACGGTGCTGGCGACCAACTACCACGTCATTTCGAACTCGGCCGGAGCCTTGCAGGAGGCATCCGCCTTGCGGGTCACGCAAGGCAATCGCGCCTGGGCCGTCTCGCGCATCATCTGGAGCAATCGACAACTTGACCTGGCACTGATCGAGGTGCCGGGGCTCGACGCCGGCTCCTTGCCCATTGCGGTGACGACAATGAACCGTCTTCAGCAGGTCGTTGCCATCGGCTTTCCGGGGGGCGCCGACCGACCTTTCCAGGGTCGGGACTTCGGCGGCGCGACTGCAACTGAAGGCACCATCGGACGACTGCTCGAAACACCCCTCCGCCGCGAAATCCAGCACAGCGCCCATGTCTCGCCCGGCAACAGCGGTGGCCCGCTGATCGATCGGTGCGGCCGGGTGGTCGGCGTCAATACGCATGTCGGCGGCACCCGGTCCGAAAGTGGCACGCTGGTGCAGACGCCGGGGATCTATTTTGCCGTCGACGCCCGACACTTGGCCGAAGCCATGCAGCAGCTCGGCATCGTGGTGCGTCCGCAGGCCAACCGCTGCGAGCAGAGCGACGCGTCGCGCCCCTCGCCGGCGGACGTCCAGCGTTGGCAGGAGCTGGCCGAACGCGCCCGCCGGGATGCGGAAGCGGCGCGGGCTGCGCTGGCGCAACTGCGGCAGGATGGGGGGATCGATCGGCAGAAGCTCGCGCAGGCCGAGGAACGCCTGGCCCAAGCCGAAGCGCAGATGGCGCAGGCCACGCAACTGGCGGAAGATCTGCGCCAGCAGGTGCAGCAGCGCACGCTGTTGCTGGCACTGGCCTCGGGCGGCAGTGCGCTGGTCGCTGGGTTTGCGCTCGCCATCGCGATGCGCCGCTCACGCCAGCAACTGGTTCGCGTCGTCAACGTCTCCAGCCGCGTGCTGACCGGCCATTCGCTGAACCTTCGTCCCTGGCGACGGTCGGCGGGTGCCCCGGCCTGGCGGTTGGTCGGCCACAGGGGCGGGTCCGGCTGCGCGTGGAAGCCGGCGACGGCCCGGCGGCCGCCGCCGATTGAGGCCGGGGTCGATCATGCAGTGCGTCGCGCGAACCAACGCGGCAAGCCTGGAAGCGGGCGACATGATCGCCAACTGCCGCATCGAGAAGGAACTAGGCCGCGGCGGATTCGGCATCACATATCTCACGACCGATCCGCGCGGTCACCGCTATGCCGTCAAGGAATTCTTCCTCCAGGATTACGCAATGCGATGCCCCGACGGGACCGTCGCACCGCTCCAACCGAAGCACAAGGCGACCTTCGATTGGGGCCGTCAGCGTTTCAAGCTCGAGGCAGAATTGCTCTCGAAGCTGGAACATCCGAACATCGTCAAGATGGTCCAAACGGAAGAGGCGAATGGAACAATCTACTTGTTCATGGAGTATGTGGAGGGCCAAAGCCTGCAACTAGTGCTGGACCGATACCAGCGGCTCGGCGAGCGCAGCCTGCGTCAGATCTTGATGCCGCTGCTCGACGCCATCGAGACGGTGCACGACGCCCACATCGTCCACCGCGACATCAAGCCGTCGAACGTGATCATCAAACCGGACGGAACGCCGGTCTTGATCGACTTCGGCGCCGCCCGCGAGGCATTCCGGGAGAGGATGACCGAGGTCAAGACGCACGGCTACGCGCCTTGGGAGCAGTATCATTCGGACGGGATCCAGGGGCCGTGGACGGACATCTACGCGATCGGCGCGACGCTGTGGCGGTCGATTTCCGGGACCGAGCCGCCGACGGCTCCCGACCGCTTCACCGCCTGCTACTCCAAGGGCGACGAGGACCCGATGGAGCCCGCGGCGAGACTCGGCCGCGCCCACTACTCCAGGGAATTCCTGTATGCCATCGACCGGGCCATGGCGCTGAAGGCGATCGACCGCCCACGGTCGGTGGCGGAATTGCGCGAACTGCTGGAGGCGACGGAAAGACCCCGCGCTGCGCAGCGGCCGCCGCCCGAGCCGCGGGCGTCGATGTGGACGCGATGGTGGCGAAGGCTCTTCGGGTCCATCGGCGTGTTCGCGCCGAGCGCGCCTCGACGCGGGCCTTGGGTCCTCTGCGGCTTCGCTGTCGACGGCCGCATGCGCTGGTACGATCTTCCCTCGCGGCCACCGCCGGGCAAGCGCGAGATCACCATCGGTCGACTGCGGGAATGCGATGTACGGTTTCCCGAGCCATCGATGTCGCGGTTGCACGCCAGCATCAGCTGGGGCGACCGAGGGTTGATGATCACCGACCTGCAGTCGCGCAATGGGACCACGCTCAACGGGCGCACGCTGGCGCCCAAGGAGCCCGCGCCGCTCGGTGACAGCGCGGAAATCTGGCTGGGCGAACAGCGGCTGATCCTTGCGCTGGCCACGAGCGCCGGCCCGAAGCCTCCCGGGCTGGATTGAGCGGCATGAAGTGGCAGTCGGCGCAGGCCGAGAACATCGGCGGCCGCGAGGAGCAGCAGGACCGTGTCCACATCATGTCGGATTCCACCGGTGGTACACTGATGATCGCGCTGGCTGACGGCATGGGCAGACATGGCGAAGGTGCGCGCGCGGCGGAAATTCTCGTGGAGACCGCGCGACAGGGCTTCGCGGCGGTGCAGCATCCGGTCGCCGCGGTGCCTGATTGGCTTTCCGGGCTTTGCGCTACTGCCCATGAGCGGATCAATGCCGAGGCCAGGCGATCGGGCAGCGATCCCCGCACGACCTGCGCGCTGGCGTACCTCGACGGTCGCGGCGGCGTGGGCGCCAGTATCGGCGACAGCAGGATCTACTTCTTCCGCAATGGCACAGTCGTCCGGCGCAGCCGCGACGACTCGGTCGTGCAGATCCTGGTCGACCTCGGCGAGGTAGCCGAGTCCGACATGGCCGTTCATCCCGATCAGAACCGGTTGCTGCGCAGCGTGGGCGGTGGATCCCCGTGCGCGCCGACAACGATCGCGGCCACCGCGGCGGAGTTCGATGGCGTGCTCCTGTGCAGCGACGGTCTTTGGACGGCGATCACATCGTCGGAAATGGCGTCCGCGCTGGGCGGCGACGACCTTGCCTTGGCCGCAGACAAGCTCGTTCGCCTGGCGCAAGAGCGGGGCGGTAGCGACGGCGACAACGTCTCCGTGGCCCTGGCGCGCCCAGCTCGCCCGACGCCGCAGCTGACCGCTCCACCCGCTGCCGGACCCGGCGAGCCGCCGGTCCCGGGCACGCCACGGGCCTCGGCCGCGCCGAACGCACCGTCTGCCGGCGGTGCGGCCACCTCGGCTCCAACGACGCCTCCGGAAAGCGACCGGGCGAGACAGTCGGCCCGGCGCGACACTACACGCGGGATGATCGACCGACGCGCTCCGGTGTGGCCGCCGCAGGCGCAGGCACCGACCCGGCCGCGCCGGCGCCATCAACGACGGCTGCGCTTGAGAACGATGGACTGGTTCACGGCGCTGATGCTGGTCCTGATCGCCCTTGTCCTTGGTGTCGCTGCCGTCGCGTACCTGGGGTCGGGCTGAGAAGCGGGCGCGGGGCGCGTACGCGGAGTCGAGGTCATTCGCCTTCGGTTACCACCGCAAACTTGACGACGTGGGTTCCGCGGCGGCTAGGCGGCGCGCCGAGCCCGAGGCTGCCCTTGCCTGTCAGGGGTGCTGCTTCTCGCCGCAACCGGATGACGGGGCCCGATCCGCTGGCGATCCAGGTGCCGTTGGTGCTTCGATCCTCGACGACGAAGCGGTCGCGTTGCCAGGACACGATCGCATGCTCGCGCGACGCCACCACCCGACCTCCCATCTCGCCATCGACGACGAGATCGCAGTCGCCGGCGCGGCCCAGGCGAAAGGACGCGCCGGCCGCCTGTACTTCGCAACGGACCCGAGAGTGGTGCAGCACCAACTGCCAGCGGCCGCTGCTCTTCGGCGGGACGGCACCCGCGATCTGCGTCATGCCGGACGTCACGCGGCTGCCCTTGGCGCCGATCTTGGTGTCGACCAGGGCATGCAGCCGCACGCCGCTGCGGCGACCGCGCACGGCGATCATGTCCAGGCTGCGCAGCGCGGCCCGCTCCGCGCGCGGCAGGGCGTTTGCGGCAGCTTGGGTCAGCAGCGTCTCGCCCGGACGTGCGATCTGGGCGATCCTAGAAGCGACGTTCACAGCGTCGCCGAACAGGTCGGTACCGTTGTCGATCGCCGACCCCCAGTGTATGCCGATATGCACGAGCGGGCCCGCTGGGTTGCGATGCACGGTGCGTGCCGCCTTGGCAGCGTCGAGCACCGATTGAAAGGCGGCGAAGACGCCGTCGCCAACCGTCTTGATGATGCGCCCGCCATGCCCGTCGATCTCCGCCTTGACGCCGTCCAGCCGCGCCTTGGCCAGACGATAGGCATCGTGATCGCCAAGCTTGAAGTAGAGGCCGACGGAGCCGGTGATATCGATGAACGCGATAGCCAGCTTGCGTGAAGTCCTCGTGCGACTCATCGCCTTTCAGGCCAAACAATGACACTACGACGACTACAAATAGCACGAATCCGGCCGGCGCACGCGGGCTATCATCGCTTGCGCAATACACCCGGCCATCGCGATTCGCTGTACCATGCACCCGCGACCGCGTCGCCGCCGCCATCCCGGTCCCGGTCGGTGTACCCACAATGCCTACCCTTGATGGCGAAAGTCGATCCTGGCAATCTCGGGGCGGTCAATTTTCCTGCCGCGGGGGACCCATGCGAAGACTGATACTGCGGCTTGCGAGCATCGCCCTCATCTTCGCGGCGGCCAACGCCTTGCCCGCGACTGCCCAAACCCCGACCGACCAGGGTCGCGCCGGGACGGTCGTGCTGCGCCATGAGCTGCTCGATGGCACAACCCTGGCAATCGACTACCTCATCGCGGCGATGTCGACGGCCGAACGGATGTCTGCAACCATCGCAGGAATTGCGTTGCCCGCGCGGGCGCACGACCCCTATCCCTACCCCGGCGCGACCACCGCCATCCTGTTCCTGCTCGACGTCAGCGATCCAAGGCGCGAGCGGGCCGTGCGCGCCTCAGTAGAAGCCGTGCGTGCCATGATGCGGCAACTGAGGCCGCACATGAGGGCGGGGCTTGGCGTTTTCGACGCCGCGCCGCGCTTCCTCGCCGAGATCGGCAGCGATCCCGCGGAGATCGAGCGGCATCTCTCCCAGGTCCGCGCAGTCGGCCGGATCACCAACCTGTACGAGAGCCTCCTCGGTGGCGTGGTGAAGCTGGCTCAGGTACCGGCGCGGCGTCATGCCCTGATTGTCCTGTCGGACGGCCAGGCCGAGGACAAGGCCTATGGCGTGCAGGACGTCATCGCAAAGGCGCGTGCCGCCGACGTCGCCATCGTCGGCCTCGGCTATGCAGACACGCCTGCGCTGCAGAGGGAACTGCAGAGCCTCGTCCGCTTGGCCGTGGAAACCGGCGGCGAGTTCGTGGCCGCCGAAGTTCCCGGCTTCGCGATCCCCTCCACGTTCCTCGAAATGCCGTATCGCACGATCGAGCGCGGCGGACGCGTGAGCGTAGACATCGCGCCCGTGCTGTTGCGCGGCCTTGCCGGCCCGCAAGTTGTCGACGTTGCATTCGAGTCCGCGCGCGGCACTATAACGGCCGCGATGCAGGTAACCCTGCCGCGGCCCGACTGGCAGCAATGGGCGCTCTTGCATTGGGACGCGTGGGCCGCCGCGTATCTCAGGCGCGAGAACCTGCCCTGGATTTCGGGCGCGGCGGCCGGTGCTTGCTTCCTCCTCGCCTTCATGATCATCGCGCTGTTTCGCCGAAGGGCGCGTCGCAAGCTGGCAAACCGGCCGTTCGCGGAACTCGAGTTCCTGGACACCGAGCCGCGGCGCGAATTGGTGAAGAAGGCCAAGCTCAACATCGGGCGCGATCCCAGCAACGACGTGCATATCGCCAACGAAACCGTATCCGGCTTCCATGCGGCGCTGGTGCGGCGGCGCGACGGCGGCGTCATCATTGCCGACCTGAAGTCGCGCAACGGCACGCGTGTCAACACCAAGCCGGTGCAGGAGCTGCAACTGTCGGACGGTGACGTGGTTACATTGGGAGAGGTACATTTTCGCGTGCACCTCATGAAGGCCGGCACCCATTGACGGCCACAATGCGCGCCCCTACTCTTCAATCGCAGATTTGAGTAATTGATTCAGGCGCCGGCCAACAGGAGATTCATGGGGAACGTCGAATACAAGATTGGTCGCAGCCCATTCAGCGACATCCTATTGGCCGATTCGACGGTTTCCAGTTTTCATGCCGAGCTCGTCATCGGCGGCGGACGATACTTCCTGCAGGACTGCGCCAGCAAGAACGGCACCTGGGTCCGACATGGAACGCGCTGGCAGCGCCATGACAAGGGCTATGTCGAGCCAGACCTGAGACTGCGACTGGGCGGGTACGAGACCACGCTGCGCGATCTGCTCGCGCGGGTGGCGGGTGGGAAGCGGAGCGCGAAACCCCCGCCGCCGAAAACGCCGCCCGCGAAGCGGCGCGGGCGGGTTCGCCGCGACAGCCGCGCATTCATCGTCAAGGCGTGACGGCGCCGCGATGAGCGAGGGAACCAGGACCATGCGTCGACTTGTTTTCGCGGCGCTCGGGATCGCCGGAGCCTGCCTGCTGATCGCCGTCATGCATTTTACCCTGCCGGATCGCTTGGCAAGCACTCTGC
>JAKLKW010000278.1 GCA_023150455.1 Alphaproteobacteria bacterium | reverse complement strand
GATGAAGCATGACCCCGTTCCCTGCTATGATCGCCCGTCCATTCCAGCAGGATCCGCCATGACCAAGCGCGCGCCCCTTCCCTACGCCATCCCGACCCGCGCCCGCCCGGCCGAGGCGCCGAAGGCGTTCGACTCGCTCGGCGCCTATCCGCGCATCCGCATGCGGCGCAACCGCGCCGATGCGTGGAACCGCGCGCTCGTCGCCGAGCACCGCTTGAGCGCGTCCGACCTGATCTGGCCGGTGTTCCTGCAGGAGGAGGACGGCTGCTTCCCGATCCCGTCGATGCCCGGGGTCGACCGGCTGGGCCTCGGGCCGCTGGTCGACGCGGTCGGCGAGGCGCGCGCGCTCGGCATCCCCGCGGTGGCGCTGTTCCCGGCGACGCAGATCGAGCGCAAGACCGAGGACGGCGACGAGGCGCTCAATCCCGACAACCTGGTCTGCCAGGCCGTGCGCGCGGTGAAGAAGGCCTTCCCCGACATCGGCGTGATGTGCGACGTGGCGCTCGATCCCTACACCTCGCACGGGCATGACGGGCTGGTGCGCGACGGGGTGATCGTCAACGACGAGACCGTCGCCGTCCTGTGCCGCCAGGCCGTGCTGCAGGCCGAGGCCGGCTGCGACATCATCTCGCCGTCGGACATGATGGACGGCCGCGTCGGCGCCATCCGCGACGCGCTCGACCGCGCCGGCTTCGCGCAAGTGCGCATCATGTCCTACGCCGCCAAGTACGCCTCGGCCTTCTACGGGCCGTTCCGCGACGCCATCGGCGCCGTCAGCAACAGCCCGGGCAACAAGCGCGACAAGCGCACATACCAGATGGACCCGGCCAACGCCGACGAGGCGCTGCGCGAGGTGGCGCTCGACCTTGCCGAGGGCGCCGACATGGTGATGGTGAAGCCGGGCCTGCCCTATCTCGACGTCGTCAGCCGCGTGAAGGACGCGTTCGGCGTGCCGACCTTCGCCTACATGGTCAGCGGCGAGTACGCCATGATCAAGGGCGCCGCGCTCAACGGCTGGCTCGACGGCGAGGCCGCCATGATGGAGGCCCTGCTCGGCTTCAAGCGCGCCGGCGCCGACGGCGTGCTCACCTATTTCGCGGTCGACGCGGCGAAGGTGCTGAAGCGCGATTGAACCGATGCTCACGTTTCTCGCCTTTCAAGATCGCAGCTTGGGCCACATCGGCAACCTAATGAATACGGCTTCTCGTTCAGACGGACGATGGCATGAAGCTATGGCTAAAATGGCGCGAAGCTACTCCAGCCCAGGTTCGAACCAATCGGTCGAGTGAAGTCACGCAGCCGCGGCCACGTCGACCCGGACGACTAGACCGGCGCGATGCATCAGATTGACGAGTGCGTCCAGGCTGAAGTTGTTGATGCGCCCTCGCAGCAGATCATTCAAGCGTGGCTGGGTGATCTGCAGACGTCTGGCCGCCTCAGCCTGTGTGATACGCCACGACCTGATCTGCTCCTGAAGCGCAATCAATAGATTGGACCGAAGGGTCATATTGGCTGCCGCCTCGGTCGTGTCCTCAAGCGCGTCCCATACATTGTCAAACGCTTCGCGCACGAGGGCCGAGGCCCGATCGGATTTGCTTGAAGCGCTCGACGGCAAGCGCGATGTCCTTTTGTGTGGTCTTTTGGGTCTTCTTCTGGAAGGCGTGGAGGACATAGATCGCATCCTCTGTTCGTGTGAGATACATGACCCGAAATGCGCCGTCGGCGCTCCGCACGCGAAGCTCGCGAATGCCAGCGCCTACAACGGCGAGAGGTTTCCAGTCGTTGGGATCGAGACCCAACTGCACGCGTTGCAGTTCATGGCCGACCTCCCGCCGCGCGTCCTCCGGGAAACTTCGAATGCGAAGTCGAGAATCGCCTAGAAATATGATGCGTCTCATCGACTTGCACATCCATTATATCGTAACTGATATAAAGAGCAATCACCGCCCCGCGAAGAACGCCGCGATCCGGCGGTCGTGCCAGGCGACCTTGTCGCCGGCGGCGTGGAAGCCGACATGGCCGCCCTGCGCGGGCAGGAGCCGCACGAGCGCCGGGTTGGCCGGCCAGTCGACGTCGCGATAGATGTCGCCGGGGATCCACGGGTCGTCGCGCGCGTGGATCACGAGCGTCGGCACGCCGATGCCGTCGAGATAGGCGGCGGCGGAGCACCGGCGGTAGTAGTCGGCGGCGCCGGCGAAGCCGTTGCGCGGCGCGACGAAGCGGTCGTCGAACTCGATCACCGTGCGCGCGGTCAGGACCGCGTCGCGCTCGGCGGCGCCCGCCGTGCCCGGCACGGCCTCGGCGATCATGCGGCCGAGCAGCCAGCGGTGATAGGGACGGTTGCGCCAGTGCGTGATGCGCCGCGCGCTGCGGGCGAGGTCGATCGGCGCCGACACCGAGGCGGCGGCGCGGATCGGCAGGCCCGCCCT
>JAKLKW010000277.1 GCA_023150455.1 Alphaproteobacteria bacterium | reverse complement strand
CGTCATGGTGATCGATGCGGCGAAGGGCATCGAGAGCCAGACGCGCAAGCTGTTCGAGGTCTGCCGGTTGCGCGACGTGCCGATCCTCACCTTCATCAACAAGGTCGACCGCGAGGGCCGCGACCCGTTCGCGCTGCTCGACGAGATCGCCGACGTGCTGGCGCTCGACGTGGCGCCGGTGACCTGGCCGGTCGGCATGGGCGGACAGTTCCGCGGGTGCTGGCACCTGCACGAAAACCGCCTGCTGCTGCCCGGCGACGGCAACGTCGGCGCGTTCGGCAAGACGCTGCCGCTCGAGGGGCTCGACGACGCCCGCCTGGCCGGCCACGTGCCGGCGGCCGAGCTCGGCGCGTTCCGGGACAATGCCGAGCTGGCGCTGACCGCCTATGCCCCGCTCGACATCAAGGCCTATCGCGCCGGGCACCTGACTCCGGTGGTGTTCGGCAGCGCGCTCAAGGACTTCTGCGTCGACGAGCTGCTGCAATGCCTGGCAGCCTGGGCGCCGCCACCCCGTCCGCAGCCGGCGGCGCCGCGCGCCGTCGCGCCCGACGAGCGCGACGTGACCGGTTTCGTGTTCAAGGTCCAGGCCAACATGGACCCGAACCACCGCGACCGCGTCGCGTTCATGCGCGTCTGCTCAGGGCGGTTCCGCCGCGGCATGAAGCTGAAGCAGGTACGCAGCGACAAGACGATCTCGGTCACCAGCCCGATTTTCTTCTTCGCCCAGGACCGCGAGATCGCCGAGGAGGCATGGCCCGGCGACATCATTGGCATCCCCAACCATGGCATTCTGCGCGTCGGCGACACCCTTACCGAGGGCGAGAAGCTTCGCTTCACGGGCCTGCCGAGCTTTGCGCCGGAGCTGCTGCGGCGCGTGCGGCTGGAAGACCCGATCCGCGCCAAGCAGATGCGCAAGGCGCTGGAGGACCTGGCGGAGGAGGGCGTGGCGCAGCTGTTCCGGCCGGCGACCGGCGTCGACTGGATCATCGGCGTGGTCGGCGCCCTGCAGCTCGACGTGCTCGCCTCGCGGCTCGATGCCGAATACAAGGTTGCGGTAGGCTTCGAGCCGGCGCCGTTTGAGACGGCGCGCTGGGTATACGCCGACGATCCCGCGGTGCTGAAGGCTTTTCTCGAGGCACAACGCCTGGCAGTTGCCGAGGACCGCGACGGCGCGCCGGTGTACCTGGCGCGCAACGCCTGGGAGCTGCGCTACACGATGGACAACTGGAAAGCGGTGCGCTTCAGCGCCACGCGCGAGCGCTAGGCTCGGCGGGATTCGTCAACCGATCGAGCGCGAGACGTCGCGCCCGGAGTAGAGCCGGCGCCCGGGATGGTCGCCCGACGGTGCCAGGGCGCAAATTCCGGCGAGCGACACCGCGCGATCGAAGGCCGCGACCACGCAAATCGGCAGCAAAGTCAGCACGTTGGCAAACAGCTCGCGCGCTGCATCCATGGTCCCGGTTCCTCTTTCGTCGTTCAGCCTTCGCGAAGCTCTCCGGCCATAGCATCGGCGCGCTGTCGCGCGGAATCCGTAGTGCCCGTAGAAGATTCCCATTTCGCCGAATGGTCACACCGGCCGGATTCGGTGGCGTCCGGATTGCCGCTGCGCTGAGCAGGCACGGCCAGCGCAGCGGTCGCGGCAGGTAGAATCCCTCAGGTGATCCGGTCGTGCCCGATCAGGCGATCGAGACGCGACCGAATGTGCGCGGCCTCCGCAGGCGTGTGCGCCAGCGCGATCGCACGGTCGAGGTCGCGGAAGTAGCGCAGCAGCGCGCCCATGGGCTGCGGGCGGGCCGCCTTGACCGCGGCGGTCGTGGGCATCAGCCGCGCCACGGGCGCGAGTTTGCCCCTCGCCGCCAGTTCCTGGCTCACCACCGCGCGCTTGGCGATCACGGCGTCGTCCTGCTCCTTGCTCCGGGAGCCGACCACCTTCTCGTCGTTGTAGCAGAGGATCGCGTAGAGCACCCGTGCCTCCCTGTCGTCGCGCCATCCCGAGGACGGACGACTATGCCCGATCCCGACAGGGGAGGGAAAAATGGCGCGGCCGGGGCGGACCGCGCCCGAATGGCAACATGTATCAACGTATATATAGAGAGAGTGGCGCGGGCGCCCGAGACGGCGCCGCTGCCGCGCTACTCCGCGGGGCTGGGCTGCAGCGCACCCGGCGCGGCAGCGCCGGCGTCGCCCTGGCCGGCCGGGCCGCGGGGCGGCGACGGCGGCGCGAAGCCCTGGCTCCCGGTCCACCCGGCGACATAGCGGCACAGATCCTGGCCTTTCGCTTTCAACCGCCGCTCGGCCGCGGCGAGGTTGACCGGGGCGTACGGCAGCGGGTCGAACTGCTCCCTGTCCTTGTGCCCCATGCATTCCAGCACCGAGGGATGGATGCGCTCGCTCTCCAAGTGCGTCGCCAGCACCTCGCGGACCAAGGGGCGGC
>JAKLKW010000095.1 GCA_023150455.1 Alphaproteobacteria bacterium | reverse complement strand
TTGGATGTCCTCTCGTGTTCCTGGGGCCGATTAGGCCGCAGTGGCGCGAAGAGAACACAAGGCCTGACCCGACGCAACAGTCCTTTCGATGCGAATTGTGACTGTGGCCGTAGGCGAATCACGTTGTCCACAGGCCGAGCACCGATTCGCCGCGGCGGCCGTGCCGGCGATCTAGTGGATGGAGACGCTCGCGCCGGGCGGCGCTGCGGCGCGCAGCGCGGCCATGTAGCGGCGCGGCGTCACCCGGTGGATGCGCTTGAAGTGGCGCCCGAAATGCGTCTGGTCGACGAAGCCGACATCGGCGGCCGCGCCGGCGATCGGCTCGCCCCGCGCCAGCATCGCCGTCGCGTGATGCACGCGGATGCGCACCAGCAACGCGTGCGGCGTGACGCCGAGCTCCTTGCGGAAGGCGCGGATGAGCTGGAACGTCGTGCGCCCGGTCAGTGCCGCGAGGTCGCTGAGCGGCACCGGGTCGGCGTAGCGGCTGAGGAGATGGTCGAGCGCGCGATGCACCGGCTCGGAGAACGGTCCGCCGGGCAAGCGCCCGAGCACCAGCGCGGCCACGTCGATCATGGCGTTCCTCCCGGCGCCGGCGCGCGGCGACCCGTTGGTTGCTTGCCGTTTCCTCTATCAGCCGACAGGCCGCCTTGCCGGGCAATGCGAATTTACTCATATTCGCTTGAGCAAAGATCAAGCGAGTGGCGATGCTGCGCCTGCCCCCGCTGAACGCACTGCGCGCGTTCGAGTCCGCCGCGCGGCGCGCGAGCTTCAAGCGCGCGGCCGAGGAGCTGTGCGTCACGCAGGGCGCGGTCAGCCGCCATATCCGGAAACTCGAGGACAGCCTGGGCGTGCGGCTGTTCACCCGCCGGCACCGCCAGGTGATCCTGACGCGCGAGGGCGAGGACTACCTCGCCGTGGTGCGCGACGCCTTCGCGCGCATCGCGCAGGCGACGACCGAGCTCAGGTCGCGCGGCGACGACCGCATGCTCCGGGTCAAGCTGCCGATCACCTGCGCGGTGCGCTGGCTGGTGCCGCGCCTGGCGCGCTTCCATGCGCAGCACCCCGACCTCTCGGTGCAGATCACCACGTCGCACGACCCGGTCGATTTCGACCGCGAGGACATCGACGTGGCGGTGCATTACGGCGCCGGCATCCCGCCCGCGCTCGCCGGCGAGAAGATGTTCGGCGAGGTGCTGATCCCGATCTGCAGCCCGAAGCTGCTGGCGCGGCGCCTGCCGCTGAAGCGCCCGCGCGACCTGGCGAATCACGTCCTGCTGCATTCGATTCGCCGGCCGAACGACTGGAAGCAGTGGCTGGAGGCGGCCGGGGCCGGCGACGTCGAGGGCGAGCACGGCCTCACCTTCGAGAATTCCAGCCTCACCTACCAGGGCGCGGCGCAAGGGCTGGGCCTGGCGGTCGCCCAGCTGGCGTTCGTGGCCGACGACCTGGAAGCGGGCCAGCTTGCCGCCCCCTTCAAGCGGCGCGTGCGCAACGACGTCGCCTACAACCTCGTCTACCCGCGCGAGCGGGCGAACCTGAAGAAGATCCGCGACTTCCAGTCCTGGATCGCCCGCGAGGCGGCGGCCACGCGCAGCGCCATCGGGTAGCCGGAGGACAAGAGTCGGGGATCAGGGATCAGCAAGAGAAACAAGGAAAGTCTTGTCCGATTCCTGATCCCTGATCCTGTCCTCTGCGCCGTCAGGCGCGCCGGTGCAGGCGGTGGTCGATGGCGAGCAGCAGGACGTTGACCGAGCCGGCGAAGGCGACCAAGAGGAAGGTCAGCGACATGATCACGTCCATGTTGTGCAGGCCGATCGCCTGCATCAGCACGAAGCCGATGCCGCGCTTGGAGCCGAACATCTCGCTGAGCAGCGTGCCGATGAGCGTGAGCGAGAAGCCGACGCGCAGGCCCGTAAACACCTCCGGCAGCGTGGCGGGCAGCAGCACGGTGCGGAACAGCGGCCAGCCGCTTACGCGCATCACGCGCGCGCTCTTGATGTAGACCGGCTTGATGTTGCGCACGGCGTTCATCGTGAACAGGATCACCGGGATGATGCCGTGCAGCGCGCCGAAAGCGACCTCGGCGGCGATGCCGATGCCGAAGAACAGCAGGATGATCGGGTAGAGCGTGACCTTGGGGATCGAGTAGATCGCCACCAGGACCGGCTCGGCCACCTCTCCCGACAGGCGGTGGAAGCCCAGCACGGCGCCGATCAGGATGCCGCTCGAGGCCGCGATCACCAACGCGATGAGGAAGGCCGAAAGCGTGGCGTAGGCGTGCGGCCAGAACTCGGCCGAGGCGAGCGTCTTGGCCGTGAAGAGCAGCGTGCCGAGCGGCGTGGTCATCGCCACCTCGCCGCCCCACAGGTGCGCGCCCTGCCACAGCAGCAGCACCAGCGCCGCGAACACCGCGGTATCGAAGCCGCGGCCCGCGAGCCAGGACGGCGCGCGCGGGCGCTGGGCCTCCAGCGCGCTCATTGCAGCCCGCGCCTTGCCATCAGCACCTTCTCCCAGGCGTGCAGCGACATGTTGACGATCAGCACGACGCCGAGGATGAACAGGATCAGCGCGTACATCGTCTTGTTGTTGAAGTCGTGGTAGGCGAAGCCGATCTGGTAGCCGAGCCCGCCGGTCGACAGGATGAACTCCGAGCCGACCACGCCGATGAAGGAATAGGCGATCGCAAGCTTCACGCCGGTGAAGAGATAGGGCGCGGCCGAGGGCAGCACCACGCTGAGCGTCGTCGACGCCCAGCCCATGCGGAACATGCGCGCGGTCTTGAGCAGCACCGGCGACACGCGGTCGAGCCCGTTCAGCGTGTTGATGGTCATCGCCGCCACGGCGTAGAGGAAGCCGATCATGATCTTCGGCCGGTCGTTCAGGCCCAGCATCACGATGAACATGGGGTAGAAGACGAAGACCGGCACCGAGTAGTAGGCCGCGAGCAGCGGATCGGCCGTGCGCCGGAGCCGCGGCAGGGCGTGGATGACCGCGCCCGAGAGCGCGCCCACCGTCACCGCTCCGCCGAAGGCGATGCAGACGGCGGTGAGCGTGCGCGCGATGTCGTTGTGCAGGCGGCCGCTCGCCAGCAGCTCCCACAGGCTCACGACCATCTGCGACGGCGCGATCATGGTGAAGGCGCCGATCACGCCGGAGCGGCACGACAGCTCGACGGCCGCGACGGCGGCCACCAGCACGACGATGCGCAGCCTGGTCGCGGGCTTCATCACACCGTCTGCGCGCGGGCCTGGTGCTGCATCGCCTTCAGCGACTCCGCCCGCAGCAGGGTCCACAGGCGGCTGGCCGCCGCGCCGAACTCGGGGCTGGAGACGATCGTGCTGTCGCGGTCGCGCGGCCAGCGCGTCTCGACGATCTCGAGGAAGCGGCCGGGCCTCGCCGACATCACGCCGACGCGGTCGGACAGCATCGCCGCCTCGTCGAGCGCGTGGGTGATGAGCAGGATCGTGGCGCCGGTCTTGCGCCACAGGTTCAGCAGCTCGTCGCCCATCAGCAGGCGGGTCTGCTGGTCGAGCGCGCCGAACGGCTCGTCGAGCAGGATCAGCCGCGGCTGCAGCACCAGCGTGCGGGCGATGCACACGCGCTGGCGCATGCCGCCGGAGAGCTGCGCCGGGTAGGCGCGCGCGAAGTCGGTGAGGCCCATGAGCGACAGGGCGTCGGCCACGCGGCGGGCGACCTCGGCCCCGTCGACGCCCTGGCGGCGGAGGCCGAAGGCGATGTTGTCCTCGACCGTCAGCCACGGGAAGCTGGCGTCGTCCTGGAACACGACGCCGACGCCGGGCGGCACGCTGCCCGCGACCGCCTGGCCGTCGATCCTGACCACGCCGTCGGTGACGACGGAGAGGCCGGCGATGGCGTCGAGCAGGGTCGACTTGCCGCAGCCGGACGGCCCGACCACGGCGAAGAACTCGCCGCGCTTCAGCGTCAGGTCGATCGGCCCCAGCGCGTGCAGCGGCTCCTGCGCCGCGCGCGCGAAGACCCGCGTCACTCCGTCGAGGACGACGTGCGCCTCGCTCACCGGACGGTCCCCTTCGGGCGTTCCCTCGCGCGCCCGCTCTTGGGCGGGCGGCGCCCCCGCGGCTTCGCCGCGGAGGCGCCCAGCATGTGCGCTCAAAGCTTGGTGCGCAAGTCTTCGGGCAGGAACGACTGGTCGACGATCTTGGTCCAGTCGACCTTGCTGGCGTCGTGGCCCAAGAGCTTCTGCGCCGCGATCAGGTTGTCGAGCGTCTCGACGTAGATCCGGCCGGGCCCCCAATGCGGGATCTTGAGCGACGTGGCCGGCTTCATCATCGTCTTGATCACGTCCTCGGCGACGTCGACCGTCACCTTGTAGTCGGCCGCGATCGCCTCGGCCGCCTCGCGCGGCTTGGCCGCCATGAAGTCGACCGCCTTGCGCCGCGCCGCCAGCATCCCTTTGAGGAAGTCCGGCCGCGCCTTGGCCGTGCGCTCGGTCGTGATCGCCAGCGTGTCGACCAGCGGCGGCAGCACGTCGGTCGACCACACCAGCAGCCGGTACTTGGCCTTGTTCTTGGCGTAGAGCGGCTCGGCGAAGGGCGCCACGTCCAGCTCGTTGTGCTCGAGCGCCGCGAGGCCGGGGCCGAATCCGCCGGTCGAGATCGTGGTCGCCTCGTTCGGCTTCAGGCCCGCCTTCTCCAGCAGCATCAGCGCCAGCGCGTGCGTGGTGGAGTTGGGATTGGTGAAGCCGAGCTTCTTGCCCTTCAGGTCCTGGATGGTCTTGATCGGCGAGTTCGGCATGACCACCCAGCCGAGCTCGGCCGTGGTGTTGGTCGTGCCGGCGATGATCTTGATGTCGCCGCCGCCGCGCACCGCCGCCACGATGGCGGTCAGCCCCGCCTCGGCGAAGGGCAGGTTGCCGGCCAGCATGTTGCGGATGGTCGGCGCGCCGCCGGGCGAGCTGCGGATGCCGGTGATGTCGATGCCGACCTCCTTGAAGAAGCCCTTCTTCCAGGCGACGCCGTACGGCATGCCGTTGGTGCCGACGCCGTAGTTGGAGATCTCGATGTCCTCGGCCTGGACCACGGCGGGCGTGAGCGCCAGCGCGATGCCCCCCAGCGCGACGCCGATGGCGACGGCCCGCAACCCGTGTCGGTGCAGTGTCATGGATCCCTCCCTTTGGTGGCCTTTGGGTCGATGATGACAGCTTGTCCCCTCGGCTCTAGTAGCAAATTGCAGCGCCCGCCCCCCGATGTCCGATCCTGGCACCCGTCGCAATTTCCTCCTATCGACCGCCCTCGCCCGCTCCTTAAATCCGCGCGATGACGGCAGGAAACGGCGACGGCAGTGCGGCGCGGCGCGGCATGAGGGTTTCCGAGCAGCCCGAGCCCGTGCGCGCCAACGCGCCGGGCTTCGGCAGCGACTCGATCGCCGAGCTGCTGCGCGCGCTCGGCATCGAGTACATCGCGCTCACCCCCGGGGCGAGCTTCCGCGGCTTCCACGACAGCCTGGTCAACCATCTCGGCAACCGCCGGCCCGAGCTGCTGCTGGCCGTGCACGAGGAGCACGCCGTCGCCATCGCGCACGGGTATTTCAAGGCGACCGGCCGGCCGATGGCAGTCGCCCTGCACAGCAACGTCGGGCTGATGCACGCCACCATGGCGATCTTCAACGCCTGGTGCGACCGCGCGCCGATCCTGATGTTCGGCGCCATGGGGCCGATGGACGCGGTGCATCGCCGGCCCTGGGTCGACTGGATCCACACGTCGCGCGACCTCGGCGCGCTGGTGCGCGGCTACGTCAAGTGGGACGACCTGCCGGCCTCGGTGCCCGCCGCGCTGGAATCGGTGCTGCGCGCGCATCTGATCGCCACCACCGCGCCGCAGGGACCGGTCTATGTCTGCCTCGACGCCGGCCTGCAGGAGCAGCCGGTCGACGGCGCGGTCGAGCTGCCGCCGGTCGAGCGCTTCCGCGCGCCGCCGCCGCCCGACCCGGCGCCGGAGACGATCGAGCGCGCCGCCGGGATACTCGGGCATGCGAGCCGCCCGGTCATGCTGGTCGGCCGCGTCACGGGCGACAAGGCCGACTGGGACCGCCGCGTCGCGCTGGCCGAGAAGCTCGGCATGCTCGCCATCACCGATCTCAAATGGGGCGCCGGGTTCCCGACCGCGCACCGGCTGCACCCCTTCCCGCCCGGGCTCTACATCGGCGCCGACGCCCACGCGGCCATCCGCGAGGCGGACGCGATCCTGAGCCTGGACTGGATCGACCTCGCCGGCACGCTGCGCCAGGCCTGCGGCGGCGCGCTGCCGAAGGCGGCCGTGATCCAGTGCTCGGTCGACCAGTACGCGCACAACGGCTGGAGCATGGACCACCAGGGCCTGCCGCCGGTCGACGTGAGCATCCTCGCGCCCCCCGACCGCGCCGTCGCCCGGCTGCTGCCGGCCGTGGCACGGCGCCGCGCCGCGCCGGCGCCGCGGATCGTCGCAGCGACCCCGGAGCCGGCGTCCCGGCCGGACGGCGGCGCGATGGCGGTGGCCGGCATGGCGCGCGTCTGCGCCGAAGCGCTGGCCCCCCACAACCCGAGCTACATCCGGCTGCCGATCGGCTGGCCCGGCGAGTACTGCCGCTTCGCGCACCCGATGGATTTCCTCGGCTACGACGGCGGCGGCGGCATCGGCTCGGGTCCGGGCATGGCGGTCGGCGCGGCGCTGGGCTTGCGCGGCGGCGACCGCCTGCCGGTCGCCATCCTCGGCGACGGCGACTACCTGATGGGCGTCACCGCGCTGTGGACCGCGGTGCACTACCGCGTGCCGCTGCTGGTCGTGGTCGCCAACAACCAGTCCTTCTTCAACGACGAGATGCACCAGGAGCGCGTCGCCCGCGCGCGCGGCCGCCCGGTCGAGAACCGCTGGATCGGCATGCGCATGAGCGACCCGCCGATGGACCTCGCGATGCTGGCGCGCGGCCAGGGCGCCGCCGGCTTCGGCCCGGTCGCGACCGAGGCCGAGCTGGCCGAGGCGCTCGGGCAGGCGATCGCCCGCGTGCGTGCCGGCGCGGTCGCCGTCATCGACGCCCATGTCGCCCCCGAATACGCCCGCGCCACCTCGGCCGCGCTGTTCCAGAAGAGCGCGTCGTACCGGTCGTGACCTGACCGCGGCCTCGGCGATCTGCTAGAAAGCCGCTGGTGGCCGGCGGCGAACCGGCCAATCGATCTCGAGGCGCGGGGGAGCGGCAAATGACCACCATCGTCGGCAGCGGCGACTACACCTACCGGGTGGCGGAGGCGCAAGGCGCCGAGGGCTGGGGCAAGCTGCCGCCGGGCTGGCAGTTCGGCGACGTGGCCGCGGTCGGCGTCGACCGCCAGGACCGCGTCTACTGCTTCAACCGCGGCAAGCACCCGATGATCGTGTTCGACCGCGACGGCAATTTCCTCAAGTCCTGGGGCGAGGACGTCTTCAAGCACGCGCACGGCGTGCACATGGGCCCGGACGACACGATCTGGTGCACGGACGACGGCGACCACACGGTTCGCCAGTGCACGCTCGACGGCAAGGTGCTGCTCGAGATCGGCATCCCCGGCCGGCCCGCCCCCTTCCTGGGCGGCAAGCCCTTCAACCGCTGCACGCACACGGCCCTCTCGCCCAAGGGCGACATCTATGTCAGCGACGGCTACGGCAATGCCTGCGTGCACAAATACGACCCGGCCGGCCGCCTGCTGCGCTCCTGGGGCGGGCCGGGCTGCGATCCCGGCCAGTTCAACCTGCCGCACAACATCTGCTGCGACGCCGACGGCTGGGTCTACGTCGCCGACCGCGAGAACCACCGCATCCAGGTGTTCGACGGCAACGGCCGGTACGAGGCCCAGTGGAACAACATGCACCGCCCGAGCGGCCTCTACATGACGCCCGGCAAGTGCCCGATCTGCTACATCGGCGAGATCGGCCCCTATCTCGACATCAACCGCGCCTACCCCAACCTGGGCCCGCGCATCTCCATCACCGACCACAAAGGCAAGCTGCTCGCCCGCCTCGGCAAGATCCCGACCGCCGGCACCGGCCCGGGCCAGTTCCTCTCGCCGCACGGCCTCGCGGTCGACTCAGCGGGCGACCTCTATGTCGGCGAGGTCGCCTACACGGCCTGGCCGTCGATCTATCCGGACCAGCCCAAGCCGAACGTCGTGCGGAGCTTACAGAAGTTCGTGAAGGTGAAGGCCGGGAACTGACCGACGCCGCTCCCGAGCGACCACAGCATCCAGCCGAGGACCCCATGTCCCGCGATCCCCGCTTCGACCCGCTGTTCGAGCCCATCCGGATCGGGCCGAAGGTGGCGCGCAACCGGTTCTTCCAGGTGCCGCACTGCACCGGCATGGGGCGGTGGTGGCCGACCGCGAGCGCGGTGATGCGCGGGGTCAAGGCCGAGGGCGGCTGGGCGGTGGTGTCGACCGAGCAGTGCGACATCCATCCGACCGGCAACGTGATGCGGCAGATCAGGCTGTGGGACGAGCAGGACATCCCGGCGCTCGCGCGCACGGCCGAGCTGATCCAGGCCCATGGCAGCCTCGCCGCGATCGAGCTGGTGCACAACGGCTACAAGATGGCGAACCTCGAGTCGCGCGAGATCCCGATGGCGCCCTCGGCGCGGCCGGTCTACGGCATCCTGCCGGTCGCCGCGCGGGCGATGGACAGGAGCGACATCAAGGCGGTCCGGCGCTGGCACCGCCAGGCGGCGCTCAACGCGCGCAAGGCCGGCTTCGACATCGTCTACGTCTATGCCGGCCACGACCTCGCGCTGCCGATGCACTTCCTCGCGCGCCGGCACAACCAGCGCACGGACGAATACGGCGGCAGCCTCGCGAACCGCGCGCGCCTGCTGCGCGAGCTGCTGGAGGACACGCACGACGCCGTCGGCGACCGCTGCGCCGTGGCGCTGCGCCTCGCGGTCGACGAGCTGCTGGGCCCGGACGGCATCACCTCGGAGGGCGAAGGGCGCGAGATCGTGGCGATGGTCGCCGAGATGCCCGATCTGTGGGACGTCAACGTCAGCGCCGGGGAGAACGACAGCCTGACCGCGCGCTTCGGCGACGAGGGCTTCCAGGAGCCCTATACGTCGTTCGTGAAATCGCTGACCAGCAAGCCGGTGGTCGGCGTCGGCCGCTACACCTCGCCCGACCGCATGCTGGCGCTGGTCAAGAAGGGCGTGCTCGACTTCATCGGCGCGGCGCGCCCGTCGATCGCCGACCCGTTCCTGCCGAGGAAGATCGAGGAAGGCCGCATCGAGGACATCCGCGAGTGCATCGGCTGCAACATCTGCGTCGCCGGCAACAACCTGTCGAGCCCGATGCGCTGCACGCAGAACCCGACCATGAGCGAGGAATGGCGCCGCGACTGGCATCCCGAGCGCGTGCCGCCGCGCGGGCGCGACGAGAAGGTGCTGGTGGTCGGCGCCGGCCCGGCCGGGCTCGAAGCGGCGCGCACCTTGGGCCAGCGCGGCTACCGCGTGATGCTGGCCGAAGCCGGCCGCGACCTCGGCGGCCGCGTTGCGCGCGAGTGCCGCCTGCCCGGCCTTGCCGCCTGGCGCCGCGTGACCGACTGGCGCCTGGGCCAGCTCGCCAAGCTGGCGAACGTCGAGCTCTTCCGCGAGAGCCGGATGACGGCCGAGGACGTGCTGCAGGCCGAGTGCGACGTCGCCGCGATCGCGACCGGCGCGCGCTGGCGCGCCGACGGCGTCGGCCGCCGCCACAGCTTCGCGATCGACGGGCTCGGGCTCATGCCGGTGCTCACGCCGGACGACATCATGGACGGCGCGCTCCCGCCCGGGCCCGTGCTGGTCTACGACGACGACCACTACTACATGGGCGGCGTCGTGGCCGAGGCGCTCAGGCGCGCCGGCCTCGCCATCACGCTGGTGACGCCGGAGAGCATGGCGTCGGCCTTCACGCAGTTCACGCTGGAGCAGGCGCGCATCCAGGGCCGGCTGATCGAGCTGGGCGTCGCGGTGCTGACCGCGACCGACCTCGTGGCGCTGCACAAGGGCGAGGCCGAGATCGCCTGCGTCTACACCAGCAGGACCCGGCGCATCGAAGCCGGCAGCGTCGTCATGGTGACCACGCAGACGCCGGAGGACTCTCTTTATATGGCGCTCATGGAGAAGCCCGACGCGCTCGCTGCCGCCGGCATCCGCAGGGTCGCGCGCATCGGCGACGCGCTCGCGCCCGGCCTGATCGCCGCCGCCGTGTGGTCCGGCCACCGCTTCGGCCGCGAGATCGACCGCCAGGAAAGCGACGCCGTCGGATTCCGCCGCGAGAACGTCGAGCTGGCGGCGCTGTAGGGCTGCTCCCGATCGGATCGAGTTGGCGACGGCAGCGCCAAGCGCCCCCTCCTCCGTCCGCCCGCGATTGCGCCGCCGTCACCGAGCGGCTACAGCTTGCGGCCGGTGCAGCCCCTCGAGCAACGGAGCCATCGCGACATGATCCACGTCCTCGCCATCATCACGGCCAAGCCGGGCAAGCGCGACGATATCCTGAAGATCTTCCGCGCCAACGTGCCGGCGGTCCATGCCGAGAAGGGCTGCATCGAGTACGGGCCCGCGATCGACACCGACGACATGGGGCCGATCCAGACCAGGTTGGGGCCGGACACTTTCGTCGTGATCGAGAAATGGGCGAGCGTCGACGACCTCAAGGCCCATGCGGCGGCGCCGCACATGGCGGCCTATGCGCAGAAGACCCGCGACATGATCCAGAGCCGCGTGATCCACGTGCTGTCGCCGGCCTGAGGCTTCGCTCTCAGGCAACGTGCCGGGTCAGGCGATGCAGCAGGACGTTGAAGCGCTGGCACGCCGCCGGATCGCTGCGGCGGAGCGCGGCACAGGCCTGGCCGGCCAGGCGGCAGGCCGCCTCGGCCTGCCCCGCGGCGGCCAGCGCCTCGAGGCTTGCCAGCAGGACGCCGCTCAGATCGGCGACGCCGTCCGTTTTCACGGTCAATCGTCCTCCGCGTCGGCGACGCCGAGGAACGCCTTGGCCTCGGCACTCATCATCCGCGGCGTCCAGGGCGGGTCGTAGGTCAGCTCGATCGCGACATCCCTGACGCCGGCGACCCCTTGCGCGCGGATGCGCACGCCGGCCCTGAGCATGTCGGTCGCGGGGCAGCCGCGCGTCGTGGTGGTCATGGTGATGCGGGCCGCGCCGTCGGCTTCCACGGCGACGTCGTAGACGAGCCCGAGATCGACGATGTTGTAGCCGATCTCCGGGTCGATCACGAGGCGCAGCGCGTCCTCGACCCGCTCGGCGAGCGTGGCGGCTGCCGCTTCGGTCATGCCGCCGCCTCCCTCGCATCGCCGACCCTGACCAGGAGGGCGTAAGTCTTTCCGTCGGGCTCGAACCCGCCGCGCCAGGCATGGCCGCGCTTGGCCAGCTCGGGCAGGAGGAAGACCGGCTCGCGGCACAGCAGCGCCGCCAGCACCTCGCCCGCCGCCATGGCCTCGAGCGCGGCGAGGATCCGCACCATCGGCTCGGGCGGGTCGAGATCGCGCAGGTCGAGCCGTCGGACCGGCGCCGGCCACGCGCCGTCGCCCGATGCCGGCCGGGCCGGCGCGCCGTCCGGCCGCACCGCGCCGGACGGCTGGAACAGCACCTCCCAGTCGCCGCCGTCGATCGGCTTCGCCACGTGGCTGAAGCCCCTGGCGCCGAGCACGTGGAACAGCGGCGTCGGCTCGAAGGTGGCGAACAGGCGCAGCCCCTGCCCCGGCGCCAGCGCGTTCACGGCCGACATGATCACCTCGAACGGCTCGCCGCCGGCACGCAGGATCGAGCGCACATCCACGTCCACGAAGCTCGTCGTCATCTCACGTCTCCTTTCAAGCCTGCCGGGCGCGCGAAACCAGGAGCAGCGGCCGATGCACGCCGTCCGGCAGGCGCAGCGCCACGGCGACATCGGCCAGACGCCGGATGCGCAGCAGCTCGACGACGATCCCGGACGTCGCCGTCGCCATGACCCCGGCGAGGCCACGGAAGGCGAGCGGCGCATCCGCCAGGAGCGCCACGGTGCCGCCGGCGACGGCGACGAAATAGAGCAAGAACCACCGGGCGGCGCGCCGCTCGACCACGAGGTCCTGCACGCGCGGCGTCGCAGCCTTGCCCAGCACCGGCCCGTAGGATTCGAGCCAGGTCAGGAAGGCCACGATCTTGTAGAGCTTCGCGAGGCCGAGACCGGACAGCCAGCCGAAGGCGGCGAGGAAGACGACCGCGCCGACATGGCGGTCGAACGCGCCGGCGCCGAGAAGCGCCAGCGTCAGGGCGACGGCCGCGGCGAGATTCGCGAGGGCAACGCCGGCCATGCGGCTGTTGAGCTCGATCGCGCGGCGCCGGCGGACGCGATAGAGATGGATCATGTCGCGCCCGTACAGCCCCAGCGCGGCGAGGCCGAGGACAGCCGCGACCGACAGGACGATCGTCAGGGTCCGGCCGGCGCAGATGGCGGCGACGCCACCGAGCACGACGACCGCGAGCGACGCCGCTCCCAGGTAGAAGACGGCGCCGGTGCCGGCGCGATCGTGCTCGGGCGCGAGCATGAACATGGCCAACAGCCGATAGCTGACCCCCATGGCCGTGAAGGTCAGCCATCCGCCGATCCCGGCGACCGCATGGATCGGCAGGCCGGCGGCGGCGGCTTCGACGAGATGCGGGTTGGCGGTCGCGCCGCCGAGGACGAGCGCGAAGATCGCGCCGAACCCCGCCGTCGCGGCGATGCCGGCGAGCCCGACCACGACGAAGCGTGCCGGCAGCGGCAACGGTCGCGCGGCCCACAGCGTGCGCCCGAGATTCCACAGGACGAGTGCGAACCCCGCCACGAGCGACACCGCGGCCAGCGCAAGATAGGGAATCTCCGGGCCGACCGGCGCGGCCAGCTGCCGGAATCCCAGGATCAGGGCAGCCAGCCCGCCGGCCAGGCAGACCAGCGCCGGCAACGGCAGGGCATTGCTGTGGATCGGATACGCGACGAGGACCGGCACGAACTGGAACAGCGCGCCGCACATCAAGAGGCTCAGCCATCCGATCGCGACGAGGTGGACGACGACAAGGGTCTCGGGCGCCCGGATCGGATCCGACGGGAACCCGTATCCCGACGCCATCAGCACCAGCGCCGCGACCAGCGACGCCAGCGCGGCGGCGAAGTAGGACATCGTCCAGCGCGAGATCGTGACGCCGATCACGGGTGCGATCCTTCTTGTCGGGACGGTGCCGGCTGCGCGACGGGCCGGCGCCGTCCCAAGCGGCGGCGGCTACGCCGCCTGCTGCCGCTTGCCGATCTCGACGCGCCACACGGACGGGCCCTTCTCGAGGTAGGTCCAGGAGAACTGGCGCGGATGCTCGGCCTCGATCTGGTAGTAGAGCGGCTTGGGATCGTGGTCGTTGACGAGGACGAACGACGCGCCGGGCTCAAGCCGGTCGACGATCTCGAAGATCTTCTGATGGCGCTGCGCGGGCACCAGGCTGCGCACGTCGATTTCGGTGGCTGCGGTTGACATCGGCTGCTCCTTCGGTCGCCTGTCTGTGTCGCGGTCCACCCGGCATCGGAGCGCAGGCGCACCGTGGCATCCACTGTCGGCGCCAAAAGATGAATTGTCAATATATCTTTTAGTCCGGGCACCTGATGCGGCTTGCAAAAGCCACATTCGCTGTGCATGTTTTCCGCGAGCGCGCCGCCGTTTCGGCGCGGAGCCGGCCAGCGGACATCGCGGATGCGACTGACGAGCTTCTCGGACTATGCGTTTCGCGTCTTGATGTACGCCGCGGCGCGGGACGATCGGCTGATCACCATCGAGGAGACCGCCGAGGTGTTCGGAATCTCGCGCGGCCACCTGATGAAAGTCGCGAACCAGCTGACCCGCGGCGGCTTCCTGAAGGCCGTGCGCGGTCGGGCCGGCGGACTCACGCTGGCGAAGCGGCCCGAAAGGATTCGCCTCGGCGACGTCGTACGCGCGACCGAGCCCGATTTCGCGCTGGTCGAATGCTTTGCCATGGGCAACGAGTGCCTGATCACGCCGCGCTGCCGGCTGCGCGGCGTGCTGAAGGAAGCCCTCGGCGCCTTCAACGAGACGCTCGACCGCTACACGCTCGCCGACCTGCTGCTTGGGCCGGCCGACTTCCGCCTTCCGGCCGCCAGGGCGGCAAGCGGAAAGCGGCGCTCCGCCTGACCGCGGACCGCTCGCCTCACGCCGCGCGCGGCCTCGACTCCGCGGCGGCGCCGGCGAGGTGCGCCGCGATCGCGGCGGTGACCGCCGCCGGGTGCGTGAGCGGCGCCATGTGGGCCGCGCCCGCGATCTCGGCATAGCCGGCGTCGGGCAGGAAGGCGCGCACCAGCTCGACGATGCGGCGCGACGGACGCTTGGTGGCGCCGCCGCAGATCAGCGTCGTCCAGCGCGGCAACCGCGCATAGGTCGCGATCCCGCCGAGGCGGAAGCAGATCAGCCGCCACTCGGCCGCCACCTTGGGCATCGCCGCGACGATCGCACGCCGGCGCGCCTCCGGCATGGCGCGCCATGCCTCAGTGCCGACCCAATAGGTCATGAACAGCTCGGCCGCCTCGGCCAGGCGCCCGTGCAGCACCAGCGCGATGTGAGCGAGGGCGAGGTCCTCGATCTCGGCGCGGATCGCGGCATCCTCGGCCGCGCGCAGCAGGTTGAAGGCCGACGGCTCGATCAGCACCAGGCTCGCCACGCGCCCGGGATTGCGCGCCGCGTACTCGGCGGCCAGCGCGCCGCCATAGGAATGCCCGACAAGGTGCACTGGTCCGCCGGCGCGCGCGGCGACCGCGTCGATCAGCGCGCCCTCGTCGGCCGGCGTCAGCATGCGCTCGGCCGGCCACGGCGCGCTCTCGCCGTAGCCGAAGAGGTCGACCGCGAGTACGCGGTGGCGGGCCGTCAGCTCCGCCGCGATGGGATTCCAGAACCGGCGCGAGGTCGCGCTGCCGTGCACGAGCAGGATCGGCTGGCCGTCGCCCTCGTCGGAATAGCCGACCGCGCGCGTGAAGAGATTCAAGACCGCCATCGGTCGCCGCCTCCCTCTTGGTCGCTCCTTATCGCCGCGCAGGCATGCGTCGCCGCGCGCGGTGGTCGGCACAATGCGTGGTCTCCCGCACCCGGGCTGTGAAATAAGTCACTGTCGGAAGGCAATCGGCCGGTCGGCGCGGGCGCGGTTCCCGCCGCATCTCGACGGGCCGGCGGTCGCGTCGCGCATCGCCGCCGCAGGCGGCATTCCGCTTGCGCGTCGCGGCGCCGCCTTCGCCTGGACTGCCTACGCGCGCGGCGAAGGGTTCGCGGGCCGCTTGCGGGACCAGGGCGCCCTGCTGGTCATCCCGCCGCTCGGCGATCTGCGTATTCCCCCCATCTGCGGCAGCGGGATGGCACTCGCGTCGATGCGCTGAGCCGTCGGCTACAGCACGGGGCTGCGGCCGCCGTCGACGTTGATGGCCGCGCCGGTGACGTAGCTTCCCCGGTCTGACGCCAGCAGGCACGCGACATTCGCGACCTCCTCCGCCGTGCCCAGCCGCCCGAGCGGGATCGACCGGCCGCGGCGCGCGAGGTAGTCCGCGATCGGCTCGTCGGGCGCCTCGGCGGCGTGGAAGCGCGTCCACTGGTCGCTGACGATATGGCCGACGCAGATGGCGTTGACCAGGATGTCGACCGTGCCGTGCTCGCGCACGACCCGGTCGTGCAGCGCGGCGACCTGGCCGGCGTCGGAAACGTCGCACGCATGGCCCCATGCACCGGCCCCGGCCGAAGCGCCGTCGCGAATCGCCGCGACCGCCTCGTCCAGATCAGCGGCGCGGCGCGCAGCCACGATCACGCGCGCGCCCGAGGCGGCGAAGCGCTGGGCGATCGCCCGCCCGATCCCGCGGGACCCGCCCGTGATCAGCGCCAGCCTGCCGTTCAGGTCGATGTTCATGGCGTCGTGCCCCTTTCGCCCCCGCGCGCACCACCGTCGCTTGCACCGGCTGCCGCGGGCGCGCCGAAGTCGGGGGCCGCGCGTCCGGCATGACCTGCCGGCGTTTGACAGGCCCGGCCGCGCGTTGCTGTAATCGGTTACACAAGTCTCGAGTCCGCGCGTGGATCATCATTCGTCGGGAGGCGGCAATGTCAAGGATCGGCACACTTCGTCGGCGGCAGTTCATCGCCGGATCGACAGCGATGCTCGGCGCCGGCGCGCTGGCGCGGGCCGGCCACGCCGCCGCGTATCCGGAGAAGAACATCGAATGGGTCTGCATGTGGAAGACCGGCGGCGGCGCCGACGTGGCCACGCGCATCTTCTCCGGGCAGCTCGAGAAGATCCTGAAGAAAGAGATCGTGGTGAAGAACATCACCGGCGGCGGCGGCAGCATCGGCTATGCGACCGCCAAGGCCGCCAAGCCCGACGGCTACACGCTGGTGACGCTGCAGGGCGACCTGCCGAAATACAAGCCGATGGGCCTAGCGCCGATCGACATCGACGATTTCGATTCGATCGCCGGCTTCGCCTTCCAGTCGCCCGTCATCGTCGTGCGCGCCGACAGCCCGTGGAAGACACTGAAGGACTTCATCGACGACGCGAAGAAGAACCCCGACAGGTATGCCGTAGGCGTGACGGACATCGGCGGCGTGTTCCACCAGCCCCTGGTCCTGTTCAGCGCAGCGGCCGGGTTCAAGGCCAAGGCGGTGACCTTCGAAGGCTCGCCGCAGCAGACCGTGGCGCTGCTGGGCAAGCATGTCGACGCGCTGGTGACCTGGCTGAAGCCCAACATCCCCTATGTGAAGGACGGCAAGGTCCGCTTCCTCGGCTACATGGCGTCGAAGCGCGACGCCGAGTTCAAGGACATGCCGACGGTGAAGGAGCTGGGCTTCGACGTCGTCTGGGAGCACCCATACGGCATCGGATCGCCGAAGGGAACGCCGGCGGAGGCCAAGGCCGTGCTGGCCGACGCCGCGCGCAAGATCTGGGACCTGCCGGACTTCCAGGCCGCGCTCGACAAGCTGGGGCTGTCCGTGCTGCGCATGGACGGGCCTGCCTACAACGCGCACCTGAAGCGCATGCAGGCCGACATGGTCAAGGCCGTCGCCCTGATCAAGACCTGAGCGCGCCGAACGCCCGGCCTGGGCATCGATGAACCGGTCGCCGGTCGCCGACCTGGCCGTCGTCGCGGGCGCGCTCGGACTAGCGGCGACGGCGCTCGTCCTCAGCTTCTCGCTCCCGACGCTGGCCGCCGACCCGGCCGGCCTGGCGCTCTGGCCGCGCGTCCTGTGCGCGATCATCCTCGCCGCCGGGCTCGTCGTCCTGGCCGCGCGCATCCGGGAAGGCCTGCGTCGCACCCCGCCCGAAGCTGCGTCCCCGGGTGCAGCCGGCCTCGCCGCGCTGCGGACCCGCCCGATGGGACGCGTCGCGGTTTGCGGCGGGCTCTGCATCGTCTACGCCTGGCTGGTCGCAGTCCTGGGCTTCACCTTGCCCAGCTTCCTGTTCGTGGCGGCGCTCATGCTGTTCTTCGGCGGCCGTATCGGCGAGACCGTCGCCTACGCGGCCGCCCTGACCGCCGGGCTTCACGTGTTCTTCTTCCATGTGCTGGGCGCGACCCCGCCGAGCCGCGACTGGCTGCTGGCCGTCGCGCGTTCCTGGCTCTAGCGCGCGCCGCCGTCGATGGAAGCACTGCTCCAGGCCCTGGCGGTCCTGACCGCCCCGCTCCATCTGGTACTGCTGCTTGCCGCCGTGATGGGCGGGATCATCGTCGGTGCCGCGCCGGGCCTGACCTCCACCATGGCGGTCGGCCTGCTGATCCCGTTGACCTTCGCCATGCCCAAGGAAGCCGCCTTCATCCTGCTGCTCGGCATCTACTGCGGCGCGATCTACGGCGGCTCCATCACGGCGATTCTCATGAACGTGCCGGGCACGCCGACCTCCGTGATCACCGCGATCGACGGCTATCCGATGACCGTCAAGGGCGAGGGCGGGCTCGCGATCAGCATCGCGACGATCTCCTCCGCCCTGGGCGGGCTGATCAGCTGCGTGTTCCTGGTGTTCCTGTCGACACAGCTGGCCACGCTCGTGATCTATTTCGGCGCGCCCGACTATTTCTCGCTCGGCGTGTTCGCGATGGTGATCGTCCTGGTCCTGTCCGAAGGCTCGCTGCTTCGCTCGATGATCTCGGGCGGGATCGGGCTGCTGCTCGCCACGGTCGGGCTCGACCCGGTCGCGGGCTCCGCGCGGTTCACCTTCGACATCCCCGAGCTGCTGGTCGGGATTCCCGAGGTCCCGGCGATCATCGGCCTGTTCTGCGTCGCCGAGGCGCTCCGCCTCGCGGAGGCGGGCGACATCCAGGGACGGCTGCAGCGGGCGGTCGGCGGTTTCGGGGCGGCGGTCCGCATGCTGCCGCGCCTCGCCGGCACGATCGTCAAGTCCGGCTTCATCGGCACGTTGATCGGGGTCCTGCCCGGGATCGGCGCGCTGGCCGCCTCCAGCTTCGCCTATGCCGAGGCCAAGCGCAGCGCCCGGGATCCGGGCAGCTTCGGCAAGGGCGCGCCGGAAGGCGTGTGCGCCAGCGAAGCGGCCAACAACGCGGTGACCGGCGGCGCGCTGGTGCCGATGCTGACCTTCGGCATTCCCGGCGACACGACGACGCTGCTGATCCTCGGCGCCATGACCATCCAGGGCATCGCGCCGGGCCCCATGCTGTTCGCCGAGGAGACGACGCTGATCTACGTCATCTTCGGCGCGATGATCGCGAGCAACATCCTGCTGCTGCCGCTCGGCCTCGGAGCGGCGAACTACATCGCGCGCATCTCGCTGATCCCGTCGCGCTATCTCATCCCCAGCGTCGCCGTGCTGGCGATCACCGGCGCCGCGATAGGCTACGGCCACGTCTATTATTTCTGGATCGCGATCATCTTCGGCATCGTC
>JAKLKW010000094.1 GCA_023150455.1 Alphaproteobacteria bacterium | reverse complement strand
GAGGTCACGCGGCTGGCGGACGGGCTGCCGCGCTCGACGCTGCTGGTGATCGACGCCGCCTATGCCGAGTACGTGCAGCGCAACGACTATTCGCCGGGCATCGAGCTGGTCGACGCGCGCGACAACGTGGTGATGACGCGCACCTTCTCGAAGATCCACGGGCTTGCCGGCCTGCGCGTCGGCTGGGCCTATTGCCCGGCGAACGTGGCCGACGTGCTGAACCGCGTGCGCAGCCCCTTCAACGTCAACGCCGCCGCCCAGGCCGCCGCGGTCGCGGCGCTCGACGACGTCGCCTTCACCGACCGGGCGCGCACGCACAACGACATCTGGCGCGCTTGGCTCGCCGAGCGGCTCACGGCGGTCGGCCTCGCCGTGCTGCCCTCGGCCGCCAATTTCCTGCTCGTGCGCTTCCCAGTCGACCGCGGGGCCGACCGCAACGCCGACGCAGCCAATGCCTTCCTCGGGCGGCGCGGCATCATCCCGCGCAAGATGGCCGCCTACGGCCTGCCCGACTCGCTCCGCATCACCGTCGGCACCGAGGACGAGACCCGCGCCACGGCCGAGGCGCTGGCGGACTTCATGGCGGGCAAGGCCCCATGACGGGCAAGCGCGGAGCGCCGGCGCCGATCTACGGCCGCGTCGCGCTGATCGGCATCGGGCTGATCGGCTCGTCGATGGCGCGCGCGATCCGGCGCGGCAAGCTGGCCCGGCACGTCGCGTGCTGGACGCGCTCGGCCGCGACGCGCGACAAGGCGCGCGGCTTGAAGATCTGCGACAGCGTGCACGACCGGATCGTCGACGCGGTCGGCGATGCCGATCTCGTCGTGCTGTGCGCGCCGATCGGCGCCAACGCCGAGCTCGCCGCCGCCATGGCGCCGGCGCTGAAGCCCGGTGCCACCGTCAGCGACGTCGGCTCGGTCAAGCAGGCGGTGGTGCGCGACGTCGGCCCGCACGTGCCCGAGGGCGTGCATTTCGTGCCCGGCCATCCCGTCGCCGGCACGGAGCATTCGGGGCCGGAGTCCGGCTTCGCCGAATTGTTCGAGCGGCGCTGGTGCATCCTGACGCCGCCGCCCGGCACCGACCGCGACGCGGTCGAGCGCCTGACGCGGTTCTGGCAGGCGATGGGCAGCCGGGTCGAGACCATGGACCCGGCGCATCACGACCGGGTGCTGGCGATCACCTCGCACCTGCCGCACCTGATCGCCTACACCATCGTCGGCACCGTCACCGACCTCGAGGACCATCTCAGGCGCGAGGCGGTCGAGGACGGCCGCCTGGTCGAGCGCAACGAGGTGATCAAGTTCTCCGCCGGCGGCTTCCGCGACTTCACGCGCATCGCCGCCTCCGACCCGGTGATGTGGCGCGACGTGTTCCTCAACAACCGCGAGGCCGTGCTCGAGATGCTCGGCCGCTTCAGCGAGGACCTGGCGGCGCTGCAGCGCGCGATCCGCTGGGGCGAAGGCGAGAAGCTGGAAAGCTGGTTCATCCGCACGCGCGACATCCGCCGCGGCATCGTCGAAGCCGGCCAAGCCGGCACCTTCAAGGCGACCGAGCCGGAGAAGGGATAGCCCGAGCGCGCTCAGAACCGCCGCAACAGGCGGTCGATGTAGTCGCGTTCCAGGGTCGGGCGGTCGGGCTCGCCGCGGCGTTTGCGCAGCTCGTCGAGGATCTCGCGCGCGCGCTGCAGGTCGGACTGCGCCGGGATCTCGACGTCGCCCGTATCCATGCCGCCGAAATTGTTCATCGGGCGGCCGAACGGGTCGCGGCCCTGGTTCGGGCGCGGCTGCATCGGGCCCATGCTCTGCGGCGGCATGTTGCTGTCGCCCTCGCCCGGCTGCATGCCGAACTGCTGCATCATCTGCTCCATCATCGAGCGCGCGGCCTCCTGCAGGTGGTCGAGCGCCTGGTTCTGGTGCCCGACCGCGTCGCCCGGCTCGCCCTGCTCGAGCGACTGCTGCGCGTCGCGCATGGCGCGGTCGGCGCGGCCGAACGGACGCGGGATGCCGCCCATCATCTCGTCCAGCTTGCGCAGGAACTCGCCCAGGTCGCCGCGCAGCTGGCCCTGGCGCTGCGCGCCGTTGCGGCCCTGCTGGCCCATCTGGCCCTGCTGGCCTTCCTGTCCCTCCTGACCTTCCTGGCCCTGCTGCCCCTGCTGGCCGCGCTGGCGCTGCTGGCCGCGCTGGCCCTGCTGGTTCTGCGGCAGGCGGCCCTGGCGCTGCGCGTCGCGGAAGGTCTGGTCCAGCAGCTCGCGCTGGCGTTTGATCAGGTCCTGCAGCCCGTTCATCATCTGCATCGCCTGCTGGCCGCGCTGGTTCATCTGCTGCATGGCGCCGGCGCGCAGGTTCTCCAGCATCTCGCGCAGCTGCGAGAGCATCTGCTTGGCGGCGTCGCGGTTGCCTTGGCGCGCCATCTCGCGCGCCTGCTCGATCATGCGCTGCAGGTCGCGGCTGTCGAGGATGCGCGCGTTCGGATCCATCGGCTGCGGCTGCATGCCCTGTTCCATCTGCCGGCGCAGCTGCTCGGCCATGGCCTCGAGGTATTGGTTCAACGCCTGCTGCAGCTCGTTGATCAGCTTCTCGATCTCGGGGTCCGGCGCGTTCTTGTTGAGCGCCTCCATCAGCCGCCGCTCGGCGTCGCGCAGGTCGCGCTCGGCGATCGACAGCTTGCCGTCCTCGATCCTGAGCGCCGTGTCCCAAAGCAGCTCCTGCACCGCGCGCGTGCCCTCGGGCGTGCGGTCGCGCATCAGCCGCGCCTGCGCCGTCTTCAGCGCCAGGAACACGACCACGTCGTCGTAGAAATGGCTCGGCCGCTGCGCCAGGCCCAAAAGGATGGCCGCGACCTCGCGCCGCTTGTCGGGGTTGAGCGACAGAAGGCGGCGCTGCTCGACGATCATGCGCGCCACGGGATGGTTGAAGATGCGCTCGGGCAGCACGGTCACCAGCGGCGCGCTCTCGCCGACCTGGCCGATCTCGTCGGTGGCGATCAGCTTCATCTGCACCTTGAGGCCGGCCCAGACATGGGCGGTCAGGTCGTGGAAGCTCGCCGCCTTGGCGGTCTTCAGGCGCAGGCCCGGCAGCGGCAGGTCGAGCTCGACCGGCTCCTCGCGCGCCAGCGGCGTGTCGTCCTCGCCCAGCAGCCGGATCACGGCCTTGACCGAGGCGACGCCGTAGTCGTCCTTGGCCTCGTATTCCAGGCGCATGGCCGAGCGCGGCGTGCGCTGCGGCGGGGCGGGGAACTCGACCGTCGGCGCCTTGTCGGGCACGACCTCGAGGGTCCAGGCGCCGAACTCGCGTCTTCCGGCGCTGACCGACAGCCGGCCGCTCTCGGTCAGCACCGTCTCGATGCGGTGCGTGACCGGGTCGACCTCGGCGAATTTCTGCTCGGTCTTGCCGAGGACGAGGCGCGGCTCGCCCAGTCGGCCGTGCAACTGCGCCAGGAGCTTGCTGTTGGCAGGCACGCTCAAGCCCGGCGGCTGATCGCCTTGCGCCGTGCCGGACTGGCCCGTCTTGGGCGTCGGCTTCTGGTCGTTGGCGCGGATGAAGATCGGCGCGAGGCCGGTGTACTCGGGCGGCGTGATCCACAGCTCCATCGCCGTCACGGCGGCGGGGCCGCGCTCGACGGGCGACGGCACCACCGCGCGCTGCAGGCGCGGCAGCACTTCGCCCCAGCCCGCCACGACCGCCACGGCCAGGAGCAGGATCACCAGCGCGCGGATCGCCATCGGGTCGCGCCTGGCGGTGCCGGGGCTCGGCAGCGCCACCTTGAGCCGGCGCAGCGACGCCAGCAGGCGGCGGCGATGCTCGCGCCACAGCGCCTCGGCGAAGCTGTCGGCCTTGCCGGCGGCGAGCTGGTCCTGCAGCGCGGCGAGCGGGCGATGGTCGAGCTTGTTGTCGCGCTCCAGCCGGCGGCGCGCCTCCAGCCGGTCGGGCGGCGCCACCGCGCGGACGGCGCGCCATACCGACCAGCCGAGCGCGAGCGCGAACAGCGCGATCGCGCCGACATGCAGCCAGAACGGCAGGTCGGGCATGACGTCGAGCAGCGCCAGCGAGACGAACACGCCGGCAATCCCGATCAGCGGCCACAGCGCCGGCCACAGCCGCTCCCACAGAAGCGCGAGCCACGCCAGCGCCATGCGGCTGGGAGGCAGGGGGAGGGGGGATTCAGGCGCGTCGTGCCGCTGGGTCAATCGGGTATCCTCGCTGTTGCTCCCTCAGGCGGCCGCTGATCCGGCCGCCGACTCAAATGTCTGGCGCGCGGATCAGCGCGCGCCCAAGCGGCCGCTGATCCGGCCGCCGACTTAAATGTCTGGCGCGCGGATCAGCGCGCGCCTAAGCGGCGCCGCGGGCGCGCGGACGCACAGCGGTGCCCGTTCCCGGGGCGGTCATCCACTCCGGGAGCCGGTCGGCGCCAAGCATGTCGTCGTAGCTCTGGCGCGGACGGACCAGGGCGAAGCGGTCGCCGTCGACCATCACCTCGGCCGGCAACGGCCTCAGATTATAGGTCGACGCCATGACGAAACCGTAAGCACCGCACGAGAGTATCGCAAGTAACTCGTCCGCGACCACCGGCGGCAGCGGCCGCTGCGCTGCGAACAGGTCGCTGCTCTCGCAGATCGGCCCGACCACGTCGACCGGGGCCTCGGCCTCGCCCGGCGCCGGCTCAAGCACCGGGCGGATGGCGTGGAAGGCGCCGTACAGGGCCGGGCGCACCAGGTCGTTCATCGCCGCATCCACCACCAGGAACCGCCGCGCATCGCCCTCCTTGACCCGGATCACGCGGGTCAGCAGCAATCCGGCATTGCCGACCAGCGCCCGCCCCGGTTCGAACACCAGGGAGCATCCGAGGTTTCCTACAGTTTCCGCCACCGCCGTGGCATATTCCTTAAGATCGATGACCGGTCCCGGTTGATAGGCGATCCCGATGCCGCCGCCCAGGTCCAGGCGCTCGACCGCGATGCCCCGGGCGCGCAGCGCCTGGGTCAGCTCGGCCAGGCGGGCAAAGGCCTGGCGATACGGCTTGATCGTCGTCAATTGCGAGCCGATATGGAGCGCCAGGCCGGTGAAGGCGATGCCCGGCAGCCGCGCCGCCAGGGCGGCGATCGCCGGCGCGCGGGCGATGTCGATGCCGAACTTGTTCTCCTTGCGCCCGGTCGTGATCTTTTCGTGCGTGCCGGCGTCGACGTCGGGATTGACGCGGAGCGCCACGGCGGCGCGTTGCCCGCGGGCCGCGGCCGCCGCCGACAGGGTCTTGAGCTCGTCCTCCGATTCGACGTTGAACTGGTGGATGCCGGCGTCGATCGCGGCGTCGATCTCGTCGCGCGTCTTGCCGACGCCGGCGAAGACGATGCGCCCGGCCGGGATGCCGGCCTGCAGCGCGCGCTTCATCTCGCCCACCGACACCACGTCGGCGCCGGCGCCGAGCTCGGCGAAGCTGCGCACCACGGCGAGGTTGCCGTTCGCCTTCACGGCGTAGCAGATCATGCCGTTGAGTCCGTCCAGCGCCCGCGCCAGGTCGCGATAGGCCCGGACCAGCTGGGCGCGCGAATAGACGTAGGTCGGCGTGCCGTGCGCCTGGGCGATGCGCGACAGGGCCACGCCCTCGACATGCGCCTCGCCCTGGCGCCAGGCGATCAGGTCCATCGGATCGGCGATGCTCATCTGCGCGCGCTCATGCCGGCCCCGGATAGGTCTTGTCCGGCTTCGGGTAGGTGCGCTTGAGCGTGGGCGGATCGGATTCGGGACTGCCCTTCTTGCCGCAGGCCGCCAGCGGCGCCGCGAGCAGCAGTCCCAGCATGATCCATGACAGCAGGCGTCTCATCGTCAGGTCCCTCGAGTCAGGTTCCCTTGGCCGCGCGCCCTTTGAGGAAGCGGCGGCGCGCCGCCTTGCAGGCGCGGCGCACATTGGCCGGCGCGGTGCCGCCGTAGCTCGTGCGGGTCTTCACGGCGCTCTCGACCTTGAGCACCTTGAACACGTCGGCGGTGACGCGCGGCTCGACCGCGCGCATGTCGGCGAGCGTCAGGTCGTCCAGGCCGATCTCGCGGCTCTCGGCCAGCTTCACGATGCGGCCGGCGGCATGATGCGCCTGCCGGAACGGCATGCCGCCCGCGCGCACCAGCCAGTCCGCCAGGTCGGTCGCGGTCATGAACCCGCCCGCCGTGGCGCGGCGCATCGCGCCCGCGTCGACCGCCATGTCGGCGACCATGCCGGCGGCGGCGGCCAGGCACACGACCAGCGTGTCGGTGGCGTCGAACACCGGCTCCTTGTCTTCCTGCATGTCCTTGTTGAAGGTCAACGGCAGGCCCTTCAGCACCACCAGCAACGCGTTCAGCGCCCCGATGATGCGGCCCGTCTTGCCGCGGGTCAATTCGGCCGCGTCGGCGTTGCGCTTCTGCGGCATGATCGAGCTGCCGGTGGTGAAGGCGTCGCTCAGCCGGATGAAGCGGAACTGGTCCGAGCACCACAGCACGATCTCTTCCGCCAGGCGCGACAGGTGCACCGCGCACATGGCGGCCGCCGCCAGGTACTCGACCGCGAAGTCGCGGTCGGACACGCCGTCGAGCGAGTTGGCGCACGGCCGGTCGAAGCCCAGCGCCTTCGCCGTCATGTGCCGGTCGATCGGGAAGGACGTGCCGGCCAGCGCTGCCGAGCCCAGCGGGGATTCGTTCATGCGCCGCCTGGCGTCGGCGAAGCGGCCGCGGTCGCGCCCGAACATCTCGACATAGGCCAGGAGGTGATGGCCGAAGGTCACCGGCTGCGCCGGCTGCAGGTGCGTGAAACCGGGCAGGATTGTGTCCGCGTGCTCCTCGGCGCGCCGAATCAGCACGGCCTGCAGGCGCTCCAGCGCCGCGTCGATCTCGTCGATCGCGTCGCGCACCCACAGGCGCAGGTCGGTCGCGACCTGGTCGTTGCGCGAGCGCGCCGTGTGCACGCGCCCGCCGGCCGGGCCGACCAGCTCGATCAGCCGCGATTCGATGTTGAGATGGATGTCCTCGAGCGCGACCTTGAACGCGAACGCGCCCCGGTCGATCTCCGCCTCGATGCGCTTCAGGCCCGCGACGATCGCCTTGGCGTCGGCGGGCGGGATGATCCGCTTGGCCGCCAGCATCTCGGCATGGGCGATCGAGCCGCTGATGTCCTGGCGGTACATCTTGCGGTCGAAGCCGATCGACGGGTTGATGCGTTCCATCACCGCCGACGGCCCGCCGGAGAAGCGTCCGCCCCACATCGCGCTGGCCGCGCTGGCGGCGGCCGCGCCGCGCCCGCGTGTCGCGCGCTTGTTATTGGACCGCCGGGACGCTTTGATGGCAGAGGTCAGGGTCATCGATCGTGTTCAGAGTCAATGGGTTGGTAGGTGCGCGTTGATGCATGGGGTTATACGGTATCGCAACGGCTCTGTCGCGCGTCTTGGCGCCTTCTCCCTGGCCGTCCTGCTGCTCGGGCCGGCCGCCGCGGCCGACCGGCCGCCGCTTTCGGGCGACATGAAGGACTTCGTGCTGGCCGAGCCGCCGCGGCCGGTCCCGGCGCTGGCTTTCACCGACCTCGACGGCAAGGAGATGACGCTCGCGGCGTTCCGCGGCAAGGTCGTGGTCCTGAACCTGTGGGCCACCTGGTGCGTGCCCTGCATCAAGGAGATGCCTTCGCTGCAGCGCTTGAGCGCCAAGCTCGGCGGCAAGGACGTGGCGGTCATGGCCATGTCGCAGGACCGCGCCGGCGCCAAGATCGTCGCCCCCTTCCTCGAGAAGCACGGGCTCAAGACCCTGCCGGTCTATCTCGACCCCAAGGGCGCGGTGCTGCGGGCGCTCGCCGGCCGCGGCCTGCCCACGACGCTGGTGATCGACCGCGAGGGCCGCGAGGTCGGCCGCCTGGAAGGCGACGCGGAGTGGGACGGCAAGCACGCGCTGGCGCTCATCAATCACGTCGCCGCGCAGGGCGCCGACAACCGGCCGCCCCTGGTCAAAACCGGCGGGTAGGGTGGAGAAGATCGACCACGGAGGCATAGAGACGCAGAGGGAAGGGCGAGGAGATTTTCCGGGTGGAACGGCCGCGCCGTGAAGGCGATTTCTGCGACCGGCGGCGAAGCCAGGCGAGAAATGCCTTCAGCAGGGCAGCCGTCGCGTTGCGGTCTTTGGATGACAGGGTTCCCGCCCGGCGGACGATCATCGCGCCATTCAACGTCACGAACCGTGCCGGCCGAATGACGCAGGGCACCGGCAGGCCCCCGCGCTGCAGACCGGTGACAGGAATGTCGTCCTTCCGTGCCCCGGCACGAGCCGTCGTGAGGATGTGAGCTTCGCCAGGACGACCATCTTCCTTACCTCCTTACCGCAAGGTCGGTACGCGCTCGCCATGCGTCAACACCCGCCGGTCAATCCACCGGCAGCTTCACGATGAACCGCGCGCCCTCGACCTGGCCGTCGGCGCCGATGCGGTTCTCGGCGCGGATGACGCCGAGATGGGCGTCGATGATCTGCTTGGAGATGCTCAGGCCCAGGCCGGAATGGGTGCCGAACTTCTCGCCGGCCGGGCGCTCGCTGTAGAAGCGGTCGAAGATGGCCTGCTGCTTGCCTTCGGGAATGCCCGGGCCCTGGTCCTCGACCGTGGCGACGACGAAGCGGCCCTCGCGCGACACCTTCATCGCGATCTCGCCCCTGGACGGGCTGAACGAGGCGGCGTTCGACAGCAGGTTGCGGAACACCTGCACCAGCCGGCTCTCGACCCCGGGCACGACGAGGTTCTGGCCCTTCGCGACCTCGAGCTTGAGGCGCGGCGCGTCGTCGCCGACCTGGGTCGCCTCGTGCGCGTCCTTGAGCGCGGCGAGCATGAGGGCGACGTCGACCGGGCCGGCCTCGGCGCGGCTGAGCTCGGCGTCGAGCCGCGAGGCGTCGGAGATGTCGGAGATCAGCCGGTCCAGGCGCTGCACGTCGTCCTGGATGATCTGCATCAGCTTGCGCTGGTGGTCGGGGTTGGTGACGCGGCCGACCGTCTCGACCGCGCTGCGCAGCGAGGTCAGCGGGTTCTTGATCTCGTGCGCCACGTCGGCGGCGAAGCGCTCGATCGCGTCCATGCGGCGCCACAGGGCGTCCGTCATCTCGCGCAAGGCGGCGCTCAAGTCGCCGATCTCGTCGCGCCGGTCGGTAAAGTCCGGGATCGGCTCGGGCGTGCGGCCATGGCCGCGGCGCACTCGGTCGGCGGCCGCCGCGAGCCGCCTGACCGGCCGCGCGATCGCGCTGGCGAGGTAGAAGGACAGCAGCACGGTCACGGCCAGGGCGACCAGGAAGATGCGCAGGATGTCGAAGCGCACCGCGCGCATCGAGCGCTCGATCTCGGCGCCGCCGCGCGACAGCATCAGCGCGCCCAGCACCTGCTTGTAGCGCTGCACCGGAACCGCGACCGACAGGACCAGGCTCTTGTCCTCGGCGACGCGCACGAGACCCGAGGTCTCGCCGCGCAGCGCCCGGCGCGCCTCGTCGAAGTCGGCGGCGCGCTGGAGCGCGTGCTCGACATAGGGCGGCGGGTCGCCGCGCGCGGGCAGGAGGCTCACAACCCAGTCGTAGATGCCGAACAGCCAGCGCCGCACGGGCGGGCCGGTCGGCGGCGCCGGCAGCTCGCGAATCTGCACCACGCCGCCCGGGCCCATCAGGATGCGCGTATCGGCGATCAGCTCGCCGTCGACGCCGAACAGCCGCGCGCGCGTCTCCATGGCCGAGACCAGCCGGCGCAGGAGCTGGCGCGAGGTGTCCTGCTGCAGCTGCGGCGGGTCGATCGCCGCGGTGTCGATGGCGCCCTCGCCGAGCGCGCTCGCCACGATGATCGCCTGGGTCTTCAGGTTCTCGATCTCCGAGGCGATCAGGCCTTTGCGGTAGTCGTCGAGGTAGAGCAGCCCGCCGCCGAGCAGCACCAGCGCCACCAGGTTGATCGCCAGGATCGGCCGGATCAGCGGCGACACCAGGCGCCGCCGGCGCGGCGCCTGCTCGCGCGGCGCCTCGGCGGTCAGCCGGAGCGGCTGCTTTTTCGCCCGGCGCCCTGACGGAGCAGAATCCGGCACATCGAGAATGGGGGCGATCGGCGCCGTCCGCGGGTCGGCGTCGCGCGGTTCGGGCGCGCGCCGGCCGGTCTCGCGCGCCTCGATGTCGACGGCCATCCGCTCCGGCCTCCGGTTGCTTTCCTGCAGTGCCAAGGATCTCGTCGCCCTCGCGAGACGGCGGCCCGAATGCGGCCTCCCGGCGGTGACGGGATCGAGCCTCTCGATCAAGCCTCTGGGGGCGTCATCCGCAGGAGCGCCCCGGGTGCGGGGCGCGTCTCCCGGGCATCAGATACAGGAAGCCGCGGCGCGGGGAAAGCCTTGAAATCGGTGGCCTATTTCTCGCGATACCGGTAGCCGACCCCGTACAGCGTCTCGATCTGGGCGAAGCCGTCGTCGACCGCCTTGAACTTCTTGCGCAGGCGCTTGATGTGGCTGTCGATGGTGCGGTCGTCGACATAGATCGACTCGCCGTAGGCGGCGTCCATCAGCTGGTCGCGGTTCTTCACGTGGCCCGGCCGGGCGGCGAGCGATTTCAGGATCAGGAACTCGGTGACGGTCAGCGCCACCGGCTCGCTCTTCCAGGTGCAGTAGTGCCGGCTCGGGTCGAGCACCAGGTCGCCGCGCACGATCGTCTGCTCGGCCTCGCCGACCGGCTGGCCGGCGGCGCCTTCCTTGCGCGCCTCGCCGCGGCGCAGCAGCGCGCGGATGCGCTCGATCAGCAGGCGCTGCGAGAACGGCTTCTTGATGTAGTCGTCGGCGCCCATGCGCAGGCCGAGCAGCTCGTCGACCTCGTCGTCCTTCGAGGTGAGGAAGATCACCGGCATCTGCGTCTGCCGGCGCAGCCGGCCCAGGAGCTCCATCCCGTCCATGCGCGGCATCTTGATGTCGAGCACGGCGAGGTCGACCGGCTGCGCGGTCAGGCCGCGCAGCGCCTCGGCGCCGTCGGAATAGGTCTTGACCGTGAAGCCCTCGGCCTCGAGGGCCATGGCGACCGAAGTCAGGATGTTGCGGTCGTCGTCGACCAGCGCAATCGTTTGGGGCACGGCTTCCGGTCCCTCTTTCGGCCGGGTGGTGACGAACTCGGGGCGCGGCGCGGCCAAGTCGCTCGGTGGTTCCGCAAGGCGGGTCATCGGGGTGTCCATGACCCGCATGTTCAACCCGCATTATGGCCGATTTTGGTCGCGAAAGCGCCGAATTTTGGCCGTTGTCGATGCCCGATGCGCCCGCGGAGGAAAGGAAGAAGGAATGGCTCACGCGGAGACGCGGAGGCCGCGGAGGACAGTCTCTCGCTGTGTTTCGGCGAGCGTTGTTCAGGTGCTCGCAGTAGTGGCTGGAAGGTACGCGAGATTGGAGTAAGTGCTGTTGGCGAAACGACCCAAAGGGTAGAATGCCAACCGCAGGAGGGACTGGCGCGAATGCCAGGAACGGGAAGGACGCTCGATGACATCACGGGCATGATCGTCGATGCGTCATACAAGCTCCATGCCGGCCTTGGACCGCGGCTGCTGGAGTCCGTGTACGAAGCCGTCTTGGCGCGGGATCTTGAGCGGCGCGGATTGGCCGTCGAGCGCCAAAAGCCGATCTCATTCGTCTATGATGGCTTACATTTCAACGAGGGACTTCGCCTTGACCTCCTGGTGGAATCGCAGGTCATCGTCGAAATCAAGTCGGTCGAGAGGCTTGCTCCCGTTCACCCCAAACAATTGTTGACGTATCTCAGATTGATGAATTTGCCGGTGGGCCTGTTGGTCAACTTCGGCGCGCCAATGCTCAAGGAAGGGGTGAAACGGATCGTGAATAGGCTTCCTTCCTCCGCGTCTCCGCGTCTCCGCGTGAATCAATCGGGAATTGCCGGATAGAGCACGTCCCGGTCCGCGAGATCCGATCGGCCCCGCCGGATAGAACGCGTCCCGGTCCCTTGCCCGGGCCCCTCATTCGGGCTACTTAGCCGCCTCGTCGGTTCGCGATACGGGGGTTCGGATGGCACGCAAGAAAATCGCGCTCGTCGGCGCCGGCCAGATCGGCGGCACGCTGGCACTCCTGGCCGGGCAGAAGCGCCTCGGCGACGTGGTGATGTGCGATGTGGTCGACGGCGTGCCGCAGGGCAAGGCGCTCGACATCGCCCAGTCCTCGCCGATCCAGGGGTTCGATTCGGCCTATTCCGGCGGCACCGACTACAGCGCCATCAAGGGCGCGGACGTGGTGATCGTGACGGCGGGCGTGCCGCGCAAGCCCGGCATGAGCCGCGACGACCTGATCGGCATCAACACCGGCGTGATCGAGACGGTCGCAGCCGCGATCATGGCGCACGCGCCCAACGCCTTCGTCATCGTCATCACCAACCCGCTCGACGTCATGGTGTGGGTCATGCGCGAGGCCTCGGGCCTGCCGCACAGCCACGTCGTCGGCATGGCCGGCGTGCTCGACTCCGCGCGCTTCCGCTGTTTCCTGGCCGAGGAGTTCAAGGTCTCGGTCGAGGACGTGACCGCCTTCGTGCTCGGCGGCCACGGCGACACGATGGTGCCGCTGGTGCGCTACTCGACCGTGGCCGGCATCCCGCTGCCCGACCTGGTCAAGATGGGGTGGACCACGCAGGATCGGCTCGACAAGATCGTGCAGCGCACGCGCGACGGCGGCGCCGAGATCGTGGCGCTCTTGAAGACCGGCTCCGCCTTCTACGCGCCGGCCGCGGCGGCGATCCAGATGGCCGAGTCCTACCTGCTCGACAAGCGCCGCGTCTTGCCCTGCGCCGCGTGGCTGACCGGCCAGTACGGCGTCAAGGACCTGTATGTTGGCGTGCCGACCATCATCGGCGCGGGCGGCGTCGAGAAGATCGTCGAGATCGGCCTCGACCCGGCCGAGAAGACGATGTTCGACAAGTCGGTCGGCGCCGTGAAGTCGCTGGTCGAGGTGACGAAGAACCTGCAGAAGAACAAGAAGTAACGCCGGCCCGCGCAACGCGGGCGAGGCCGCTCGTCGCCGGCAGGGCTGCCACAATCGTCGTCGCGCTGCGGGCGGGCAGGAATGCCGCCATTTTCATTGCTTCGCCGGACTCCGGTGCTATAACTCCTGGCATCGGCGCGCCGCTCCGGTGCGCCCGGCATTTGCTCGATTCTTCATCAGGTTAGCATGCAATTTCCGCGCATCCGGTGGTCCGAGGCGCTTGGCGGCCGCGCCGCAGCCCGGGCCGATGCCAGCGCGGGCGCCTGGCATACGTTATGCCAGACCTTGCGCCGCTCCTGGCCCGACGTCATCCTCCCCGGCCATAACGCTTTCATGGCCAATCCGAGGGAGGGCGCTTAAGCGATGAACATCCACGAGTACCAGGCGAAATCCGTCCTGGCGAAATACGGCGTGGCGGTGCCGAAGGGCAGCGTCGCCTACTCGCCGGAGGAGGCCGAGACGGCGGCCAAAGGGCTCGGCGGCCCGGTCTACGTGGTGAAGGCGCAGATCCACGCCGGCGGGCGCGGCAAGGGCGGCGGCGTCAAGGTGGTGAAGTCGGTCGCCGACGCCAAGGAGACCGCCAAGAAGATGCTGGGCATGACGCTGATCACGCACCAGACCGGCCCGCAGGGCAAGGTGGTCAAGCGCGTCTATCTCGAGGAAGGCTGCGACATCAAGCGCGAGCTCTATCTCGGCATGCTGGTCGACCGCGCCAGCGGGCGCATCACGCTGATGGCCTCGACCGAAGGCGGCATGGACATCGAGGAGGTCGCCGCCAAGACGCCGGAGAAGATCATCAAGGTCTCGGTCGACCCGGCGAGCGGCATCCAGCCCTATCACGGCCGCAAGATCGCCTTCGGCCTCGGGCTCGAGGGCAAGCAGGTGGGCGAGGCGACGCGCTTCGTTTCGAGCCTGTACAAGGCCTTCACCGAGCTCGACATGAGCCTCTGCGAGATCAACCCGCTGGTCGTCACCGGCGACGGGCGCGTGATGGCGCTCGACGCCAAGGTCAACTTCGACGACAACGCGCTGTTCCGGCACAAGGAGATCGAGGAGCTGCGCGACGAGGACGAGGAGGACGCGGCCGAGCTCGAGGCCGGCAAGCACGGGCTCAACTACATCCGCCTCAACGGCAACATCGGCTGCATGGTCAACGGCGCGGGCCTGGCCATGGCGACCATGGACATCATCAAGCTCTACGGCGGCACGCCCGCCAACTTCCTCGACGTCGGCGGCGGCGCCACCAAGGAGCGCGTGACCACGGCGTTCAAGATCATCCTCGCCGACCCGAACGTCGAGGGCATCCTGGTCAACATCTTCGGCGGCATCATGCGCTGCGACACGATCGCGGAAGGCGTGGTCGCGGCGGCCAGGGAGGTGAGCCTGCACGTGCCGCTGGTGGTCAGGCTCGAAGGCACCAACGTCGAGCTCGGCAAGAAGATTCTGGCCCAGTCCGGCCTGCCGATCGTCTCGGCCGACAACCTCGACCAGGCCGCCCAGAAGGTGGTCAAGGCCGTGAAGGAGGCGCAGTGATGTCGGTCCTCGTCGACGCCTCCACCAAGGTCATCTGCCAGGGCTTCACCGGCTCGCAAGGCACGTTCCACTCCGAGCAGGCGATCGCCTACGGCACGCGCATGGTCGGCGGCGTGACGCCCGGCAAGGGCGGCACCACGCATCTCGACCTGCCGGTGTTCGATACCGTGGCCGACGCGGTGGCCAGGACCAAGGCGGACGCCTCGGTCATCTACGTGCCGCCGCCGTTCGCCGCCGACGCGATCCTCGAGGCGATCGACGCCGAGCTCAAGCTGGTGGTGTGCATCACCGAGGGCATCCCGGTGCTCGACATGGTCAAGGTCAAGCGCGCGCTGGGCGGCACCAGGACGCGGCTGATCGGGCCGAACTGCCCGGGCATCATCACGCCCGAGGCCTGCAAGATCGGCATCATGCCCGGCCATATCCACCGCCGCGGCAAGGTCGGCATCGTCTCGCGCTCGGGCACGCTGACCTACGAGGCGGTGGCGCAGACCACGGCGGCCGGGCTCGGCCAATCGACCTGCGTCGGCATCGGCGGCGACCCGGTCAACGGAACCAACTTCATCGACGTGCTGGAGCTGTTCCTCGCCGACGACGAGACCAAGGGCATCATCATGATCGGCGAGATCGGCGGCACGGCCGAGGAAGAAGCCGCCGCCTTTCTCAAGGCCAGCAACAAGGGCAAGAAGAAGAAGCCCGTGGTCGGCTTCATCGCCGGCGTCACCGCGCCGCCGGGCCGCCGCATGGGCCATGCCGGCGCCATTATCTCCGGCGGCAAGGGCACCGCCGGCGACAAGATCGAGGCGATGAAGAGCGCGGGCGTCAAGGTCGCCGACTCGCCCGCCGGGCTCGGCACCGCCATGCAGGAAGCGTTGAAGGGGTAGGAGAAGGCGCCCACATTGCACCCGAGGACCGGCGCCGCTTGCGGGGGGAAGCGCCGGCCCTAGGCTCAAATCCGGGGAATCGCCCCAGAGGACCGTCATGACGTCTCCGCTCGACCATATCTCCTTCCTCAACGGCAACAACGCCGTCTTCGTCTCCGAGCTCTACGCCCGCTATCTCGACAACCCCGCGAGCGTCGACCCCAGCTGGCGCGGCTTCTTCCAGGACATGCACGAGGACGTGCGCGCGGTCCTGGACGACATGCGCGGCGCCAGCTGGGCGCCGCGCGAGGGCCGGGTCGTCGGCAACGGAGGTATCGAGCTGCCGCAGGCCGGCGAAGCCGCCGCGGTCCTGCCGCCGCCGGTCAGCGCGGTACCGATGGGCGTCGCCTCGGCCGACCGCGTGCGCCAGGCAACGCTCGATTCGATCCGGGCGCTGATGCTGATCCGCGCCTACCGCGTGCGCGGCCATCTCGAGGCCAACCTCGACCCGCTGGGCCTCACGCCGCCGAAGCCGCATCCCGAGCTCGATCCGCGCACCTACGGCTTCTCCGATGCCGACATGGACCGGCAGATCTACATCAACTACGTGCTGGGCATGGAGAGCGCGCGCCTCAGGGACATCATCCAGGTGCTGCGCGAGACCTACTGCGGCTCGATCGGCGTGGAGTTCATGCACAGCTCCGAGCCCGACCAGAAGGCCTGGATCCAGGAGCGCGCCGAGGGCTTCCGCAACCACACCGACTTCACGGTCAAGGGCAAGCGCGCGATCCTCGAGCGGCTGACCGCAGCCGAGACGTTCGAGCGCTTCCTCGACCGCAAGTACACCGGCACCAAGCGCTTCGGGCTCGAGGGCGCCGAGAGCCTGATCCCGGCGCTGGAGCAGATCCTGAAGCGCGGCGGCCAGCTGGGCCTGCGCGAGGTCGTCCTCGGCATGCCGCATCGCGGCCGGCTCAACGTGCTCGCCAACTTCATGGGCAAGCCCTTCACCGCGATCTTCTCGGAGTTCCAGGGCAACCCGGCCAATCCCGAGGACGTGCAGGGCTCGGGCGACGTCAAATACCACCTCGGCACCTCGTCGGACCGCGAGTTCGACGGCAACGTGGTGCATCTGTCGCTGAACGCCAACCCGTCGCATCTCGAGGCGGTCGACCCGGTTGTGCTCGGCAAGGTGCGCGCGAAGCAGCGCCAGCTCGGCGACACCGAGCGCGAGAAGGTCATGGGCCTCCTGCTGCACGGCGACGCCGCCTTCGCCGGCCAGGGCCTGGTGCCGGAATCGCTCGAACTCAGCGAGCTCAAGGGCTACCGCACCGGCGGCACGGTGCATTTCATCGTCAACAACCAGATCGGCTTCACCACGAGCCCGGCCCATTCGCGCTCCTCGCCCTATTGCTCGGACGTCGCCAAGACGATCCAGGCGCCGATCCTGCACGTCAACGGCGACGACCCCGAGGCGGTGGTGCACGCCGCGCGCATGGCGATCGAGTTCCGGCAGAAGTTCAAGAAGGACGTGGTGGTGGACATGTTCTGCTACCGCCGCCACGGCCACAACGAGAGCGACGAGCCGGCCTTCACCCAGCCGCTGATGTACCGCAAGATCGCCGAGCATCCGACCACGCGCGAGCTCTACGGCGCCAAGCTGGTGCGCGAGGGCGTGCTGCGGCCGGGCGAGCCCGAGGCGATGGTCAAGGAGTTCGAGGGCAGGCTCGAGCAGGCCCTGGAGGCGGCCGCGAGCTTCAAGCCGAACAAGGCCGACTGGCTCGAGGGCAAGTGGTCGGGGCTCGCCACCGCCAGCGGCGACGAGCGCCGCGGCGAGACGGCGGTCGAGCTCAATTTCCTGAAGGAGGTGGGCCTCAAGCTGTGCGAGGTGCCGGCCGGCTTCCACCTCAACCGCAAGATCGCGCGCCAGCTCGACGCCAAGCGCCGGGCGATCGACGCCGGCGAAGGCATCGACTGGGCGACCGCCGAGTCGCTCGCCTTCGGCACGCTGCTCTGCGAGGGCACGCCGGTCAGGCTTTCCGGCCAGGACTGCGGCCGCGGCACCTTCTCCCAGCGCCATGCCGTGCTGATCGACCAGGAGAACGAGGAGCGCTTCGTGCCGCTCAACAACATCCGCTACGGCCAGGCGCCGTACGAGGTGATCGACAGCCCGCTCGCCGAAGCCTCGGTGCTGGGCTTCGAATACGGCGTTTCGCTGGCCGAGCCGCACATGCTGGTGATGTGGGAGGCGCAGTTCGGCGACTTCGCCAACGGCGCCCAGGTGATCATCGACCAGTTCATCAGCTCGGGCGAGAGCAAGTGGCTGCGCATGTCGGGCCTGGTGATGCTGCTGCCGCACGGCTTCGAGGGCCAGGGGCCCGAGCATTCCTCGGGCCGGCTCGAGCGCTTCCTGCAGCTGTGTGCGGAAGACAACATGCAGGTGGTCAACGTCACCACGCCGGCGAACTATTTCCACCTGCTGCGCCGCCAGATCCGGCGCGACTTCCGCAAGCCGCTGATCGTGATGTCGCCGAAGTCGCTGCTCCGGCACAAGCTGGCGATCTCCAAGCTCGCCGAGATGGGGCCGGGCACGACCTTCCACCGCCTGCTGTGGGACGACGCGACGCCGGCCGAGAAGAAGATCAAGCGCGTCGTGCTGTGCTCGGGCAAGGTCTACTACGACCTCTACGAGGAGCGGCAGAAGCGCGGCATCGACGACGTCTACCTGATGCGCGTCGAGCAGCTCTATCCCTTCCCGCTGCACGCGCTCGGCAAGGAATTGCAGCGCTTCAGGTCGGCCGAGGTCGTGTGGTGCCAGGAGGAGCCGAAGAACATGGGTGCCTGGACCTTCGTGGCGCCGCGCATCGAGGACGTGCTGGCCGAGATCGGCGCCAAGCAGGCGCGGCCGATCTACGTCGGCCGCGCCGAGGCGGCGTCGCCGGCCACCGGCCTGCATCGCCGCCACGTCGAGGAGCAGACCCGCCTCGTGACCGAGGCCCTGACGGTCGGCGCCAAGTCGGCCGGCCGATCGCGCCGGTAGAAGTCGCGGTGATGGAACGGATGCAATGACATGACCACCCGGATCGTGGTGCCCGCCCTGGGCGAGTCGGTGACCGAGGCGACGGTCGCGAAATGGTTCAAGGCCGTCGGCGATGCCGTCTCGGCCGACGAGCCGCTGGTCGAGCTCGAAACCGACAAGGTCACGCTCGAGGTCAACGCGCCGGCGGCGGGCACGCTCGCCGAGATCGCCGCCGACACCGGCAGCAACGTCGCGGTCGGCGCGCTGCTCGGCACCATCGCCGAAGGCGCCGCCGCAGCGGCGGCGAAGCCGGCCGCTGCCGCGCCCGCGGCCAAACCGGCACCGGCGCCGGCACCGAAGCCCGTGCCGGCGCCGAGGCCCGAGGTCGTCGCCTCGCCCGCCGCGCGCAAGATCGCGGCCGACCACAGGATCGACGCAGCCCAGGTGGCCGCGACCGGGCGCGAAGGCCGCGTGACCAAGGGCGACGTGCGGCGCCGCCCCAGAAGCTGCCGCCGCGTCCGGAGGACGCGCGCGAGGAGCGCGTGCGCATGTCGCGCCTCAGGCAGCGCATCGCGCAGCGGCTGAAGGAGGCCCAGAACACCGCGGCCATGCTCACCACCTTCAACGAGGTGGACATGACCAACGTGATGGCGCTGCGCGAGCAGTTCCGCGACGGGTTCGAGAAGAAGCACGGCGTCAAGCTCGGCTTCATGTCGTTCTTCGTGAAGGCGTGCGTGCTGGCGCTGAAGGAGATCCCGGCGATCAACGCCGAGATCTACGGCGAGGAGATCGTCTACAAGAACTACTACGACATCGGCGTCGCGGTCGGCACGCCGCAGGGCCTGGTGGTGCCGATCCTGCGCGGCGCCGAGGCCCTGAGCTTCGCCGAGATCGAGCGGCGCATCGGCGATTTCGGCCGGCGCGCGCGCGAGGGCAAGCTGTCGCTCGACGAGCTGACCGGCGGCACCTTCACCATCTCCAACGGCGGCGTGTACGGCTCGCTGCTGTCGACGCCGATCCTGAACCCGCCGCAGTCCGGCATCCTCGGCATGCACAAGACCCAGAAGCGCGCCGTCGTGATCGGCGACCGCATCGAGGCGCGGCCGATGATGTATCTCGCGCTCAGCTACGACCACCGCATCGTCGACGGGCGCGAGGCGGTCACCTTCCTGGTGCGCGTCAAGGAATGCATCGAGGATCCGCAGCGGCTGCTCTTGGACATCTGAGCGAGCGGCAATCTTTAATTGTTGTTAACGGTGTTGGGGTATTTACCTCGCCCGTGAAACGCGGCATCATCCTGCCGTCCGACCGCCCCGCGAGTTGAAAGGTAGGATCCATGCACCGTGGTCACGCGTTGCGCGGGTTGCATGTACGCCTTGCGACGGGAGCGATCCTGGCGGCCGGCGTGTTCTTGATTTCATTGGACATTTCGGCTGAGGCGCAGGAACGGGCCGGCGTCACCGCCGCCGTTCGCGGCCGGGTCGAGCTCGCCGCGCGCGCGGGCGAGGTCGGGCGCCTGGTCAAGTCGGGCGAGCCGGTCTTCCTCGGCAACGCCATCAAGAGCGGCCCGGAGGCCGGGCTGCAGCTCCTGCTGCTCGACCAGACCACCTTCACGATCGGCCCCGACAGCGAGATCACGATCGACGAGTTCGTCTACGACCCGTCGCGCGGCTCGGGCAAGGTCGGCGCATCGGTGGCCAAGGGCGTGTTCCGCTTCGTCACCGGCAAGGTCGCGCAGAACAACCCGGCCGACATGGTGGTCAAGCTGCCGGTCGGCACGATCGGCATCCGCGGCACGATCGCCATGGGCTCGGTCGATCGGCCCAACGCGCAGTCGCTCGACGGGCTGAAGCAGCAGGTCGTGCTGGTCGGCCCCGGCAGCAACGTCGACAGCAGCGACCGCATCGGCGCCATCGTCCTCGACGTCGGCGGCGGCGGCACGGTCACCATCAACCAGCCCGGCTTCGGCAGCCAGCTGGGATTCGGCGGCCAGGGCTGGGGCGGGGCGATCCGCTTCACGCCCGAGATGATCGCCGCGATCCAGAACAAGCTCAGCCCGCCGCCGCCCCCGCCGCCGCCCGGCGGCGGCCAGCAGGGCGGCAGCGGCGGCCAGGCGACGGACAATGCCGGCGCCGGCGCCACGGTCGCCAAGGGCGAGGCGCAGCAGTTCGCCGGCCTCAGCAACACGATCCTCTTCTCCACTCAGGTCAACAGCGACGCGAACAACCAGCAGTTCCGCGAGGAGGGATCGAGCCAGCAGCAGCGGGCCATCGACGGCATCACCACGATCGGGCAGCTGCAGCAGGTGACGAGCGGCCAGGTCAACTACACGCAGTCCAACGTGCCGCTGTTCACCACCTCGGGCGCCCAATCCGGCACCTACAGCCTCGGCATCAACGTCGACTTCGGCAGCCGACAGATCGCCACGCCGGGTTCGTATCTGGACATCAAGTCGCCGCTGGTTTCCGGCAATGGCATCCCGAATCCGGTCAGCTACGCCAATATGTCGCCCAGCCAGTTCGCCGTGTTCTTCTTCGGCGAGAACGGCGGCACGGGCGAGTTCGTCGGCTCGGGCTGCGGCGCATCCCAGAGCTGCGAGGTCAACCTGGGGCTCGTGGCGCTGAACGCCGGCGGGAAGACGGGCGCGAACCTGCTTCACGCCCTGTCCGTCCTGACGGACAAGGACGAGGATCTGCTCAGCGGCTTCGGCATCGCCGATCAGGCGCCGGGGACGGTCAGCAACCCGAACCCGATCGCCAACGGGACGAGCACGTACGAGCAGCTGCGTACCATCAACTCGGGGCAGTTCTACTATTCGCAGAACGGCGTGCCGCTGTCGGCGGGCGGAAGCTACAACATGGCCGTCAACATCGACTTCGGTGCGCGCACGGTCGGCGGCTTGAATTCCAAGGTCGTGGTCAACGGGACCGGTTACGGCGGAACGTTCAATCTCGGTTCCATGAGCTTCGCCTCGGGCAGCGGGCCGTCGAACTTCGTCTATACGAGTACCGCGGTGACCGGCGGCGTCTGCGCGACGAACTGCAACGCGACGTTCCAGATCGCACCGCAGAACGCCGACAACTCGGTGGGGATCACGGCCAACCACAATCTGGTGCTGAAGGACTTCAGCAACATTACCGTTGTCAGCCAGGGCAACGGGACGGCCGGCCGCACGGGCGGGTTCGCGCCCTGAGGAATCTCGGGGCGCGCGCGCCGCGCCTCAGTCCGCCGTCGCGTTTCCTGCCAGGAACCGCTCGACCAGCGGCGCCCAGTGCTTCACGCCGCCTGACGACCCGAACAGGCCGTGGCCGTCGCTGCCGAAGCCCGGCAGCAGCACGAACTCGCCGCGACCGCCGCTCTCGGAAAAGGCGCGATACATGGCGCGCGACAGCGAAGGCCCGAAGAATCCGTCGTTCTGCGTGTAGATCCACAAGGTGGGTGTGCGCGCCGTGCGTCCGTACTCGCCGGCGGCATCGACCAGGCGGTCCGGCGCGCAGTTGGTGTTCGGCCGCCCTTCGGCATAGCCGCCGCGCCCACCGGCGAAGTTGACGACCGCGGACACGGCGGGCGGGTTGAGGCCCGCCAGCGCCAGCGAGCCCCAGCCGCCGGCCGACTGTCCGACCACGACGACGCGGTCGGGCCTGACGAAATCCTGCCGCGTGATGAACGCCATGGCCGCGCTGATGTCCTTGGCGGTCTCCAGCCCGGCCTCGCGATAGGCGGGCTCGGCGCACGACCGATAGGTCTCGGACCACGCGCCGCCGGTCGCGCCGTAGCCGCGGCGAATCGGGCGCACGACGACGTAGCCGCGCGCGACGAACCATTCCGAGGCCGACGGGAAGCCGGGACGCTCGAAGGCGCGCTGGGCCGCATCGGCCGGCGAGCCGTGATTGATGACGACCAATGGCCGGCGGTCCTCGCCGGGCGGCCTGAGAACGCTCGCGACCATGACGCGCTGGGGATCGTGCGGCAGGGGAATGCGCCAGTCCTGCGCGCGATACGCGCCCTCGGGCCGGCCGACCGGCCCGAAGCCGACGTCCTGGGCCGCGACCAAGCCTGCGCCGAAGTGCCACAGGGCGCAGACGCCCGCAACCGCCAATGCGGCGCGGTGCCTCGATATCATGGTCCGATCCTTGCCGAATCCCCTGTTCTGCACCCGACTGTATCGCGGTCCGGACGCAGGTCAACCGCGCGGCGCGGCCAGGTCGCACCTTGACACGGCGGCGCGGGCGCGGCGCTATCACGCCTCGGCATCTGCAAGTGGGGACCTCATGATCGGCAGGATTTCGGCAGCTCTCGTCATGGCGCTGGCCGGCGCGGTCGCCGCGCAGCCGGCGCTGGCGCATACCGGGCTTCACGGCGGCACCGGCTTCGTCGCCGGATTGGCGCACCCGTTCCTCGGCGTCGACCATCTGCTGGCGATGGCCAGCGTCGGCGCGCTCGCTGCCGTCGCCGCCGCGCGCGGCCAAGGCCGGGCGATCTGGGCTTTGCCGCTCGCCTTCATGGCCGTCATGGCGCTGGGCGGCGTGCTGGCGATCGGCGGCGCGGCCCTGCCGGCGGTCGAGCTCGGCATCGCTGCCTCGCTGGTCGTCTTCGGCGCGATGCTGGCGACGCGCTTCGGCCTGCCGCTCGCGGCGGCGGCGGCGCTGGTGGGCGCCTTCGCCCTGTTCCATGGTCACGCGCACGGTGCCGAGCTGCCGGCTTCGGCATCGGCGCTCGGCTACGGCGCGGGCTTCGTGCTGGCGAGCCTCCTGCTGCATCTGGCGGGCGTCGGGATGGCCCGCGGGCTGGCGCGCCTGCCGGCCCGGTCGGATCTGGCGATCCGCCTTGCCGGCGGCGCGGTGGCGGCGACGGGGCTGGTTCTGCTGGTCGGCTGACCTGCGGCGCGCGGCCCGCGTCGCCGTCTCTTGCTGCGCGCGCCCGGGCCGGCTATTTTGCCGGCCCGTTCTCGGAGATTTCCTGCATGACCCGCTTGACGGCCCGCCGCGCCGCGCGCCGCTCCGCCGGCTCCGGCGGCGCGCCGCCGCAGGCGCCGTGGCGGCCGTTGCGCAATCCGTACAGGCCGATCGACGTCCTGAGCGCCGATCAGGTCGAGTTCATCCACGAATCCTCGCTCGACGTGCTCGAGCGCCTCGGCATGGACTTCTGGAGTCCCGCCGCGCTCGATCGCCTGGCCCGCGCCGGCCTCGCGGTCGACCGCGCCGGTCAGCATGTCCGCTTCGACCGCCATTGGATCATGGAGCAGGTCGCCAAGGCGCCGCCCGAGTTCACGATCCGGGCGCGCCATGCCGGCCGGTCGATCGTGCTCGGCGGCAACCACGTGAACTTCAGCGGCGTCGGCGGGCCGCCGAACTGCTCCGATCTCGACGGCGGACGACGGCCCGGCTCGTTCAAGGACTTCTGCGACCTCGTGCGGCTCGAGCAGTCGCTCAACGCGCTGCACCTGGTCGGCAGCCAGCCGGTCGCCCCGATCGACCTGCCGGCCGAGATGCGGCATCTCGACGTCTACCGCGCCTTCGTCACGCTGACCGACAAGATCTGGAGCCCCTCGGCGCTCGGCCGCGAGCGCATCGACGACGGCATCGAGATGATGTGTCTGGCCACCGGGCTCGACCGCCCGGGGCTGGCGGCGACGCCGATGCTGATCGCCAACATCAACACGAACTCGCCGCTGCGCGTCGACGGGCCGATGCTCGACGGCGCCGTCGCGATGGTCGAGGCCGGGCAGCCGCTGATCGTGACGCCCTTCACGCTGGCCGGCGCGATGAGCCCGGTCAGCCTCGCCGGCGCGCTGACGCAGCAGAACGCCGAGGCGCTGGCCGTGATCGCCTATCTGCAGCTGGTCAAGCCCGGGGCGCCGGTCATCTACGGCGGCTTCACCTCGAACGTGGACATGCGATCGGGCGCGCCGGCCTTCGGCACGCCGGAATACGCGCGCGCCACGCTTGCCGGCGGGCAGATGGCGCGGCGCTACAGGCTGCCCTACCGCTCGTCGAACACCAACGCCGCCAACACGGTCGACGCGCAGGCGGCCTACGAATCCGAGATGTCGATCTGGGCCGCCGTCATGGGCCACGCCAATTTGGTCTACCACGCCACGGGCTGGCTCGAAGGCGGGCTGGTCGCCTCGTTCGAGAAGATGGTGATCGACGCCGAGATGCTGCAGATGATGGCGGCGTTCCTCGAGCCGATCGTCGTCGACCGCGAATCGGTCGCGATCGACGCCATGGAAGAGGTCGGCCCGGGCGGGCATTTCTTCGGCGCGGCGCACACGATGGCGCGCTACGAGACGGCGTTCTATCAGCCGCTGGTCTCGGACTGGCGCAACTTCCAGTCCTGGCAGGAAGCGGGCGCGCGCTCGGCCACCGAGCGCGCGCATGCGATCGCCAAGGCCCTGCTCAAGGCCTATGAGCCGCCGCCGCTCGACCCGGCGCGGCTGGAGGCGATCGATGCCTTCGTCGCGCGGCGCAAGGGCGAGATCGCGAAGGCGGCATAGCGCGCGTTGATCGGCGCGCCGACGTTCGGATCGGCGGCCGGACCACGAGCCGCCGGGCCCTTAGAGCTGCGTGCGTACCAGCGCGACGGCCAGCACCGCGGCCGCGACCGCGGCGATGTCGCTGCCCGTCGCCTTGTAGGTTCCGCCGGCGACGGCGAAGCCGATCCATTCCGCCGGCCCGCCCTTCAAGAGCGCCGGCGCCAGCAGCGAGCCCATGATGGCGATCGGGATGCCGCCCAGCCAGGCGCGCACGCGCGGCGCATCGATCGGCGCGAAGCGCATGAGCAGGAAGCCGCCGATGCGGCAGGCATAGGAGACGGCCGCCATGACCGCGAGCGCGATGGCGACGTCAGGCGTCACGGTCGACCTTCAGCGCCGCGACCAGGCTGCCCGCGAGCCCGCCGGCGAGGATGTACCAGTGCCCCGGCGCGAGGCGGCCGACGGCAAGCGCGACCGCGACCGCCGCGACCAGCGGCGCGATGTCGCGCCGGCCGCGCCACACGCCCGCGGCGACGACCGTGAAGAAGGCCAGCAGCACGAAATCAATGCCGAACGCCCGCGGGTCGGGGATGAGCTGGCCCAGCGCGTGGCCGAGCGCCGTCGCCGAGACCCAGCTGGCGTACATCGCCAGGCCGCAGCCGAGCATGTACGCGGCGTCGGGCCGGCCTTCCAGCCGCTCGCGCAGCGCCGGCGCCCAGTTGCCTTCCGACAGCAGGAACAGCGAAGCGTAGGTCTTCAAGCGGCCGACGCCGTGGAACCATGGCCGCACCGAGGCGCCGAGCAGGACATAGCGCGCGTTGGTGGCCAGGATGGCGCCGCAGATCGCCGCCAGCGGGATCGGGTCGCCCCAGGCCTGCAGGCTCACGAACTGCGCGGTGCCGGAATAGACCAGCATGCTCATCAGCACCGCGGTCGAGAGCGCGAGGCCGACCTGGTCCGCCAGCAGGCCGAACGCGATGCCGAAGACGAAGCCGCCGGCGGCGGGCGCGCTGGCGCCGCGGAACCCCGCGCCGAGCCCGCGCCAGGAGAAGGGATTGGCTTGACCGGCCATTGTAACCATCTATCAGGTTAGAGAAGCGGAGGATGGCCCGCTTGCCGGTCGCAAGTCAACCCGATAGAAGCCGCTCGATGCCGCGATTGACCGCGATCTACCGCATCCGCAGCGACGCCGCCGGGATCGAGGCCCGCGCGCGCGGGCTCGCGGTCGAGCAGAGCGTCGAGATGCCGGTCGAGGCGATCGACGACGCGACCGTGCTGGCCGAGATCGTCGGCCGGGTCGACGACGTGCGCGCGCTCGGCCAGGGCGTCTTCGAGGTCCGCATCGGGCTCGCCGTCGCCACGACCGGGGCCGAGCCGGGGCAGCTGCTGAACATGCTGTTCGGCAACAGCTCGATCCAGGACGACGTCGTGCTGCACGACGTCGAGCTGCCGGCGGATCTCGCGCGCGGCTTCGGCGGGCCGAACCACGGGCTCGCGGGCCTCCGGCGGCGCTGCGGCGCCGACGGGCGGGCGATGACCTGCTCGGCCCTCAAGCCGCAGGGCCTTTCGGCCGGCGACCTGGCGCTGCTCGCCCGGCGCATGGCCGAAGGCGGCATCGACTTCGTCAAGGACGATCATGGATTGGCGGACCAGGGGTACAGCCCGTTCGCCGAGCGCGTGCGCGCCGTGACGGGTGCGCTGGCCGAGGTCGCGCGCGCGACCGGCCGGCGCACGTGCTACGTGCCGAGCCTGTCGGGCGACCTCGACGCCATGCGCCGCCAGGTGGCGCTGGCGCGCGAGTTCGGGGTCGATGCCGTGCTGATCCAGCCGATGGTCGCGGGCGTCGCGAATTTCCACGCCCTCGTTCGCGCCAGCCCCGACATGGCCTTCATGGCGCATCCGGCGATGGCCGGGGCGGCGCGCATCGCGCCGCCGCTGCTGCTCGGGCGTCTGTTCCGGATGCTCGGCGCCGACGCCACGGTCTTCCCGAATTTCGGCGGCCGGTTCGGCTATTCGCCCGAGACCTGCCGCGCCCTCGCGGAAGCGGCGCGCATGGCCTACCATGGCCTCGGGCCGAGCGTGCCGGTGCCCGCCGGCGGCATGACCACGGAACGCGTCGCCGGGATGCTGGATTTCTACGGCCGCGACGTGATGCTGCTGGTCGGCGGCGCGCTCCTGTCGGCGCGCGAGCGGCTGGCCGAGCATGCCGCCGCCTTCGTCCGCCAGGTCGCCGGCCACGGCTACGGGCAGATCGCATGACGGGTCGGACGAAGCTCTTCCGCGCCGCCAGGGACGGGTTCCGCTGGGAGGACGTCGCCACCCTCGCCTACAAGCAGGAAGGCAGCGCGGCCTTCCGCGACATCTCGCGCCAGGTGCTGTTCGAGCACCCCGACCTCGGCTGCCAGCTGCGCTATTTCGAGATGCAGCCGGGCGGCTATTCCACGCTGGAGCGCCACGAGCATGTGCACGCCGTGATGATCCTGCGCGGCCACGGCGAATGCCTGCTGGGCCAGGACGTGCGGCGGGTGAAGCCGCATGACCTCGTCACGATCCCGGCGATGACCTGGCACCAGTTCCGCGCCGACGACGGCGAGGCGATGGGCTTCCTGTGCATGGTCAACGCCGTGCGCGACAAGCCGCTCCTGCCGACCGGCGAGGACCTTGCGGCGCTCGGCCGCGATCCGCGCGTCAGGGCGTTTCTCGCGCGGACCGGCGGCCGCTGAACGCCCTACTTCCCGGTCCGCCGGATCGACTGGATCGCGTGATCGAGCGCGCCGAGGAAGCGCGAGCGGTCCTGCCTGGTGAACGGACGTCCGCCGCCGCGGATCGTGCCCGCCTCGCGCAGCGACGTCAGCAGGTTGCGCGTGGCGAGCTGCTGGCCGATCGAGGTCTCGGTGAAGGCCTTGCCATCGGGCGCGACGGCGCGGGCGCCGCGCTTGACGCAGCGGCTGGCCAGCGGCACGTCCGCCGTCACGGTGATGTCCCCCCGCCCCGCGCGCTCGGCGATCCAGTCGTCCGCGCGGTCGAGCCCTTCCGGCACGATGACGCGCTGGACCAGCGGATCGTCGGGGATGCGCACGCCGCCATTGGTGACCACCCAGACCTTGAGCCCCTCGCGGCGCGCCACGCGGTAGACCTCGTCCTTCACCGGGCACGCGTCGGCGTCGACGTAGATTTCAAGCACGACGGGATGATGCGCGGAGGGCTGGAGCGGGTGAAGGGAATCGAACCCTCGTCGTAAGCTTGGGAAGCTTCTGCTCTACCATTGAGCTACACCCGCGCGGCCGGAACTGTAGGTCAGCGCCGGTTGGGGCGCAAGAAGCGCCCCGGCACCGCCTCGCCCGCGCAACCCGCGGCGACCCGCGCGTGCGCGCCGCACGGGCCTGGCCGGCGCGATGCCGTTTCGTTCGCATGGGCATATGACGGCGACCGTGCTCCGTTGACGTGAGTCAATGCCCCGCCCTCGGGGGAGGATATGGTGAATCGTTAGAAAAAAGCGGGCCATGGCTGTGTGCGCGACGGGGGTCATGGGCGGAAGACGGACGATCCGGCTGGCGCCGGCGCTGCAATTTGCCGTTGAGTCCGGAGAGCCGAGAAGGGCGAAATCCCGGGGGAACCTTTCCGCACATGCTGTCGTTGATTGCGCCAGGGGCGCAGCCCAGGGGTGACATCCATGCGGTTGATATCCACAAGATGCCTGCGCTACAGACCTCTTCCACGGCTTCGCCACACCTGTGATTCTTCTGCCACAGACCGGGAGGAACGTCAGGGCAAACTGGTTTAGTCCACGGGTTTCGCTTGATTGTTGGGGGCCTGGGGCATAAGCCAGAATCGGTGGAGAGGGTAGGGTCCGAAAGGCCGGTGTGCGTCGCGCACCGGTGAGCGTGAGGACGACTTAGAGCGGGAGTTAGGACGCATGAGAGGGTTGAGGTTAATCGCGGTGGCAACCGCGACGATGTTCCTAGGGGCGTGCGCCGGCATGCTCGTCGACGACGAGCGCCGGAGCGATCTCGCCAAGTTGAAGCCGTCGGGAACGACCTTCAACTCCTATCTGGCGCAGGAGTACCTGGAGCTCTCCACCTACGAAGAGAAGGTGGAGTTCGACTGGCAGGACGCGGATCGCTGGGCGAAGAAGGGCCTGGACGCCGCGGCCAACAAGGCGGTCCTGCCGGAGACGCCGGGTCAGCCGGAATGGGGTGGCGTGCCCGAGTCGGCCCGGGGGCCGCTGATGCAGGCCCGCCAGCGCCTGATGGCCGCGCTTGACCGCGGCGGTCGCGACAAGGCGCCCAAGGCCGCTGCCCGCGCCCAGGTGATGTACGACTGCTGGGTCGAGGAAGAGGAAGAGCAGTGGCAGAAGGCGCGCATCGCCTACTGCAAGGGCGAGTTCGAGAAGGCGTTGGCCGAGGTCGAACGGGCTCTGGCGCCCGCGCCGGCACCGGCGGCCGCCCCCGCCCCGGCTCCGGCCGCAGCTGCCAACTTCATCGTCTACTTCGACTTCAACAGCGACAAGCTGAACCCGGCGGCGCTGAAGGTCGTGGACGACGCGGTGGCGGAGTTCAAGCGCCGTGGCCGCGCCTCGGTGACGCTGGCGGGCCATGCCGACAAGTCCGGCAGCTCGGCCTACAACCAGCGTCTGTCCAAGCGTCGTGCCGATGCAGTCCTCTCGGCCATGGTCGCCCGCGGCGTGCCGGCGAACGTGGTGACCGAGCAGGCCTTCGGTGAAGATCGCCCGGCAGTTCCCACGGCCGATGGCGTGAAGGAAGCGCGTAACCGCCGCGTCGAGATCACCCTCAGGTAAGACGCGAACCGGTTCACGCTGGACCAAACTGCCCGCCCGCGTCGTAAGACGCGGGCGGGTTTGTTTTGTGCGCCCGGCACGGGCATCGACTTGGAGGTGAAAGTCCTCTCGTGAGCTGGTCACAGCGAGCGAAGCGAACCGCAGAGCGTCGGACCGCGAGGACGGCGTGAAGGAAGCGGGGAGCGAAGCTGCGGGCCGACGAAC
>JAKLKW010000093.1 GCA_023150455.1 Alphaproteobacteria bacterium | reverse complement strand
TCGAGGCCAACAAGATCGCGGTGATCGCCTTCGAACGCTCGGGCCGCGACGGCGAGGCCCACCAGGCGAACCTGCGGCTGGCCGCCATGGGCGACCGCATCGCCATGAACGACATCGCCGAGGCGCTGGTCGACGGGCGCGGCGTTGCCGCCGACCCGCCGCTCGCCGTCACCTGGTTCGAGCGCGCCGCCGCCGCCGGGCACATCGGCGCGATGGACCGCCTGGCGCGCATCCATCGCGAAGGCCTCTACGGCCGGAAACCCGATCCCGCCCTGGCCGAGCGATGGGCCAGGCGGGCCGAGGAAGCCGAATAGGCAGGAATTCGGGGGCGATTGCCCCAGGATCGCCACAATTGCCCGACCCTCGGGCGTAAATCCCGCCACATTGCACCGCCACTTTGCCGCCAGTACCGCGGCAGGTAACGCGCGAGGTGGGGACATGAACTACGCGACGGACTTGATACGGACCGGCGGCGACGCCGCCCAGCATTCTTCGGGCAAGCTCCAGCGCAGCCTGATCTACCTGACGGTCGTGGCGGTCCTGATGATCGCCGTCGCCGGCGGCGCGCTGGCGGCACTGGCGGGGTAAGGTTCTCGACCTGCCGTTGGCCGTGCGCGTAGCGCGGCATCTCTCGGAAAGTCGGCAACCACAAACGTCATGGCCGGGCTTCAACCCGGCCATACGCGCCTTCTACGGCACCGTCTCGGGCACTCTCGGGCCTTCGGGCGGCTCGTCCGGGCGCTCGTCGGTCTCGGTCGGCGGCTTGGGCGGGAGCGCCGGGGTCGGGTAGGTGAAGCTGAGCTTGCCGTCGACCAGGTCGATGCGCACCGTGCCGCCCTGGGCCAGGCGGCCGAACAGCAGCTCCTCCGCCAGCGGCTTCTTGATGTTCTCCTGGATCACGCGGCTCAGCGGCCGGGCGCCGAACTGGCGGTCGTAGCCCTTCTCCGCCAGCCAGCCGCGCGCGGCGTCGGTCAGCTCGATCATGACCTGCCGGTCGCCGAGCTGGCTCTCCAGCTGCATGACGAACTTGTCGACCACGCGGCTGATGACCTCGGGCGTCAGGCTCTTGAAGGAGATGATCGCGTCCAGCCGGTTGCGGAACTCCGGCGTGAACATGCGGCTGATCGCCTCCTGGTCGTCGCCCACCCGCTCGGTGCGCTCGAAGCCGATCGGCGGCTTGGCGAGGTCGGCGGCGCCGGCGTTGGTGGTCATGATCAGGATGACGTTGCGGAAGTCGACCGTCTTGCCGTTGTGGTCGGTCAGCTTCCCGTGGTCCATCACCTGCAACAGGATGTTGAACAGGTCGGGATGCGCCTTCTCGATCTCGTCCAGCAGCAGCACGGAATGCGGATGCTGGTCGATCTGGTCGGTCAGGAGCCCGCCCTGGTCGAAGCCGACATAGCCCGGCGGCGCGCCGATCAGGCGCGACACGGAGTGCCGCTCCATGTACTCGGACATGTCGAAGCGGATCAGCTCGATCGCGAGCGTCTTGGCGAGCTGGCGCGCCACCTCGGTCTTGCCGACGCCGGTGGGGCCGGTGAACAGGTAGGAGCCGATCGGCTTCTCCGGCTCGCGCAGGCCGGCGCGCGCCAGCTTGATGGCGCTGGCCAGGGCGTCGATCGCCTGGTCCTGGCCATAGACCATCGCCTTGATGTCGCGCTCGAGCGTGCGCAGCACCTCCTTGTCGTCGTGCGACACGCTCTTCGGCGGGATGCGCGCGATGGTCGAGACGACCGACTCGATGTCCTTGATGGTGATCGTCTTCTTGCGCTTCGACGCCGGCAGCAGCATCTGCGCCGCGCCGACCTCGTCGATCACGTCGATCGCCTTGTCCGGCAGCTTGCGGTCGTTGATGTAGCGCGACGACAGCTCGACCGCGGCGCGGATCGCCTCGGCGGTGTAGCGCACGCGGTGATGGCTCTCGTAGTAGGGCTTCAGGCCCCGCAGGATCTTGACCGCGTCCTCGACCGACGGCTCGTTGACGTCGATCTTCTGGAAGCGGCGCACCAGCGCGCGGTCCTTCTCGAAGTAGTTGCGGTACTCCTTGTACGTCGTCGAGCCGATGCAGCGCAGCGTGCCCGAGGCGAGCGCCGGCTTCAGCAGGTTGGACGCGTCCATCGCGCCGCCCGAGGTGGCGCCGGCGCCGATCACGGTATGGATCTCGTCGATGAACAGGATGGCGCCCTGCGTGTTCTCGAGCTCCGAGAGCACGTTCTTCAGGCGCTCCTCGAAGTCGCCGCGATAGCGCGTGCCGGCCAGGAGCGCGCCCATGTCGAGCGCGAAGATGGTCGCGTCCTTGAGGACCTCGGGCACCTCGTTCTTGACGATGCGCCGCGCCAGGCCCTCGGCGATCGCGGTCTTGCCCACGCCCGGCTCGCCGACATAGAGCGGGTTGTTCTTGGCCCGCCGGCACAGGATCTGGATGGTGCGGTCGACCTCGGCCTGCCGGCCGATCAGCGGATCGATGCGGCCGCTCTGCGCCTTCTTGTTGAGGTTGACGCAATAGGCATCCAGCGCCTCGTGCCCCTTCTTGCCGCCGCGTTCCGTCTTCTCCTCCTCGTCCGAGCCGCGCACGCGCCGCTGCTCCGTCCGGCCCGGCACCTTGGCGATGCCGTGCGAGATGTAGTTGACCGCGTCGAGACGGGTCATGTCCTGGCCTTGCAGGAAATAGACCGCGTGCGACTCGCGTTCCGCAAACATCGCGACCAGCACGTTGGCGCCGGTGACCTCTTCGCGCCCGCTCGACTGCACGTGCACGATCGCCCGCTGCAGCACGCGCTGGAAGCTGGCGGTCGGCTTCGCGTCCTCCGCGCCGTTGGTGACGAGGCCCTGCAATTCGCCGTCGAGGTAGCCGACGAGCTCGCGCCGCAGCCGGTCGATGTCGACGCCGCAGGCGCGCAGGACCGCGACCGCGTCCTGGTCCTCGGTCAGCGCCAGCAGCAGGTGCTCGAGCGTGCCGTACTCGTGGTTGCGCTTGTTGGCGTGCGCCAAGGCGCGATGCAGGGTCTGCTCCAGGTTGCGAGACAGCAAGGCGCCTATTCCTTCTCCATGGTGCATTGCAGCGGATGCTGGTGCCGGCGGGCGAAATCCATCACCTGCGTCACCTTGGTCTCCGCCACCTCGTAGGTGTACACGCCGCAAACGCCCACGCCCCTGCGGTGGACATGGAGCATGATCCGGGTCGCCTCCTCCCGCGTCTTGTGGAAGAAGCGCTCGAGGATATGCACGACGAACTCCATCGGCGTGTAGTCGTCGTTCAGCATCAAGACCTTGTACATCGACGGCTTTTTCGTCTTGGGCTTGGTCTTGACGACCACGCCTGTCGTCGTGCCGCTGTCGTCCCGCCTGTCGGGTCCGCTCATCCGGTCCATTCCTGCGTTCTTAGAAGCGCCGCCGCCGATTCCGCCGTTCACGTCACGCGCCGATCCTGGCCGAACTTGGTGAACAAATAATAGGTATTCGGAAGCTTCCGGCCAAGATCGTTGATCCCCGCATCGGCGTCACAAACGCGAAAGGCCCGGCGACGCTTGCACCGAGGATTTCCCTGGGTTTTCATGGCGCCCGCCGCCGCCGGGACCGTGAATGCGGGCGGCTGCATGCGCGGAAAAGAACGGGCGGCCCGTCGCGCCGCCGGCCCGATGTCGCCTGCCCGCCTAGTTCGTGCGGTAGAAGAACATCTCGTACGCATCCGGAGCAACGTCGGAGATCGTCGCCCACATCGTGGCGTCGGTGCCGCTCTGATGATCGAAAAACCTTGCTTGCCCGCCCGCGACGTCCGCGCTGACCACGTGGCCGCTGCCGGTGGCCTTGTTGCGCACGAACACGATGCCGCGCGACTCCGGACCGCCTTGCAGCAGTTCGTCGCGGATTTCGGCGGATGAGCCCGCCTTGGCGGGGATGCCCATGGCCTGGGCGCGGCGGCGCACCGCGTCGTGGCCGGCGAATTCCTGGCGACCGTAGTGCTTGCGCAGGATCTCCATGACCTCGACCGGGCTTGTCGGCTCGTCGGGCGACGCGATTCGGATGTCCGAATCGGTGAAGGGCCGGCCGGGGTGCTTCTTGCGCAGATCGGCCGCGACCGCGCTGGGCAGGCAGTTCTGGTTCTGGCCGAACGGATTGACCGGCGTCGTCTGCTGCGACAGCGGCTTGAGCTGCCCCGCGCCGCCGGCAGCGCCTTGGCCGCCGCTGCCGAAGCCGCCATCCCGCGGCAACCGAGCGGTGTCGCCGCCCTCCGGATTCATCGGGACCGTATCGCCCACGCCCGCCTCGCGCGGGGCCGCCGCAGACTGCTGCTCGCGGCGCATCCGCTCGGCCGCGCTCCGCTCCTCGGCCTGGCGCAGCCGGTCTGGCGCCGGATCGTGCCGGGGCGGGCGTTGGGCCGACTGCGCACGCCTCGCCTCGTTCTGCCGCCGCGCCTCCTCGATCTGGCGCTGACGCTCGGCCTGCTGCACCCGACGCCGGGCGTCGGCCTCTTCCGGCGTCGCCGGTGGACGCCGCCCCTGCGCTTCGGCCATCATGCGCCGCTGTTCGTCCTGGCGCTGCTGGTCCGCCCGGCGCCGCTGGTCTCGCATGGCCTGCGCCTGCTGCGCGCGCTGCTCGTCGACTGCCTTCTGCCGCGCCGCGATTGGCTGTCGTTCGGCCTCTGCGCGCTGCATCTCCATGCGCTGCCGGTCGGCCTGATCCATGCGCTGCGGGCCCGCCTGTTCCCGGAATCTTCGGTTGCGGTCCGCTTGCGCGGCCGTCTGCCGCTCGGCCGACTGGCTGCGTTGCGGACGGGCCTTGGCGCGGGCGGCCTCGGCCGCCTTGCGCATGGCCTCCTCCTGCTGTCTGCGTTGGACCTCCGCGCGGAATCGCTGGTATGCAGCCCTCGGCGGCGCCTTCGGCCTCCTTGGCGAGCTTGTCGAGCTCGCCTGCGGCCTGGACCGCGCCGCGAAGCTTGCGCGTCTCCTCCGTCGCGCGGCGCGAGGCGGCGGTGCAGAGCTTCGCGCCGCCGGGAAGGCGCTCGCTCAACGCCCCCTGCGCCCGCCCGATCAGGAAATTCGATACGGTCTTGCCCGCCGCGTATGCCGGATCCTCGACGAACTCCTCAACCGCCTTCTGCGCATCGGCCAGCAGCCTGGCGTGGTTCTCGTTGCGGTCGTTTGTCAGGTACGCGACCACGGATTGGACGATCTGGCTGGCCGGCTCACCCGGCCGCTGCGCCAGGAACAGCAGCTGCTGCTGCACCACGTCGTTCATCCCCTGGAAGAAGCGGTTCGAGGCCTGCATCGCCGCGTTCTGCAGTTCGGTCGCGTTGCCGTCGAGCTGCCGCGCCAAGTCCACGAGCTGGTCTCGGATGTCGAGCGGCGGCTGGGCCACGTCGCAGCCACCCTCGGGATCGCCGGTTCCTGGCTCGAGCGGCCGCTGCGCAGGCTGGGGCTGCTGTTGGCGCAGCGGTTGGGGTTGCGGCTGCGATTGCGCTTGCGGCTGTGATCGCGGTGCCCCCCGGGGCGGCGCCTTCGGGCAATTGGCATCGACCGCGCCGCGCAGGCGCGGGTCCATGCCGGCCACGGGCGTGCACGGATTGCGCGCCACGGCGCGCGGATCGACCGGCGGCGCCGTTCGCTGCCGCCGCTGGGCGCGCGGCGGCGGCGGGTTCTCGACCAGGCAGACGTCGGACTGGTCGACCCTGATCGCGGCGCGGAACAGGCGGCCGTTGCCCTCGGCGGCATGCTGGTCGCGCTCGGCCCCGGTCGCCTCCCTGGCCTTCATGAGGAGCATCTTGCCGGCTTTGAGTTCCTCGACCGCCCCCTTGAGCGGCAGGATGCAGACCGTCTGCTCGACGCGGAGCCGGAACGGCGGCTGCTCCAGCGCCTCGGACTGGTCGTCGCACACATACTCCGCCATCTCGGCCTGCGATGGCCGCTCGATTCCCTCCACCACCGCGCGCCTGCAGGTCAGCACCGCGCCGGCGGCAGCTTCCTCGTCGGTGCTTGCCTCGACGCGCATCAGCGGCGGCACGCCGGGATCGCCGCGGTAATCGGCCGGGACAGCCGGGTCGCGCAGCGGCGCCAGCGGATCGGGCTGCATGTCCGGCCCGGCACAGGACCAGTTGCGCGGCACCAGCCCGTTCGTCAGCACAGGCGGCGGGCAGTTCGGGTTGCCCTCGACGCCCTGCGTGCCGGTGGGGCACGACCAGTTCCTCGGGCTTGTGCCGTCGGCGGAAACCGGCGGCGGGCAGTCCGGGTTGCCGACCACGCCCTGGCCGCGGGTCGTGCACGACCAGTTCTTCGGCATCGTGCCGTCGGCGAGCCTGGGCGGCGGGCAATCGGGATTGCCCTCGATTCCCTGCGTACCGGTCGGCTTGGTGCGGCCGGGCCCGGCCGGCGGCTCGGTGATGCTGACGCCGCCTTGAAGCGGCGCACCGCCGCTCGTGCTGGTGCTGAAGGTGTCCTGGGCCCGCGCCGCGACGCCGAGCGCGAAGACAAGCGAGATTAGGAGGGGCGCGAACCGCTGACGCATCGAATAGCGACCCGGCGCTGTTCGTCCTTCACCGGTAGCATACCGGCCCGGGCCGAATTGGCCAGCGCGCTGGCGCCAGGCCGCGCAACGCCGAAAGACGATGGGCCCGGCAGCTTCGCGCCACCGGGCCCGGAACCTGCGGAGAGGACGCCGGCGTCAGGCCGCCTTGGTCAGCTTCTCGACGGTCTCGCTGACGCGCGCCTGGATCGGCGCGATCGCCTCGTTGGCGACCTTGAGGGACAGCTCGCCGAGCTTCGTGCCCTCGTTCACCAGCGCGTCGAGGTTCGAGCGCGCGAAGTCGGCCTGCAGGTCGAGCATCTCGCGCAGCGTCTTGCAGCCCAGCAGCGCCTTGGCCGTCACGACCGAGCTCTGCATCGAGTTCTGCGTCAGGGCCATCACCTGCTTGCCGATCTGCTCGGCGCCCTTGGCCCACACCGTGCCGGCTTCGACCACGGCGTCGACATTGCCCTTGCCGAGGCCCTGGATGTCGCCGAAGCCCTTGATGAAGGCCGAGCTCGCCTTGCCGACCTGCTCGCGCGTCAGCTCGACGGCCTGCTCGTAGCCCTTGGTCGCCGCCTCGGTGCCGACCTTCACGAACGCATCGATCGTCGCCTTGCCCGCCTCGACGGCGTCGCCATACGGCTTCGCCGCCGTCTTGGCCTTCTGAGTCTTCTTCATCGCAATCACCCTTTCGTTCAAGCGGAACGCCAATTTGCTGCATCGCAGCATGACGCGAATATGGGCGAAATCCGGGCCGAGTCAAGGGATTTTTGTGCGATGCAGCATGAAACTCTTCGGCGCTGCAATGATACCGGGTATTGCATTGTTATACTATAACGCATAAGCTTTCGGCATGCCTGCCGCGACCCGCCCCGCCCCCGCCGCCGAAACCCGGCCCGCCCCGCCGGCGCCCGTGCATCGCCATGGACCCGCGCACCGCCATGAGGCCGGCCATGGGGCAAGTCGCCACCGTCCGACGGCGCTGGCGAGCGCCGTCGAGGCAAGGCTGATCCGCGTCGGCGCCGCGCTCGCCGTGCTGTGGCTCGCCGTCGCCTGGGCGCTGTGGTCGAGCTGACATGGGCGCCGCCGCCATCCGGGTCAAGGACCTGACGGTCGCCTACGATCGCCATCCCGCGATCCATCACCTCAATGGCGAGTTCAAGCCGGGCAGCCTTACGGCCGTGATCGGTCCGAACGGCGGCGGCAAGAGCACGCTGCTCAAGACCATGGTCGGGCTGCTGCGCCCCGCCGCGGGCAGCATCGAGCGCGAGGGCGTGCGCCCGCGCGACATCGCCTACCTGCCGCAGCAGGCGGAGATCGACCGCAGCTTCCCGATCACGGTGCGCGACGCCGTCCAGATCGGCCACTGGCGCCGCGTCGGCGCTTTCGGCGGCATCGGCCGCGACCTCGCCAAGCGCGCCGCCGCGGCGCTCGAGGGCGTGGGCCTCGGCGGGTTCGAGCAGCGCCCGATCGGCACGCTGTCGGCCGGCCAGCTCCAGCGCGTGCTGTTCGCCCGCATGATGCTGCAGGACGCCGCGCTGATCCTGCTCGACGAGCCGTTCACCGCGATCGATGCGCGCACGACGCAGGACCTGCTCGAGCTGGTGCTGCGCTGGCACGGCGAGAACCGCACCATCGTCGCCGTGCTGCACGACCTCGACCAGGTCCGCGCGCACTTCCCCGAAAGCGTGATGCTGGCGCGCGAATGCGTCGGCTGGGGCCCGACGCCCGAGGTCGTCACGCCGGCCAATCTCAGGCGCGCGCGGCAGATGTCCGAGGCCTGGGACGACCACGCGGAACTGTGCCTGCGCGAGAGCGCCTGAGCGGCCGCGCCATGCTCTACGACGCGCTCATCGCTCCCTTCGCCGAGTTCGCCTTCATGCGCCGGGCGCTGGTGGCCTCGCTGGCGCTGGCGATGGGCTGCGGCCCGATCGGCACCCTGCTGGTGCTCAGGCGCATGAGCCTGGTCGGCGACGCCATGGCGCACGCCGTGCTGCCCGGCGCGGCGCTGGGCTTCGTGCTCGCCGGGCTGTCTCTGTTCTGGATGAGCCTCGGCGGCTTCGTTGCCGGTCTCCTGGTCGCAACGCTGTCGGGCCTCGTCGCGCGCGTCACGCAGCTGCGCGAGGACGCCAGCTTCGCCGCCTTCTACCTGATCTCGCTGGCGACCGGCGTGATCCTGGTGTCGACCCACGGCAGCAACGTCGACCTGATGCACGTGCTGTTCGGCTCGATCCTGGCGGTCGATGACCACGCGCTGCTGCTGGTCGCCTCGATCAGCTCCGTCACGCTGCTGCTGCTGGCGACGATCTATCGGCCGCTGCTGATCGAATGCTTCGATCCGGGGTTCTTGAACGCGGCCGGGGCGCGCGGCGGCGTGTACCACCTGGTGTTCATGGTGCTGGTCGTCGTCAACCTGGTCGCCGGCTTCCAGGCGCTCGGGACGCTGATGGCGGTGGGCATGATGATGCTGCCCGCCGCGGCCGCGCGTTTCTGGGCGCGCGAGGTCTGGCCGCTTGCGGTCGTCGCGATCGCGATCGGGTTCGTCTCGGGCCTGGTCGGGCTTCTGGTCTCGTATCACGTCAACGTTCCGTCCGGCCCGGCCATCGTGCTCACCGCCGGCGGGATCTACCTCGCCTCGGTCCTGGCCGGGCGGTTCGAATCCATCCTCGCGCGCTACCTGCCGCGGTCTCATCTGCGGGCCTGACCCGCCGGAGCCAACAAGGATCGATCTCGGAGGCGCTACCATGGTTACGTTGTTACATCGCCTTTTCGTGCTCGCCGCAGCCGCGCTGGTCGCCGTGCCGGCCTCGGCCGAGACGCGGGTAAAGGCGGTGGCCAGCTTCAGCATCCTGGCGGACATGGTCCGCAACGTTGGCGGCGACCGCGTCGCGGTGACCGCGCTGGTCGGGCCCGACGGCGACGCCCACGTGTTCCAGCCGACGCCCGCGGACGTGAAGACCCTGGCCGACGCCAAGGTCGCGTTCGTCAACGGGCTGGGTTTCGAAGGCTGGATCGAGCGGCTGGTGCAAAGCGCCGCCTACAAGGGTCCCGTCGTCGTCGCGACGACCGGCATCCACGCACAGAAACTGGCCGAGGCAGGCGGCAAGCCCGACCATGGGCATGGCCACGCCCATGGCAGGGACGCGAAGAAGGACGGGCACGCAGGCGGCGCGCCCGATCCGCATGCCTGGCAGGACCTGCGCAACGGCCAAGTCTATATCGACAACATCCTGGCCGGGCTGTCGAAGGCCGACCCGGCCGGCGAGGCGGTCTACCGGGCGAACGCGGCCGCATACAAGAAGACGCTGCAGGACCTCGATGCCTGGGTGAAGGCACAGATCGGCGCCGTGCCCGCGGCGAGGCGCCGGGTGATCACGTCGCACGACGCCTTCGGCTACTTCGCCTCGGGCTATGGCGTGACGTTCCTCGCGCCGGTCGGCCTCAGCACCGACGCCGAGCCGTCGGCCAAGGGCGTCGCCGCCCTGATCCGCCAGGTGAAACGGGAGAAGGTCACCGCGCTGTTCGTCGAGAACATCACCAACCCGAAGCTGATCGAGCAGATCGGCAGGGAGACCGGCGTGAGACCGGGCGGGCGGCTCTACTCCGATGCGCTGTCGAAGCCCGGCGGCCCCGCCGCGACCTATGTCGACCTGTTCCGCCACAACGTGGCGCAGCTGCGCGCGGCGATGAGCGGCAGTTGAGCGAGCGCGCCGACCGGCCGCTTGCCACGCAAATGGCCGAAGAAAGTCATTGCGGCGCCGGCCGAATTGCGTCTAATGGCGTCGTGCGATGCCGCACCGCCGAGCGCCGAGACGTGCGCATGCGGGCCTACGGGGAAACTTCGTAGGCGCGAGCCCGGACAGGGGCATGGGCGGCCGCACCTGACTCGTTTTTCGTTCGGTCGGTCCGGTTCGCGAGGGATTCATGAGGATTCTCGGCGACGCTCGACGGGCGCAGAGCGCCCTGCCTCTCATCGCCGTGACGATGTTGGCTTCGGCCTGCGTGTACCCGTCGTCCGCCCGGGCGACCGACCTGACGCAGCGCGTCGTGGCCCGTCCCGCCGGGTCGCCGGGCGCCGCCGCCGGCCTGGACGTCCAAGAGGTCGCGAACGAGGAGAGCGTCGAGCCGATGCGCCGGGACAGGCTGTTCAACGGCAACAAGTACAAGATCGAGGCGAAGATCAACCCGGCCTTCTCGGTCAACTCGTCGCTGCGCTTCGAGCGGCCGAGCACGGTTCAGGACGGCCAGGCGACGGAGAATTCGTCCGTCTTCCTCGAGCAGATGTTCGTCAGCTACGACTGGGAGAACACCGCGGGCCTGCGCCTGGGCAAGTACGACAACCAGCGCTTCGGCCTGGCGCGGCCCGGCAATCGCGACGTCGGCGTCTTCGGCGCCGACTCGCCGCTCGACGCGTACGACACGCGGCGCGTGCTGGGCGTCAATCCGTATCTGCGGCTCGGCGGCAACGGCTGGACGGGCAGCACGCGGGTCGACGCCAGCGTGTTCCGCCTCGACGATTCCGCCTTCGCCGGATCCTGGACCGACTACCGCGAGCCGGTGGCGGCGGCGGACGCCGCGCCGGCTCCGCCGCCGTCGCTGGCGCTCGCGGTCAGCGGCAGCGACCCGTTCCACCTGCGCGGCCTCGGCTACCATCTCGGCTACCAGCAGGTCGCGCGCGGCGCGGCGGAGTCCGACCGGCAATACGGCTTCGCCGCCGGATTGAGCTACGGCGCAACCCTGGGCGACTCGAGGATGCGCACCACGGCCGAGATCGGCTACCTGCGGCATCAGGACGGATTGCACGACGGCGACCTGCAGCCGGGCATGGCGCTGCAGGGCACGATCGACGATTCCTGGCGCGCCTTCGCCAACTACGGCGCGACGCGCCGGCCGGCCGAGGATCCGGACGCGGGCGACTTCGCCCAGGACCGCAGCTACGGCGCCGGCATCGGCTACAGCTTCGATTCCGGCCCGAACCTGGACCTGGCCTGGAACCGGAAGGTCGAGCACCAGACCGCGCAGGACCAGCCTGCGGCACAGGACAGCGTCGGCGTGCGCGTGCACTACGGCTTGAAGTTCTGATCCGGGCGCCCATCTCCCGGGAAAGCCGCGCTGGTCATTTCCGCCGCGCTTTGTTAGGGTCCGGCCCCCGCCGCCCACGGGCCGCGGGCAGGCTGGAGTTTCGATCATGTCGCAAGTCCCCGTCACGGTGCTGACCGGATTCCTCGGCGCCGGCAAGACCACGCTTCTGAACCGCATCCTGAGCGAGCCGCACGGCAGGAAATACGCCGTGATCGTCAACGAGTTCGGCGAGCTGGGCATCGACGGCGACCTCGTCGTGAACGCCGACGAGGAAGTGTTCGAGATGAACAACGGCTGCATCTGCTGCACGGTGCGCGGCGACCTGATCCGCATCATCGGCGGGCTGATGAAGCGGCGCGGCAAGTTCGACGGCATCGTGATCGAGACGACGGGCCTCGCCGATCCGGCGCCGGTGGCGCAGACCTTCTTCGTCGACGACGAGGTGAAGGACCGCGCCAAGCTCGACTCGATCGTCACCGTCGTCGACGCCAAGCACCTGCCGCTCCGGCTCGAGGACAGCCGCGAGGCCGAGGAGCAGGTCGCCTTCGCCGACGTGATCCTGCTCAACAAGACCGACCTGGTTTCGCCGCAAGAGCTGGCGGCGGTCGAGGCGATGATCCGCTCGATCAACCGCTTCGCGCCGATCCATCGCACGCGCGACTGCGGCATCGACCTAGCCGAGGTGCTCGACCGCGGCGCCTTCGACCTCGACCGCCTGCTGCAGGTCGAACCGGATTTCCTCGAGCGCAAGCCCGAGGACCATCACCACGCGCATGATGATGACCACGGTCATGACCATCATCACCACGACCATGATCACCATCACGACCACGACCACGGCGCCAGTACCGGCGTGCTGCGCCACAATCCCGAGGTGACCAGCGTGTCGCTGCGGCTCGACAAGCCGCTCGACATGGCGAAGTTCGAGACCTGGTTCCGCCAGCTGCTCCAGTCCAAGGGCCAGGACATCCTGCGCAGCAAGGGCATCCTCGACATGGCCGGCCAGGACAAGCGCTACGTGATGCACGCGGTGCACATGCAGGCGGACGGCAAGCCGTCGACGCCGTGGCGGCCGGACGAGAAGCGCGAGAGCCGCATCGTGTTCATCGGGCGCAAGCTCGACCCCGAGGAGCTCAGGTGCGGCTTTGAGTCCTGCGCGCAAGCCTAGCCCGTCGATGCAGCAGGAACTGCAGGACCCCGTCACGGCCTGGGAGCTCCGCGAGCCGATCGCCGCGCTCGCCTTCGACAGGTCGGGCAAGCATCTCGCCTTCGCGCTGGGCGACGGCACGCTGGCGCTGGCCGCGCCCGACGCAAGCGATGCGCCGCGGCGCATCGCCGCGCACGGCGGCGCCATCCTCTGCATGGCCGCCGACGGTCCCGACGCCGCCTTCGTCACCGGCGGCGACGACGGCGCACTGAAACGCGTCGCGGCCGACGGCACGGTCTCGACGGTAGCGACGTGGAAAGGCAAGTGGGTCGAGCACGTGCTCTGCCCCGCCAACGGCGATTTCCGCGCGGCCGCGGTCGGCAGGACCGTGCAGCTCCTGGCGCGGCGCGACGCCGCCCCGGTCGCCGCGCCAATGGCCGTGCTCGAGCACCCGAGCACCGTCGCCGGCATCGCCGTCAATCCCAAGGCCAGGCGCCTGGCCGCGGCGCACTACAACGGCGTCAGCCTGTGGTGGGCGCACGGGCGCGAGCAGAAGCCGAAGGTGCTCACCTGGCGCGGCTCGCATATCGGCGTGAGCTGGAGCCCCGACGGCGAGTTCCTGATGACGACCATGCAGGAGATGGACCTGCACGGCTGGCGGCTGTCGAGCGGCGAGGACATGCGCATGAGCGGCTATCCCAGCAAGGTGCGCTCGCTCGCCTGGTCGCAGCAGCCCTATTTTCTCGCCACCTCGGGTGCCGACCGCGTCGTGTGCTGGCCGTTCAGCGGGTCGGGGCCGATGGGCAAGCCGCCGGTCGAGATCGGCTATGCGCGCTCGAGCCCGGTCAGCGCCGTCGCCGCGCATCCGAAGGGCGACTGGATCGCCGCCGGCTACGGCGACGGCGTGGTCGCGCTCGGCAGCATCTCGACGCGCCAGGCCGGATTCCTCAAGACCCCCGGCGGCGGCAAGGTCGACGCCCTCGCCTTCGGCCCCGACGGCAGGCGCATCGCCTTCGGCACCGAGGAAGGCCTCGCCGGCGTGATCCGGGTGCCGGTCACTTAGGCAAATTGGAGGGCGCGCGGACCGACGCGCGCCTAGAACCCCGGGACGCGGCCGACGACGCCGCCGTCGTCGAGCCGCACGTCGAACGCGGGCTTGATGTCGAGCGCATCCTGGTTGCCGGTGCGCGCGCGCATGCGCTCGCCGGCGTCGATGGGCCGCGGCGGGTTCACGGGCACGCCGGTCATGTCGCGCGCGAACAGCAGCGCGGGGAAGCGCAGCGCCGTGAAGCGCTCGGTCGGGTGCAGCCAGCCGTTGATGTCGAATCGCCCGCCGAGGCAGCCGCTGACGATCCAGTAGAACCCGTCCGAAGGCAGGGTGAGGCCGCGCGGCACCGGCTGGGCGAAGCCGTCCGCCATCAGCGCGTCGACCAGATGCGCGAAGGCGCGCTCGTCCAGCACCGCGCGCGAGGTCGGGTCGCGCGGCCCCAGGATCAGCTCGCCGATCGTGAAATCGGCGAAGTTCGGGCGCGTCCTCACCCGTGCCTCGAGCGTCGCGGGCGCGCCGGGGAACGGGCGCTCGAGCTCGTAGACCCGCAATTGCTCATGATAGATGGCGTTGTAGACGAAGCGCAGCCGGTCCGGCGCGCCGGGCAGGCAGGCCTCGCGCAGGTCCTTGCCGTCGAGGACGCCGAACCAGGTGAAGCCGCGCAGCAGGTAGTTGTCCGCGCGGGCCGGCACCCCGCCCAGGACCAGGGCGGCCACGACGGCGGCACGAACCAAGGCCAGGGTCACCGCAGCACCATTTTTTCGCCAAATCCGCCCAAACATATGGACATGGAATCAAGCCTTTACTAGACTCCGCGCGCCTCGCGGGGGTGGGGCTCGACAGCTGGTGGAGAGACATGGCTCTTCTTGCCCTGCGCCCTGCTACCCGTATCTATGCCCTTATTCCGCTCCTTGCCATCCTCGGCGCCGCCGGACCGGCGATCCGCCCGGCCGCGGCGGCAAAGCCGGTCTACGCGTCGATCGTGGTCGATGCCAACACGGGCGAGGTCCTGCACTCGGTCGATGCCGACAAGCGGACCTACCCCGCCTCGACCACCAAGATCATGACGCTCTACCTGCTGTTCGAGGAGCTGCAGCGCGGGCGGCTGAAGCTGGACACGATGCTTCCGGTGTCCGAGCACGCCGCCTCGCAGGCGCCGTCGAAGCTGGGCGTGCCCGCCGGCGCCCGGGTCAGCGTGCGCGACGCCATGCTGGGCCTGGTCACCAAGTCGGCCAACGACATGGCGGTCGTGGTGGCCGAGGCGATCGCCGGCAGCGAGAAGGCCTTCGCCGCGCGCATGACGACGCGCGCGCGCATGCTGGGCATGAGGAGCACGCGCTTCAAGAACGCCTCGGGCCTGCCCGATCCGGACCAGGTGACCACCGCGCGCGACCTGACGGTGCTGGCGCTGGCGATGCTGCGCGACCATCCCCGCCAGTACCAGGTCTTCTCCACGCGCGACTTCGCCTTCAACGGCAGCGTCCATGCCAACCACAACCGCCTGCTGAACAGCTACGACGGCATGGACGGGATCAAGACCGGCTATATCCGCGCCTCCGGCTTCAACCTGGTGGCCTCGGCCGAGCGCAACGGGCGACGCCTGGTCGGCGTCGTCCTGGGCGGCAACGCGCCGGCCTGGCGCGACCGGCACATGGCGCAGCTGCTCGACAAGGCCTTCCTCAAGAATCCGCCGCTGCAGACGGCCGATCTCGGCGCCAAGGCGGCGATCGCTCCCGCCACGCCGGGCGCCGGCACCATCGCGGCCGCGCTCAAGCGCCGCCCGGGCAGGCCCGCGCCGGAGCCCGTGATCGCCACCGTGGATTCGACGCCCGCCCCGCCGGTCTACGCCGAGGAGATGGACATGGAGGAGCCCACCGTCGCCGACCTGGTGTCGGACGACGCGGCCGAGGCGATCGACCAGTCCGGCGACTGGGGCATCCAGGTCGGCGCCTTCAAGATGGCGCAGAACGCCCAGCGCGCGGCCGACGACGCGCGCCGGCTGCTGCCGCCCAACGTCGCCGGGGCGAGGCCCGTGATCGACGAGGTTTCCATCCGCCGCAGCAAGCTCTACCAGGCGCGGCTGATGGGCATGAGCGAAAGCGACGCGCGCGCCGTGTGCCGGCAGTTCAAGAAGAAGAAGCAGGAATGCCTGGCCGTGCCGCCGTCCGTCCCCGGCGTGAGCCCCGGCCAGCAGCAGGCGCACACCCACTGAGGCGCCGGGCCGCGCCGGGTCACGCCCCGGGGCGCGGCGCCTTGGCCGTCCGCCGCGCCCGCTTCGCCGGCGGCGGCGCGAAGCCCCGTCCCCAACCGCTCAGCGCCATCGCGACGTCGCGGAATCCGCGGCCGACCTCGCTCAGCTCGTAGGCCACGCGCACCGGCGGTCCCTGCCGGACGCGGCGCAGCACCAGGCCGCGCTCTTCCAGCTCCTTGAGCCGGACCGACAGCATCCGGTCGCCCATGGCGTCGAGCCGCGCGCGCAGCTCGCTGTAGCGCTGCGGCCCGTGGGTGTGCAGCGTCGCCATGATCAGCCCGTTCCACGGCCGCGACAGGACTTCCATCGCCGCCTGGAAATAGGGACAGAGGTGCCGGGTCGGGGGATGCTTCACGCGCCCCTCATATCACATTTGCGTCAATCGCCGCATGCGCGACCGATCCGCGGACAGGATCGCTTTCCCATGTGGATAAACTACCATTTCGGATGTTGCTTCCTTTTTTAAAGTAATGCAGAGTCGGCGCATCGCCAACCCCGGGCCGCGCCGCTGCGGCCCGATATCGACCACGGAGGGCCATCGATGAAGCTCTATTACATCCCCGGCGCCTGCTCGCTGTCGCCGCACATCGTCCTGCGCGAGGCGGGGCTCTCGTTCGACCTGGTGAAGGTGGACGGCAAGACCAAGAAGACCGACTCGGGCGCCGACTTCAACGCGATCAATCCCAAGAGCTACGTGCCGGTGCTCGAGCTCGACGACGGCCAGCGCCTGACCGAAGGCGCCGTGATCGTGCAGTACATCGCCGACCGCAAGCCGGACGCCAAGCTGGCCCCCGCGGCGGGGACGCCCGACCGCTACCGGCTGCAGGAATGGCTCAACTTCATCGCCTCGGAAGTGCACAAGGGCTTCAGCCCGCTGTTCAATCCGCAGCTGCCCGAGGCGTGGAAGACGGTGGTCGTGGACCGGCTCGGCACGCGCTTCGACCACCTGTCGAAGCACCTGGAGAAGAACCAGTACCTGATGGGCAGCGCCTTCGGCGTGGCCGACGCCTACCTGTTCACGGTGCTCAACTGGACCAAGTTCGTCGGCATCGACCTCGGCAAGTGGCCGGTGCTGCAGGCCTACAGCGCGCGCATCGCGGCGCGGCCCTCGGTGCAGCAGGCGCTGGCGGCGGAAGGCTTGCTGAAGGCCGCCGCCTGAGAGCCTAGGCCCACAAGGCCAGGCGCATGACCCTGGGTTTCTCGCGTTCCTGCCAGGACGCGAGATCCCAGGGCTCGCCGGTGGCCTTGAGCGACCGCCGCGGGCGGAACACCAGGGCGCGGGCCGACGCGCCGCCGGCCAGGACCACGCCGATCGGCCAAAGCCGGTAGTTGGCGCCTTCATACGCCACGAGGCGGGCGATCTCGGACCGGGTGAGACGCCCGGCCACCGCGCCCTCGACCGTGTCGTCGGGCGTGCCCGGCACCAGGATCGGATACCACTTGCCGGCGGCGCGCACGCGCCGGTAGCCGCTCAGCCATGCCGGCTCGAGCGTCACGTCGCGCCCGACCACGCGCCGGGCGATATCGGGGTCGAGCAGCGTGCCGTAGAAGAAGAAGCGCGAGGCGGGACCGCGGAGCGCCATGGCCTCGTCCGCCCCGCCGTCAGGCCGGCGCCGCCGGCGCGCGCGGCGGCCGGCCGATGCTGTGATAGGTGAACCCCGCCGCGGCCATGTCGCGCGGGTCGTAGACGTTGCGCAGGTCGACGATCAGCTTGCGGCGCAAGAGCTGGCGCATGCGCCTGACGTCGAGCGCGCGGAACTGGTTCCATTCGGTCAGGATCACCAGGCAATCGGCGTCCGTCATGGCGTCGTAGGCGCTCTCGCACCACACCACGCCGTTCAGGTGCTTCTTCGCCTCGCGCATGCCTTCGGGATCGTAGGCCCGCACGACCGCACCGGCCTTCAACAGCGCCGGGACGACATCGAGCGAGGGCGCGTCGCGCATGTCGTCGGTGTTCGGCTTGAAGGTCAGGCCGAGCACGGCGACGGTCGCGCCCTCGACCGACCCGCCGCAGGCGTCGATCACGCGCGTCGCCATGGCGCGCTTGCGCGCCTCGTTGACCGCGATCGTCGTCTCCACCAGCTTGACCGGCGCGCCGTGGTCGCGCGCGGTCTGCGCCAGCGCCAGCGTGTCCTTGGGGAAGCACGAGCCGCCGTAGCCCGGGCCCGGGTGCAGGAACTTGCGCCCGATGCGCCCGTCGAGCCCGATGCCGCGCGCCACGTCGTGCACGTCGGCGCCGACCTTCTCGCACAGGTCGGCGATCTCGTTGATGAAGGTGATCTTGGCGGCGAGGAAGCTGTTCGCCGCGTACTTGATGAGCTCCGCGGTCTCGAGCCCGGTGAAGACGATCGGCGTCTCGATCAGGTAGAGCGGCCGGTAGAGCGCCTGCATCACCTCGCGCGCGCGGTCGCTGTCGGCGCCGATGACCACGCGGTCGGGCCGCATGAAGTCGCCGATCGCCGACCCCTCGCGCAGGAACTCCGGGTTCGACACGACGTCGAAGGCGGCGTCCGCACGATGCTTCCTGACGATGCGGCTGACCTCGCGCCCGGTGCCGACCGGCACGGTCGACTTGGTGACGATCACCGTGTAGTGCGTGAGCGACCGGGCGATCTCCTCCGCCGCGGCGAACACGTAGGTGAGGTCCGCATGACCGTCGCCGCGCCGGCTGGGCGTGCCGACCGCGATGAATACCGCGTCGGCGTCGGCCACCGGCTGCTTGAGGTCGGTCGCGAAGGCGAGCCGCCCCGCGCGCACGTTGTTGGCGACCAGCGCGTCGAGGCCCGGCTCGTAGATCGGGATCTCGCCGCGCTTCAGCGCGTCGATCTTCGTCGCGTCCTTGTCGACGCAGGTCACGTGCACGCCGAACTCGGAGAAGCACGCCCCCGATACCAGGCCGACATAGCCCGTGCCGATCATCGCGATGCGCATGCCGTACTCCCCTGGTCCGCGGCGCGGCCGATGGCCGGATGCTCAGCCGGCATAGGCCCTGAGGATCGCCTTGACGTCCTTGGCGAGGTCGGGACGCGCCAGCGCGAAGGCGACCTGGGCCTCGAAGAACCCGATCTTGTCGCCGCAGTCGAAGCGCTTGCCCTCGAAGCGGAGCCCGTGGAACGGGTGCCGGCCGATCATCTTGGCCATGGCGTCGGTCAGCTGGATCTCGTTGCCGGCACCGTGTTCCGCGGCGCCGAGGTAGTCGAACACCTCGGGCAGCAGGATGTAGCGGCCGATGATCGACAGCGTCGACGGCGCCTTCTCGGGCATCGGCTTCTCCACCAGGCCCCGAACGGCGGCCAGCTTGCCGTCGTCGCGCAGCACGTCCAGCACGCCGTAGCGCCGGGTCTGCTCGCGCGGCACGTCCATCACCGCGACCATGTTGCCGCCGGTATAGACATGGGCGTCCACCATCTGCTTGAGGCACGGCTGCTCGGCCAGCACGAGGTCGTCGGCCAAGAGGATCGCCACCGGCTCGTCGCCGACCAGGTTGCGCGCGCACCATACGGCATGGCCGAGGCCGAGCGGCTCCTGCTGGCGGATATACGCGACCTGCCCCGGCTCCGGCAGCATGGAGTTGATCATCTGCAGCTCGTGCTGGCGCTGGCGCTCGGTGAGCGTCTGCTGCAGCTCGTAGGAGATGTCGAAATGGTCCTCGATCGCCGACTTGCCGCGGCCGGTGACGAAGATGAACTGCTCGATCCCGGCCGCCTTGGCCTCTTCCACGGCATACTGGATCAGCGGCTTGTCGACGACCGGCAGCATCTCCTTCGGCATCGACTTGGTGGCGGGCAGGAAGCGCGTGCCCAGGCCACCGACGGGGAAGATCGCCTTGCGGACGGGTTTGAACATGATGGGCCTTTTGCGATCAGGGCGGGATCGATCGGACGGAGGCGCGGCAGGCTGCGGGCCGTCGATGCCGGCGGCTCAAGTCGCGGGCCTATCTGCCACAGCCTCCGCTGCGGCGCAACAAGGCGGCCCGGTCGCACCTTATGATCGAGCCGTGACCGCGCGCACACCCGGGCCGTGACGGCCGCCACAGTCCGGCGCGCGGTCGCGGGCGTATAGAGGCGTCCATCAGAACAACGCCGACAGGGAGTCAGCGTCATGTCCAAGATGGTTTCGGTCGCCTCCGTCATCGCCCTCCTCGCCGTCGCCCTGGCCACGCAACCGGCCGAGGCGCGCCCCGGTGCCGGCGCGCGGGCGGGCGGCATCCACGGGCCCGGGCTCGCCGGCGGCGGCGGAGGGCCGGCGACGCGGTTGAAGCAGGGCCGCGGGCCGCAGACGCTGCAGGGCCATGCGGCGGGCGGTGGATCGTTCCAGGCGCAGCGGCAGTCGTTCGGCAACGGCAGCAACAACAGCCCGACCTTCACCAACAACGCCGCGAACACCGCGACCGGGACGGCCACCGGCACCTATGCCGGCGGCAATGCGGCGACCGTCAGCGGCAACACCGTGAGCGGCAACACGACCGGCAGCAACAACGCCGTCAACGTGTACGGCAACCAGGCGACGGCCACCGCCAACAACCCGTACGGCCATGCCGTGCCGGCGCCCGCCTATGTGTCGCCTTATCCGGCCCCCATCGTCATCGCGCCGGGCGGCACATCCTCCGGCGCGACCCAGGCTTCGACGTCCGCCACCGCGACGGCGGCGACGTGCCCGGCCGGGACGGCGCTGCAGTCGACGACCGTCACGTCGAGCGGGCAGACCACCGTCGTCTGCGTCGCGACGAAGTAAGCATCGTTCGCGCGAGCGGACGTCGCCGCAACATGGCGACTTCCGCCCGCGCCGGCGGCGGGAATTTTTCGCAGGAACCGGAATTTCCTCTTGCATTACCGGGACATTTGCCCCATGTGAGGCCCCGCGTTTTTCATTTCTGGGTCATCTACTGGTTTGGAGGGGGTGGTGGTGGAGAACATCTCTTCCTTCCAATTGGGGATCGACTTGGACGCCAGGCCAAGCAAAGCCCAAGCGGAAGTCGGCAGCGCAGCGATCGTCGGTGAGCACGCCGCTGCCGACAGCAGCGACCATTTCGTTTCGCGCGACGGCATGGCCTTCGCGGGGACGCACCTGATCGTCGATCTGTGGGGCGCGAGCCGCCTCGACGACCTCGGCCACGTCGAGCACGCGCTGCGCCGCGCGGTCGACGCGTCGCGCGCGACCCTGCTGCACATCCACCTGCATCATTTCACGCCGAACGGCGGGATCTCGGGCGTGGCGGTGCTGGCGGAGTCGCATATCAGCATCCACACCTGGCCGGAGCGCGGCTTCGCGGCGCTGGACGTCTTCATGTGCGGCGACGCCGACCCGCAGCAGGCCATCCCCGAGCTGGACCGCGCCTTCAAGCCCGCGCGCATCGAGGTCGACGAGCTGCGGCGCGGCCGCGTGAAGTGACCGGCCGGGTGACCTGATGGGCCGCGCGAAGTGACGGAGTGGTTCAACGAAACGCTCTACAAGGACATCGCCCAGCGTTTCACCGTATCCCGCGTCATCTTCCGCGAGCGCACCGAGCACCAGGACCTGGTGATCTTCGAGAACCCCGTCATGGGCCGCGTGCTGGCGCTCGACGGGGTGATCCAGACGGCCGAAGGCGACGAGTTCATCTATCACGAGATGCTGACCCACGTGCCCATCCTGGCGCACGGATCGGCGAAGCGCGTGCTGATCATCGGCGGCGGCGACGGCGGCATGGCGCGCGAGGCGCTCAAGCACGCGGCGATCGAGCGCGTGACCATGGTCGAGATCGATCGCGGCGTGGTCGACCTGTGCGCGACGCACATCCCGTCGATCGGCGCCGAGGCGTTCAAGAACCCGCGCCTCGACCTGGTGATCGCCGACGGCGCGGCTTTCGTGAAATCCTGCGCGGACCGCTTCGACGTGATCATCATCGACTCCACCGACCCGCAAGGACCCGGCGCCGTGCTGTTCACGCGCGCGTTCTATGCCGACTGCAAGCGCTGCCTTCGGCCGGGCGGCATCCTGGTCACGCAGAACGGCGTGCCCTTCCTGCAGCCCGACGAGCTCAAGAACACCGCCGAGCGGCTGAAGAGCCTGTTCGCCGACACCGCGTTCTATGTCGCGGCGGTGCCGACCTACTATGGCGGCTTCATGGCTTTCGGCTGGGGCTCGGACAGCGCGGCGGCGCGGCGCGTCGCCGCCGACGAGATCGCGCGCCGCTGCGCCGCCGCCCGGATCGAGACGCGCTACTACACGCCCGAGCTGCATGTCGGGTGTTTCGCCCTGCCGCGCTTCATGCGCGACCTGATGGGGGCCTGAACCGGGCCGATTGACGGCGCGCGCCTGGTGCGGCCGCGTCCCGGCGGAACCGCGCCCGGCACCGGACGTTCTCTTCGCGAACCCCTGATCGACCCGGGGCGAATTTCCGTCCGCGGGCGAAATCGGCTTTCCGAGGAGATGTCACGATGCGGGTGGAAACCGGTTCCTGCTCTGTTCGGGCAAACAGGCTGGCCGCCGTCGCCGGCGCCCTCTTGCTGGGCACGGCCGCGATGCCGGCCGGCGCGCAGTCGCCGGACTTCGCCGGCCGCTGCTATTCGATGACCGGGCCGGCCCAGGTCGACGCGTGCATCAACGCCCTGCATTACGAGCCGCGCAATCCGGAGCTGTTGCGCCGCCTGGGCGATGCCATGCTGGCGACGAACCGTCCGGGCGGCGCCTACGACGCCTATACCGACGCGCTGATGATGCGGCCCGAGATGGTCGAGGCGCGCGCCGGGCGCGACGAGGCGATCCGCCAGATCGCCGGCCGGGCGCAGCCGCCGGCCACCGCGGTCTACGTGCCGCAGCCGCAGACCTATGTTCCGGTCCAGCCGATGCCGCCGCCGGCAACCGCGTCGCCGGTCGCCTACGGTCCCTTCGACGGCCGCTGGTCCGGCACGTTCGAGCCGCGCGGCCAGCGCTTCCAGGTCGCGGCGAACGTGGTCGGCGGCCATCTGCGCCTGTTCTATGAAGATTCGACCGACCGCGTGACCCTGGAAGGGACGGTCGACAACGCCGGCTACTTCTCCGGCAAGGGCCTGTTCAAGGACAAGAACCGCTCGGCCGGCGACGGCGGCGATCCGGTCGCCATCTCGGGGCGGTTCATGGAGAACCGGTTCGACGGCACGGGCAGCGCCGGCACCAAGGCCGTGACGATGCGCCTGAATCGCGACTGGTAGGCCTGCCCATCCGCTTCCTCTACCCACGCGGGTCGTTAACCACGTTAGCCGTGCGTTGGCGCCCGCGTTCCTTATATACTCCCCTGGTCCACGCGCGCCGTTGTGACGTACGTCACCGGTGAGCCTCGTGCCTTCATGCTAGGTTCGCCCCGGAAGTCGAGCGTTGCGACGCGTGGTCGCGAAAGCGAGGTGGGCCATGCGGACCCAGGGGATATCGGTCGTGATCGTCGCCCTGCTGGCGGCCATGCCGGCATGGGCGCAATTCAGCATCCAGGTCAGCCCGGGCAGCCGCAGCGGCTATCACAGCGGCGGCGGCTTCCAGCCGGGCAAGGGCCGCGGCAACTGGTTGCTGATGGAGCCGCGCCGCGCGTCGCCCGAAAACGACGCCGAGCGGCAGTGCGAGGAGAAGTCCGGGCAGGAAGCGGTCGAGGCCTGCACCGCCGCCTACTACCTGGACAAGGGGAACAAGAAGAACCTGCGCCGCCTGGGCGACGCCTATCTCTCGACCGGACGTCCGCGCGACGCGCTCGGCGCCTACAACGAGGCGCTGCGGCTGGACCCGGAATACGACGACGCGCTGAAGGGCCGCCAGGCGGCGCTCAACTACCTGGCGGCGTCGGGCCCGCCGGGCGCCGGGACGGCGCCTGTGCCCGGGCCCGCTGCGGTCGCCGCGGCGCCGCAACCCAACCCCTATGGCGCAACCGTTCCGGCCCCGGCGGCATCGACGGCCGCGCCGCCGGCCGTCGCGGTCGTCGCGCCCGCCGCCGCCGCCGCGCCGGCGCCGACCGGCGCCGGCGCC
>JAKLKW010000092.1 GCA_023150455.1 Alphaproteobacteria bacterium | reverse complement strand
GTCGTGGACGGCACGCGCGTCGCCGCGGTGGAGCGCCGGGCGGGCGGGTTCGACCTGCGCATGCCGACGGGCAAGGTCGAGGCGCGCGAGGTGCTGGTCGCGACCAACGGCTACACCGACGGCGCCGCGCCCTGGCTGCGCCGGCGGCTGATCCCGGTCGCCAGCTACATCATCGCGACCGAGCCCCTGCCGGAAGAGACGATGCGCCGGCTCGATCCCAACGGCCGCATGCTGTCCGATACCAACCGCGTGCTGCACTATTTCCGCCCGTCGCCCGACGGCACGCGCATCCTGTTCGGCGGCCGCGCCAGCTTCCGCAGCGTGACGGCGCGCGAAGCGGCGCCGATCCTGCACCGCATGATGGCGACGATCTGGCCCGAGCTGGCCTCGACCCGCATCACGCACGCCTGGACCGGCAACGTCGCCTTCACCTTCGACTTCGTGCCGCACATCGCCGAGAAGGACGGCGTCAACTACGCCGCCGGCTGCCAGGGCAGCGGCGTGGCGATGGCGAGCTACCTGGGCTACCGCGCCGCGCTCAAGATCGCCGGCCGCGCCAACCGGCCGTCGGCGTTCGAGGGCAACGACTTTCCGACCATGCCCTTCTACGGCGGCAATCCCTGGTTCCTGCCGCTGGTCGGCTCGGCCTATCGCCTGCGCGACTGGCTCGACCGGCGCGGCGTCTAGCGCCGGCCCTTGCCCGGGAGCTGCGACAGCAGGATCAGCGCCGACGACACCGCGATCATGACGGTCGAGATGGCGGCGATGGTCGGATCGATCTGGTCCCTGAGCGCGTTGAACATGTTGCGCGTCAGCGTCGAGTTGTCGCCGCCCGAGACGAACATGGCGACCACGACCTCGTCGAACGAGGTCAGGAACGACAGCACCGCGCTGGTGACGACGGCGAAGCGGATCTGCGGCAGGGTCACGAGCAGGAAGGCGCGCGGGCGCGAGGCGCCGAGGCTGCGCGCCACCATCTCCTGGTTCATGTCGTAGCTCTTGAGCGCCGAGGTCACGACCATCACGACCAGCGGCACCGCCAGCATGCTGTGCGCCAGCACGACGCCCAGGAGCGTGTTGACGAGCTTGAGCCGCACATAGGCGTAGAAGGCGCCGATGCCGACCAGGATCACCGGCACGATGATCGGCGTCAGCAGCACGGGCATGACCCATCGCGCCCAGCCCAGGCGCGAGACGAACAGCCCGTAGGCCGCCATGGTGCCGAGCGGCGTGGCGACCAGCATGGTGAGGAGGCCGGCCTTGAGCGAGGTCGCCGTCGCCTGCATCCAGGCGGTCGAGCCGAAGTAGTTGGCGTACCAGCGCAGCGACCATTCGCGCGGCGGGAACTCGAGGTACTGCGAGGCCGAGAAGGACATCGGGATGACGATGATGGTCGGCAGCACCAGGAACGCCATCACCAGCGCGGCCAGCGCGTAGAGCCACAGGCGCGCGCGGTGCGCGATCTGCGTCTCGGACGCGGGTTTGTCGAGCCAGCTCATGTCCCGTGCCCGCCGAGGATGCGGTCGAGCCGCAGCAGGCGCGACGCGGCCCACAGCACCAGCATGGTCAGCACCAGCAGCACGACGCCGAGCGCGCTGGCGGCGCCCCAGTTGAAGAAGATCTCGATGTCGTTGGCGATGCGGTTGGCCACCATGATGACCTTGCCGCCGCCGAGCACCGCGGGCGTCACGTAGAAGCCGAGGCAGAGGATGAAGACGATGATCGCCCCGGCCATCAGCCCCGGCAGCGACAGCGGGAAGAACACCAGCCGGAAGGCGCGCGCCGGGCCGGCGCCGAGATTGGCCGCGGCCTTGAGATAGTCGCGGTCGATCGCGCGCATCGAGCCGTAGACCGGCAGGACCAGGAACGGCAGCATGATGTGCACCATGCCGATCAGGGTGCCGTTGAGGTCGTGCACCAGCGCCAGCGGCTCGTCCCACAGGCCCAGCTCCATGCCCCAGGTGTTGATGAGGCCGCGACGCTGCAGCAGCACGAGCCACGCGTAGGTGCGCACCAGGATCGAGGTCCAGAACGGCATCAGCACGCCGATCATGGCGACGCCGGCGACGCGCGGCGGCAGCTGCGACAGGACGTAGGCCAGCGGATAGCCCAGCACGATGCAGATCAGCGTGGCGAGCGCGCTGACCTCGAACGTGGTGCGGAAGATGCGGGCATAGGAGGGCTGCTCGACCAGGCGCTGGTAGTGCACCAGGCTCAGGCTGCCGTCGTCGGCGAGGAAGGACAGCCAGAACAGCCAGCCGACCGGCAGGATCATCGTCACCGTCACCAGCGCCAGCGCCGGCAGGGACAGGCCCAACAGCACGACGCGCTCGACCCGCGCGTCGCGGGCGAGCCCGGCGGCGTTCGGGCCTGCGTCCGCGCTCACGGCGGGGCGCCTTCGTCGGGCAGCAGGATCGTGTCCTCGGGCGCGAGGCCGAGAATCACGTCCGCGCCGGCCGGCGGCAGCGCCGCCATGGCGGTGCCGGTCGACACGCCGCGCGCGCCGACCGCGTTGCCGTCCTTGAGCCGCACCTGCAGCAGGTAGGTGTCGCCCTGGTACACGACGTTCTCGACCGTGCCGCCGAGCAGGTTCATGCCCGCGGGCGGGCCGGCGCCGAGGACGCGCAGCCGCTCCGGCCGCAGCATCAACAGGCACTTGCCTTCGGGCGCCGGGCCGTCGGGCAGTGCCAGCCTGCGACCGTCGTAGGCGAAGCCGCCGTCGACGCGCGCGACCGGCAGGAAGCTCGACTCGCCGATGAACTCGGCGACGAAGCGGCTGGAGGGGCGCTCGTACAGGCGGCGCGGCGCGTCGAGCTGGGCGATGCGGCCGCGCTCGATCACGGCGACGCGGTCCGACATGGTCAGCGCCTCGCGCTGGTCGTGCGTGACGTAGATCGTGGTCATGCCGAGCTGCTCGTGCAGGCGGCGCAGCTCGATCTGCATGTGCTCGCGCAGCTGCTTGTCGAGCGCCGAGAGCGGCTCGTCCATCAACAGGATGCGCGGCTCGAACACGATGGCGCGCGCCAGCGCCACGCGCTGGCGCTGCCCGCCCGAGAGCTGGTCGACGCGCCTCGCGCCATAGCCGGCGAGCTGCACCATGGCCAGCGCCTGCTCCACGCGCCGGGCCGCCTCGGCCTTCGGCACGCCGCGCAGCCTGAGCGGGAAGGCGATGTTGGCCGCCACGTCCATGTGCGGGAACAACGCGTAGTTCTGGAACACCATGCCGACGTCGCGCTTGTGCGGCGCCAGCCGGATCACCTCGTCGTCGCCGAACCGGAGGCTGCCGCAGTCCGGCCGCACGAAGCCGGCCATGACCATCAGCAGCGTCGTCTTGCCCGAGCCGGAAGGGCCCAGCAGCGTCAGGAACTCGCCGCTCCTGACGTCGAGGTCGACCCGGTCGAGCGCGCGCACGTTGCCGTAGCTCTTGGCGATCTCGCGGACCGTGATCGGCAACGACGCGGCGCGGGACATGCGGAAGGGTTCGCTTTCCGTCCGTCCCCCTCCCGCCCCTTCGACAACGCTCGGGAGGGAGGGGGGACCGAAGTCAATGGATGCTCACTCCGTCAGCATGTTCTGGTAGGCGGCCGAGGCCTTCTCCTCGAACTTGATGTACCAGTCGAGGTTGACGGTGAGCTGCTTGGCCGCGTTGTCGGGATGCGACGGCAGCTGCTTGGCGTAGGCCGCCTCGATCGTGCCGAGGTCGTAGGCCTTCTTGTTGGTGGGGCCGTAGGTGATGTACTTGGTGAACTCGGCTTGGTATTGCGGCTTGCTGATCTCGGCCAGGAACTTCATCGCCAGGTCCCTGTGCGGCGCGCCCTTGGCGATGGCGTAGCAGTCGTAGTCGAGCAGCGCCTGGTTGAAGGTATAGGCGACCTTGGCGCCGTCCTTCTTGGCCACGTCGAAGCGGCCGTTCCAGCCGGTGACCAGGTCGACCTCGCCGTCCTTCATCAGCTGGGCGTGCTGCGCGCCGGACGCCCACCACACGGCGACGTGCGGCTTCAGCTCCTTGATCTTCTTGATGGCGCGCTCGATGCCGCCGGGCGCCGAGAGCACCTCGTACACCTTGTTGGGCGGCACGCCGTCCGCCATCAGCGCCGGCTCGAGCGCGCCCGCGACCGACTTGCGGTACGAGCGCTTGCCCGGGAACTTCTTCACGTCCCAGAAATCGGCCCAGCTCTGCGGCCCCTTGTCGCCGTAGGTCTTGGTGTTCCAGGCCAAGACGGTCGAGAACACGTCGCCGCCGACGCAGTAGTCCTGGTACAGGCCGGGCAGGAAGCTGGAGACGTCGATCGTCTTGTAGTCGAGCTTCTCAAGGATGCCTTCCGCGCCGGCGCGCGCCGCACTGCCCGAGCCGCTGGCGACGATGTCCCAGGTGACGGCGCCGGCCTTCACCTTGAGCCGGAGGTCGGCGATGCCGGTATAGGTTTCCTCCTTGATCGTGATGCCCAGCGCCTTGGCCGCGGGCTGGAACAGCGCCTTGCTCTGCGCCTCCTGGTACGAGCCGCCGAAGGAGACGACGGTGAGCTGCGCCTCGGCCGATCCGGCCGTCGCGGCGACCGCCGTGGCGAGCGCCGACCCCAAGAGCGTTCTTCTGAGCATCATTCGCTTTCTCCCCCCATGGATTGGTTCGCCGCCGGCACGAGCGCCGGGTCGGCCATGCTGCGATTGTCGCCAGGACGGTGGTCGGCCGAGTAGGGCCATTGTGAAAACTCGGCCATACCACTTTGTCGTCCGCTCACGACGTGGCGCTGATGCGGTATTGCGCGCGCCCGAGCCATTCCGGCGCGATCTCGACGCCCCAGCCCGGCTCGCTCGGGATCGTCGCCTTGCCGTCGCGGATGTCGTAGGGCCGGTTGCGGAACAAGCCCTCCTGCCATGGGTAGTAGTCGGGGCCTTCGATCGAGAATTCCAGGTACTTGCCGGCATTCGCGATCGCGCCCAGCAGGTGCATCGTGAACAGCGTGACCAGCGACAGGTTGGCGCTGTGCGGCGTGCAGGGCAGGCCGGCCGCCGCGCCCATGGCCGCAACCTTCAGCGTCCGCACCATGCCGCCCAGGTAGCAGACGTCCGGCTGGATGATGTCGACCGCGCGCTTCTCGATCATCAGCTGCCAGGCCGGGAAATAGTTGTCCTGCTCGCCGCCGGTGACATCGAGGTCCAGCGCCTCGCGCACCGCGCGCGTCTGATCCATCTCCCAGTACAGGCAGGGCTCCTCGTAATGCGTGACGCCGTTGTCCTCCAGCATGCGGCCCACCTGGATCGCGCGCTTCGGCGTGAAGGCGCTGTTCGCGTCGACCAGCAGCGCCGCGTCCGGGCCCAGGGCCCGGCGCATGGTCGGCACGATCTCCTCGGTGCGGCCCGGCCATTCGTCGACGTCGTTGCCGTATTCGGCGCCGACCCTGAACTTGAAGGCGTCGAAGCCGTGCTTGTCGCGCAGGCGCAGCATGCGCTCGGCCTCGGCCTTCGGCGTGATGTCGCGGCGCATCGACGAGGCGTAGGCGCGCAAGCGGCGCGGCGTGCCGCCCAGGAGCTCGCAGACGCTCTTGCGCTCGACCTTGCCGCGCAGGTCCCACAGCGCGGTGTCGACGCCGCACATGGCGCGGCAGAGATAGGATCCGGGGAACTTGTGCTCCTTCTTCGGCACGAGGTCGACCAGCCCCGCGATGTCGAAGGCGTCGCGGCCCAGCGCGTAGGGCGCAACCTGGCGGTGCAGCACGGTCGCCGAGATGTCGGCGTTGTAGGTCGAAACCTGGCCCCAGCCCTGGGCGCCGCTGTCGGCGGTGACGCGCACGAAGCCGACGAACTCGGTCGAGAAGGTCTCGATGCTCCTGATTTTCATGCGCCGATGATCGGCGCCGAATGGACGGGGAATAAGGTCCACTTTCGACGGAGTGTGATACCATTTTCCCGAAACGGTCGATCGCGATCGACCACGACTCGCCGCGGCCGATCGGCACGCAGCTCTACGCCACCTTGCGCGACCTGATGCTGTCGGGCGCGATCGCGGCGGGCGCGCGCCTGCCGTCGAGCCGCACGCTGGCGCGCGACCTGGGCCTGTCGCGCACCACGGTGATCGACGCCTTCGACCGGCTGATCGCGGAAGGGCTGGTCGAGTCGCGCGTCGGCGCCGGCAGCTTCGTCAGCAACGTGCTCAACGCCGAGCGGCCGCACAAGCCGGTGCCGGTCGGCAAGGCGCGCCCGGCGCTGAAGCCGAGCCTGTCGCGCGCGATGGGCTGGGCGGTGGACCGCTTCAGCGACCGGCCGCGCCTGCCCTATGCGCCGCGCGCCTTCGTCACCGCCTTGCCCGCCTTCGACGCCTTTCCCATGGCGCAATGGGCCCGCGTGGCGGCCAAGCACTGGCGCGGCCGGCGCGAGGAGGTGATGGGCTACGGCGAGCCCTGCGGCCATCCGCGCCTGCGCGAGGCGATCGCGGCCCATCTGCGTGCCAATCGCGGCATCGCCTGCGACCGCGCGCAGATCTTCGTCGTCGCCGGCGCGCAGCAGGCGTTCAACCTGATCGGCACGGTGCTGCTCAATCCCGGCGACAAGGTCTGGTTCGAGAACCCGGGCGCGATCGGCGCGCGCAACGGCCTGCTCGCCGCCGGCGCCGAGCTGGTGCCGGTCCCCGTCGACGGCGAGGGGCTGCGCGTCGAGGAGGGCCTCGAGCGCGCGCCCGAGTTCCGCCTGGTCTTCGTGACGCCCTCGCACCACCAGCCGCTCGGCCATGTCATGAGCCTGGAGCGGCGCCTGGCGCTGCTGCGCTCGGCCGAGGAAGCGGGCGCCTGGATCGTCGAGGACGACTACGACGGCGAGTTCTTCTTCGGCCGCCGCCCGCTGCCGACGCTCAAGAGCGTCGACCGCACCGGGCAGGTCATCTATGTCGGCACGTTCAGCAAGTCGCTGTTCCCGGCGCTGCGCCTCGGCTTCATGCTGGTGCCGCCGTCGCTGGTCGACACGTTCGAGAAGGTCTCGTCCGCCTTCGTGCAGGGCGTGCCGTCGAGCCTGCAGGCCATGGTCGCGGAGTTCATGGACGAGGGATGCTTCGCCACCCATATCCGCCGCATGCGCCGCACCTACGAGGAGCGCCACGCCGCGCTGTGCGACGCGGCCGATCGCGCGCTCGGCGGGTTGCTCGACGTCATGCGCGCGGACAGCGGTCTGCACACGATCGGGCGCCTGCCGGCGCATCTGTCCGAGATCGCCGTCGCGCGCGCCGCGGCCGGGCGCGGCATCGTCGTGTCGCCGATCGCGCGCTTCTCGATCGAGCCCGCCCCGGTCAACGGCCTCGTCCTCGGCTTCGGCGGCGTGAAGCCCGCGGAGATCCGCGGCGGCATCGCCGTGCTGCGCGAGGTGCTGGAGGGGCTCGCAAGGCCGAAGCGGGCCGCGGCAATGCGGTGAGCACGTGTTGCATCTGCGTTCCTCATCCTTCGGGACGCCCGCGAAGCGCGGGCTCCTCGAGGATGACGCGTCGGATTGCGGCAGTTCCAACGGATCGCGTCGTCCCGGGGAGCGGGCGTCTCCAAGGATGAAGGACGGGCGCTCGCTGCAGCCGCCCAGTGGTATGCCCGAATGTTGAAATTGGCTCTCCCGGACCGACCGTTCGCGCCTGCATGCTGCGCCCGTCCATGACCGCGTACGACTACATCGTCGTCGGCGCCGGCTCGGCCGGCTGCGTGCTGGCGCATCGCCTGACCGAGAGCGGCCGGCACCGCGTGCTGCTGCTGGAGGCGGGCGGCAGCGACCGGCGGCTGTGGCTGCAGATGCCGATCGGCTACGGCATGTCGTTCTACAACCCGCGCGTCAACTGGATGTACCTGACCGAGGCCGAGGCTGCGCTCGCCGGGCGCCGCGGCTATTGGCCGCGCGGCAAGGTGCTGGGCGGGTCGAGCGCGATCAACGCCATGGTGCATATCCGCGGCCAGCCCGGTGACTTCGACGACTGGCGCGCGCTCGGCAATCCCGGCTGGGGCTTCGACGACGTGCTGCCCTATTTCAAGAGGTCGGAGCATTTCGCCGGGGGCGATGCGCGGCGTGGGCGGGGCGGCCCGCTGCACGTCACCGACGCGTCGCGCGACTGCCATCCGCTCTGCCATGCCTATCTCGCGGCTTGCGCCGAGATCGGACTCGCCCGCAGCCCCGACTTCAACGGCGCCGAGCCCGAGGGCGTCGGCCTCTACCAGATCACGACGCGGGGCGGCCTGCGCATGTCGGCGGCGCGCGCCTATCTGTGGCCGGCCGTGAAGCGCGCGAACCTGCGCGTGGAGACGAAGGCGCAGGCGACGCGCATCCTGTTCGACGGGACGCGCGCCGTCGGCGTCGAGTACCGGCAGGGGGGCGAGCGCAAGACCGCCCGCGCGCGCGGCGAGGTGATCCTCGCCGCCGGCGCGATCGGATCGCCGATGCTGTTGCAGCATTCCGGCGTCGGCCCGGCGGAGGTGCTGCACGCGCTCGGCATCGCGGTGGTCTGCGCGCGGACCGCGGTCGGGCGCAACCTGCAGGACCATCTCTGCATCGACCATCTCTATCGTGCGCGCGTGCCGACCTTGAACCAGGAGCTGGGCACCTGGCCGGGCCGCGTCCGCGTCGCATTGCGCTACCTGGCCCGGCGCCGCGGGCCGCTGGCGATAAGCGTCAACCAGGGCGGCGGCTTCGTGCGCGCGCGGCCGGGACTCGAGCGGCCGAACATCCAGCTCTACTTCTCGCCGCTCAGCTATACGCGCGCGGTGCCGGGCAAGCGCGCGCTGATGCGGCCCGACACGTTCCCGGGCTTCCTTCTCGGCGCGCAGCCCTGCCGGCCGACCAGCCGCGGGCACCTTCAGATCCGCTCGCCCGAACCGTTTGCGCCGCCGGCGATCTTCCCCAACTCCCTCGCGACCGCCGACGACCGCCGCGACCTGCTCGAGGGCTCGAGGCTCCTGCGCCGGCTGGCGGCAGCGCCGTCGCTCGCCGCGGTGATCGATGCGGAGCTGCAGCCCGGCCCGGTGGCGCAGTCGGACGCGGCGCTCGAGGAGGACATCCGCAGGCGCGCCTCGACCGTGTTCCATCCCGTCAGCACCTGCCGCATGGGCCCTGATGCGCGCACGAACGTCGTGAACCACGAGCTGAAGGTGTACGAAATACAGGGCTTGCGCGTCATCGACGCTTCGGTCTTTCCTGCGGTGACTTCGGGCAACACCAACGCGCCGACCATCATGGTGGCGGAGAAGGGCGCGGACCTGGTGCTGCGCGACGCGACGGGACAAGGCGCATGAGCGATTTTTTCACGGCGGAGTTCAAGGCCGAGCCCTTCTGGTGGGAGCGCACGAAGCGGCCCGCGCTGCCCGACCAGGCGCTGCCGGCAAAGGCCGACGTCGCGGTGATCGGCTCGGGCTACACCGGGCTCGCCGCCGCGCTGGTGACGGCGCGCGGCGGGCGCGACACGCTGGTGCTCGACGCCGAGGACGCCGGCTGGGGCTGCAGCACGCGCAACGGCGGGCAGATCTCCACCAGCATCAAGTCCGACTATGCCGAGCTCGCGCGCCGGCACGGGCCCGAGCGCGCCCACGGCATCCTGACCGAAGGGCGCAATTCGCTTGCCTGGGTCGCGGACTTCGTCGCGGCCGAGAAGCTCGACTGCGACTTCCGCGTCGCCGGCCGCTTCCACGCCGCCCACAACCAGCGCCAGTTCGAGGCGCTGGAACGGCGGCTCGCCACGCCGCAGCCCAAGGGTCTCGAGATCGAAGCCGACCTGGTGCCGCGCGCCGAGCAGCGTCGCGAGCTCGGCACCGACGCCTATTTCGGCGGCGTGGTCTACAGGCGCCACGCCGCGGTCGACCCGGCGCGCTTGCACCAGGGCATGCTCGACCGTGTCCTCGCCTCCGGCGTGCGCGTCTTCGCGCGCTGCCCCGCGACCGCCCTCGCGCGCGACGGCGCCGGGTTCGCGGTCGACACGCCCAAGGGCCGCGTCGCCGTGCGCGACGTGATCGTGGCGACCAACGGCTACACCGGCGCGCTGACGCCGTGGCTCCGGCGCCGCGTCATCCCGATCGGCAGCTACGTCATCGCGACCGAGAAGCTGCCGCGCGACCTCATGGCGCGTCTGATGCCGCGGGGCCGCATCGTCAGCGACACGCGCAAGGTGGTCTACTACTACCGCGCCGCGCCGGACGGCGAGCGCATCGTGTTCGGCGGCCGCGTCTCGCACGCCGAGACCGATCCGCGCCGCAGCGGGCCGCTGCTGCTGGCCGAGCTCCGGCGCATCTTCCCCGAGCTGAAGGAGACGCGCATCAGCCATTCCTGGTGCGGCTTCATCGCCTATACCTTCGACGAGCTGGCGCATCTCGGCCGCCGCGACGGACTCTACTACGCCATGGGCTATTGCGGCTCGGGCGCCGGCATGGCGGGCTACCTGGGAACGCGCATCGGCCAGCAGCTGCTGGGCCTGAGGGAAGGCGCCACCGCCTTCGACGACCTGCCGTTCCAGACGCGCCCGCTCTACTACGGCAACCCGTGGTTCCTGGCGCCGTCGATCATGTACTACCGCTGGCGCGACCGGCACGGCTGATGCGACGGCGCGCTCTGATCGCTCATGCGGGAATCTCCGTGGCGTCGGCCCTGCGGCGCGCCCATCCCGTTGATACACGCCCCGGCATGCCCGCGCCATGCCGCGTGGAATCGCGACGCCATGCGGCAAAATCGCGCAGGCGGCCGGCTATGGCGCACCGGGCATGGCGTTGTATATCGTGGGGTGCAAATCAATCCTTGGTAGGATTGCCGCCAAGGGCATGGCGGGCAGGGAACGGGGCGTGGCGTCGCAATCGCGAGCAACGGGGGGAATCGGCGCGCGCCGATCGATCGGCATCGCGCTCCTATTGGTCGCGGGCCTGCTGACGGCGCTGTTCGCCGGGCTGGTTGTCCTTGCCGGCCAGGAATACCGCTGCGCGCGCGACGTCGCGGTCGCCGACCGGATTTCCAAGAACGTAGCGCAGGCAGTCACCGATCTCGGCGTCGTGCGCGGGTTCACGATGACCTATCTGGTGCGCGCGGAACCGGCGCCCGCATCGGGCATTGCCGCCCTCGATCGGCGTCACAACTCGGGCAGCGACCTGCTGGCCGCGGCGCGCGCCGACTTGGCGATGCACCGTCCGGGCCTGCTGCCCGCCATCGACTCGATCCGCGATCGCACGCGCGAGGCCTGGGCGCGCGCGCAGGTCCAGCTGCGGTTGCCGCGCGAGCGCCGGGACGCGGTCTTCAGCGAGGGCTGGTTCGCGGCCTACACCGTGATCATCGGCGACCTCGAGAAGCTGCTGGTCGACGTGCGCGACGCCGAACGGCTCCTGGACATGCATTTCGCCTTCCTTGCCGACCTGCGCGTCGCGATCCTGCGCTGGCGCCTGCTGCGCACGCGCGAGATGGGCATCGTCGGCGCGCGCGTCTCGGCCGGCACGCCCGGCACCCCCGCGATGGCGGCCGAGATCGACGCCCTGCGCGGCCGCGCCGACACGCTGCTGGCGCAGATCCGCCTGCACGTCGACTCGCTGCGCAGCGGCACGCTGGCGGACGCGCTGAAGGAGGTGGACGGTGCCCTGGTGCCGCTCAATGCCTCGTTCGAGCGGGCGCGCGAGGCCTGGCACGTCGGCGCGGTCACGCCGATCGCGCCGGTCGAGCAGGACCGCCTGAGCTTCGGCGCGATCGACGCGATCAACCGGCTGATCGCCGCCATCTCCGACGAGGCCCAGCGCTATGCGGCGGACACGCAGTCGGCGGCGCTCAGGCGTTCGTTCGCCAGCTTTGCGCTGTTCGCTGCGGGTCTGACCCTCGCCTTCCTGTCCTGGCGCATGCTCGCGCGCGCCGTGATCGAGCCGCTGGAGGACCTGTCCGGCGTGGCGCGCCGGATCGCGGCCGGCGACCGCGACGCACGCGCGGCCGTGCGCGGCGCCGCCGAGATCCAGCAGGCGGCGGACCAGTTCAACCTCATGCTCGACACGCTGCGCCGGTACCAGCACGAGCTCGAGCGCTCGAACCGGGCCCTGGACCAGGGGCAGCGCGAGATCGCGGCGCGCGAGCGCCGGCTCAGGGCCGTCACCGACAACCTGCCTGCGTTCATCGCCTATCTCGACCGCGACGGACGGCTGGAATTCGCCAACAAAGCGGCCGAGCAGTGGCTGAACCGACCCGCTTCGCGGCTCGTCGGCCTGCGCGCCGCGGAGGTGATGCCGGCCGGCCCGTGGCCGCACGCCGCTTCCGGCGCGGAGCCGCAGCCGGACAGAAGCTCGGGCCAGAGCAGCATGGAGTTCCCGGACGGCGTCAGGCGCGATGTCGAGTTCACGCTGGTGCCGGATATCGAGGCGCAGGGAGGAATCGCGGGGCATTTCGTCCTGGCGCTGGACGTGACGGAACGGCGCCGTGCGGAGGAACAGCTCCTCCACGCGCAGCGGGTCGAAGCGATCGGCAAGCTCACCGGCGGAGTCGCGCACGACTTCAACAACCTGCTGGCGGTGATCTCCGGCAATCTCGAGCTGCTGGAGGAGGGGTTGCAGGACCGCCCCGACCTGCGGGGCCTGGCGCATAGCGCCATCCGCGCCAGCGACCGCGGCGCCACCTTGACGCGCAGCCTGCTTGCCTTCGCCCGCCGGCAGGCGCTGATGCCGAGCGCCGTCGACCTCAACCGCCTGGTGGACGAGATGTCGGAGCTGATCCGCCGCACCATGCCCGAGAACATCACGCTCAACATCGTGCACGCGCCCGACCTGTGGCCATGCACGGCCGATGGGGGCCAGCTGCAGAACGCGCTGCTGAACCTCGTCGTCAACGCGCGCGACGCGATGCCGGACGGCGGGTCGCTGACGATCGAGACGGCCAACGCATCGCTGACCGACGAATACGCCGTCCAGCACATGGAGGTGAGGCCCGGGGAATACGTCGTGCTGGCGGTATCGGACACCGGCTGCGGCATGCCGTCCGATGTCGCGGCGCGCGCGTTCGAGCCGTTCTTCACGACCAAGGGTCCGGGCAAGGGAACCGGCCTCGGTCTCAGCATGGTCTACGGCTTCGCCAAGCAGTCCAACGGCCATGCCACCATCTACAGCGAGGTCGGCGCCGGCACGACCGTGCGCGTCTACCTGCCGCGCTCCGCGGCCGCGGTGGACGGCCGGCGTCCGCCGCCGGCGCCGCACCACCGCGCCGAAGGGCCGGAGCGCGTGCTGGTCGTGGAGGACGACCCCGATGTCCTGGAGCTCGTGAACACCCTGCTGCGCTCGCTGGGCTACCACGTCGAGCGCGCACGCGACGGCGCCGAGGCGCTGCGCGTGCTCGCGCGCGACGAAGCCATCGCGCTGCTGCTGACCGACGTCGTGCTGGCCGGCGGCATGAACGGGCCGGCACTGGCCGACCGTGCGCTCGCCGAACGGCCCGACCTGCGCGTGATGTTCATGTCCGGCTATACTGAGAACGCGACGCTGCAGAACGGCCGGCTCAAGAGCGGCGTCCGGCTGCTGCAGAAGCCCTTCACCAAGGCGGATCTGGCCGCTTCCGTGCGCGCCGCGCTCGACGAGAGGGCCGGCGCATGACGCGCGTGCCCGAGCTGCTGATCGTCGACGACGAGCCGGACTTCGCGGAGTTCGTGCGCGCCGTGGGCGCCGAGACCGGCTTCCGCGCGCGGGTGGCCACGACCGCCGACGCATTCCGCGCGCGGTATGCCGAACGCGTTCCCGATGTCATCGTCATGGATATGGTCATGCCGGGTGCCGACGGGATCGAGCTCACCCGCTGGTTGGTCGAGGCCGGATATCGCGGGCGGCTGATCATCATCACGGGCTACAACCCGGACTACGCCAAGGCCGCCCGCGCGCTCGGCGAGCATGCCGGCGCGATCGCGGTGAGCGTGCTGGGCAAGCCGGTCAAGGTCGCCGAGCTGCGGCTGGCCTTGGGCTGCGGTTGATCCGGCCGCCAGAGTTCGCGCCGGTTCAGAGCCGGTCGACCGGCAGCTTCAGGTAGACGGTCCCGTTCGCCTCGGCCGGCGGCATGTGGCCGGCGCGCATGTTCACCTGGATCGAGGGCAGGATCAGCACGGGCATGTCGAGCGTGCGGTCGCGCGCCTGCCGCATGCGGACGAATTCCTCCTCCGACACCCCGTCATGCACATGCACGTTCCTCGCGCGTTCCTCGGCGACCGTCGTCTCCCAGGCGAAGCGGTCGCGCCCCGGCGCCTTGTAGTCGTGGCACAGGAACAGCCGCGTCTCCGGCGGCAGCGACAGGATGCGGCGGATCGAGCGGTAGAGCGTGCGGGCGTCGCCGCCCGGGAAGTCGGCGCGCGCCGTGCCGTAGTCGGGCATGAACAGCGTGTCGCCGACGAAGGCTGCGTCGCCGATGCGATAGGTCATGCAGGCCGGCGTATGGCCGGGCGTGTGCATCGCCGCGATCGCGAGGCGGCCGAGCGGCAGCGTGTCGCCGTCCGCCACCAGGCGGTCGAACTGGCTTCCGTCCGTCGCCATCTCGCCGGCGTTGAAGATGTCCTTGAACACCGACTGCACCTTGGTGATGGCGGCGCCGATCGCGACCTTGGCGCCAGTCCTGGTCTTGACATGCTGCGCCGCGCTCAGGTGGTCGGCATGGGCATGGGTCTCGAGGATCCAGACGATCCTGGCCCCCGTGTCCTTCGCGGCCGCCAGCACGGCCTCGGCCGAGGTGGTGCCGGTGCGGCCCGACTTGCTGTCGAAGTCGAGCACCGGATCGACCACCGCGGCCTCGCCGGTCGCGGGGTCGCTGGCCAGGTAGGTGACCGTGAAGGTCGGCTCGTGGAAGAAGGCCTGGATGCGGGCGGTCATGGCGCACGTCCTGGGAAAGGGGGCTTGCAAGCCGGGTCGCGGCCATTATATAAGAAGTATCTAATTAAGCTTCAACTTATGAATGGCGGCAAGATGAAGGGGCTTGCGATTGCGGATCGGGAGAGCCTGGGGGCGAAGGCGGGCGAGGCCGCGCGCTTCCTCGAGCTGCTCGCCAATCCGCGGCGCCTGATGATCCTGTGCGAGCTGGCCGACGGCGAGCGTTCGGTCGGCCAGCTCGTTCCGGTCGTGGGCCTGCAGCAGGCGGCGCTGTCGCAGCACCTGGCCCGGTTGCGGGCGGCCGGCATCGTCAGCACGCGGCGCGCGGCGCAGATGGTGTTCTACCGCCTCTCGAGCCCCGAGGCCGTCGCCGTGATCGGAACCCTGGCGGAGATCTTCTGCCGCAAGCGCAACACCGGACGAAGGACAAGGCCATGACCATGAAGACGATCGACCCCGCGGACCTCAAGCGTCGCCTGGACGGCGACAGCGCCGTGCTGATCGACATCCGCGAGCCCGACGAGTACGCGCGCGAGCACATCCTGGGCGCGCGCCTCGTGCCGCTGTCCGCCTTCGACGCGCACGAGTTCGACCGCGAGCGCCTGCGCGGCAAGACCGTGGTGTTCCATTGCCGCAGCGGCAACCGCACCGCCGCCAACGCCAGCCGCATCCTCGCCAAGGGCTTCGCCGAGGCCTATGTGCTGGCGGGCGGGCTGGACGCGTGGAAGGCGGCCGGCCTGCCCACCCATCTCGACCGCTCGGCGCCGATCGACCTGCAGCGCCAGGTGCAGATCGGCGCCGGGTCGATGGCGCTCCTGGGCGCGGTGCTCGGCCTCGCCGTGTCGCCCTGGTTCGTGCTGCTCAGCGCCTTCGTCGGCGCCGGGCTGATCCTGGCGGGCGTCACCGGCTTCTGCGGCATGGCGCGCGTGCTCAAGCTGATGCCGTGGAACCGGCGCGCGCTCGCCGCCGCGCAGTGACGCTACGCCGGCGGCGCGGCCCCGTGCCGCGCCGGCCGGCGCTCGTCGACCGATGACCTGGCTTGCCGACCTCCTGGCCGTCCTCAGCGGCGGCATCGTCGGCTTTTCGCTCGGGCTCCTGGGCGGCGGCGGCTCGATTCTGGCTGTGCCGCTCCTGATCTACGCGGTCGGCTCGTCGCTGTTCTCCGTCGGCACGTTCGGCCTGACGACGGCGGCCAGCTACGCGCTCTCGGGCCTCGTCGCCTGGACCGTAGCCTTCGAGCTCGTCGCCGGCGGCGTGATCGGCGGATTCGCCGGCATCAAGGCCGCGACGCTGCTGGCCGGCTGCAAGCGCGCGCTGACCACCGTCTTCGCCGGCGTCATCTTCGCCGTCGCCGCCTACATGATCGTCCGCACGCTCGCGGAGCTCTGATCCCCGCCGGCGGCACCGGGGCTTGATCGGCATCGATGCGGCGACCACCTGCGTCGCATGACTATCGGCCAAGCTTCGGCTGGTCGACCAAGGACGTCGACCGGGTCGAGATCAACGAGGCCTTCGCCGCCATCGCCATCGCCGTGCAGCGCGAGCTGGGCTTCCCCGAGGACATCGTCAACGCCGAGGGCGGCGCCATCGCCCACGGCCATCCGATCGGCGCGACCGGCGCGGTGCTGACGACGCGGCTCGTCCACTCGATGGCGCGCGACGGCCTCAAGCGCGGCATCGCCACCTTGTGCATCGGCGGCGGCCAGGGCATCGCGCTGGCGATCGAAACGGCCGCTTGAGGCCCGGCGGCCGGCGCGGGCCCTGGCGCGCCGGCAGCGCGGCTTTGCTCCTCCTGCCGGTCCTGTATGTATAGGGCAGGACCGCCAGCCGGCGCCCATGGCGCGGCCGCGGGGAGGAGTATTCGAGAGGGGTCGTCATGCCATTGCCGCAACCGCTCGCCTCCGGCTACGGCCGGTTCCTGACCGGCCGCTTCGAGGCCAACCGCAGGCAGTTCGAGCTGCTGGCCGAGGCGGGCCAGCATCCGGGCGTCATGGTCGTGAGCTGCTGCGACTCGCGCGTGACGCCCGAGGTGATCTTCGACGCCGAGCCCGGGCAGCTCTTCGTCATGCGCAACGTCGCCAACCTGGTGCCGCCGCACGAGACGGTCGGCCGCTATCACGGCGTCAGCGCGGCACTGGAGTTCGCCGTTCTCGGCCTGCGCGTGCAGCACGTCATCGTTCTGGGCCATTCGCTGTGCGGCGGCGTGCGCGCCTATCTCGACGAGATCTACTCGGGCGACTCCGGCGGCGACTTCATCGGCAGCTGGATGTCGCTGCTCGCCCGCAGCCGCGAGGACGTCCTCTTGACCATGGCGGGCCAGCCGCGCGACGCCGTCCAGCGCGCGCTCGAGCAGCGCTCGATCCGCTCGTCGCTCGCGAACCTGCGCACGTTCGGCTGCGTCAAGACACTCGAGGAGCGCGGCCGCCTGCATCTGCACGGCGCGCATTTCGACATCGGCACGGGACAACTGGCGCTGCTGCAGGAAGAGGACGAGGTGTTCCGGCCGGTCGCACCGGCGGCGACCGGCCGCCCGTAGCGTCGGGGACGGCGCCCGGCCGTCGCCTATGCCGGTCGCGGCACGCCGGCCAGGAGCACCGGCAGGCCGGACCACAGGATCTCGATGCCGATGCACATCAGGATGAAGGCGAACAGGCGCGACACCGCGTCCGACGCGCTTTCGCCCAGCGCGCTCTCGACCCGGTCGGCGAAGCGGAAGCAGACATGGATCATGGCGCAGGTCAGCATGGTCGCCACGAGCGCGGCCGGCACGAAGCCGAGGAAGCCCGGCTCGGCCGGGCGGCCGGCGCCGCGCGCGCGTTGATCCGCGCGCGTCTCCATTTGAGTCGGCGGCCGGATCAGCGGCCGCCGGGCGCGATGGTGACGGCGATGGTCCCCGGGCCGGCGGTGAGCGGCAGCGTCAGCGGGTAGAAGGCAATCGCCCGCACGTCGGGCCGGTCGCCCGCGCGGTCGACCACGGCGCCGTCTCGCGGAGCGTGCAGCAGCTGCCAGCCGGTCAGGGTGACGGCAACTCCGCCCGCGACGCGCGGGACCGGCACCGAGATGCCGAAGATCTCCAGCACGAACGCGCCGAAATAGAGCGACGCGGTGATGATGACGAAGCCGTAGAGAGCGATCCGGCGCGCCAGCCACGCGCGATCCTCGCGGCTGCCCCGCCGCGTCATCGCCAGGAACAGCAGTGCCGTGCCCGGCGGGTTCACGATCGGGAACAGCGCGGCGAAGACCAGGAGGAGGGAGTTGAGGGCGGATATCATCGACTGCCGTTGCCCAGGCCGCGCGCGGCGGCCTACGCCGCCTCGCGCAGCACCCGCGCCTTGGCCGCGGCGGGCCGCGCCATGCAGCGGTCGAGCCAGCCGCGCGCGTTCGGCCAGCGCCCGAGGTCGAACTTGTTCATCCAGGCGGCGAAGCAGATGCCGGCGACGTTGAGGTCGGCCACGGTGAAGGCCGCGCCGAGCAGGTAGGGCGTGGCCGCCACCGCCCCGTTCAGCACGCCCAAGGGGCGCTCCAGCGCCTTCAGCGCGTCGGCGGCGGCCTTGGCGTCGCGCTTCTCCGCGGGCAGCATCCAGGTATTGAGGCCGTAGGTGACCATCGGCTTCTCGAGCTCGGTCGCGCCCCACAGGGTCCACTGCCAGGCGCGCGCCTCGTCCTCCAGCGTCGCCGGATAAAGCCCGCGCCCGTGCTTCTTCGCCAGGTACAGGTTGATCGCCAGCGACTCGAACAGCCTGAGGCCGCCATCCTCGATCGCCGGCACGGTGCCGTTCGGGTTGATCTTGAGATATTCCGGCTTCTTCGAGCCGCCGTCCGCCCAGCCGACCTTGACGTGGTCATAGGCGAGGCCGAGCTCCTCGGCCATCCACAGGTTGCGCACGGCGCGCGACTTGGCGATGCCGTAGATCTTCAGGTCGGGCATGGGGCCTCCGGCCGCTGGATGTTACCTCGTCCTGGGCTTGTCGAAAGACGATGGGCAGGAACGACGGGCTCGGCCTTCGACGAGCTCAGGACGAGGACTCATTGATCTTGAGGTTTACCGTCAGATCGGATCGCGCACCAGCGGGCCGGTGGAGCAGTGGATGCCGCCGCCGCCGAGATAGACGTTCTCGTAGGGGATGCGCACGACCGAGACGCCGGCGCGGTCGAGCGCCTCCAGCGTGCGGTCCGACAGCGCGGTGCTGGCGATGATGCGGCCGGGGCGCACGGCCAGGCAGTTGATGGCGCTGACGCCGTCGTCGGGATGCACCTCGACCGTGCGGATCTTCAGCTCCTTCAGCCTCTCCAGGAACCAGTGCGGCAGCTGCGTCGGGTTGACGATGGCGGTGTCGACGTCGATCAGCACGAACGCGCCGTCGATATGCAGGCGGTAGCCGGTCAGGTGCACGCGGATCAGCTCGATGCCCATGACCTTGAGCACTTCCTCGAGCTGGCGCGCGCCTTCCTCGTTGACGCGGCTGGACAGGCCGAGCACGGCAGTCCTCTGATTGAGGAAGGCGAAGCTGCCACCTTCGAGGATGGCGGTGCCGTGGATCGTGCGCAGGATCGGCATGCCGATATGCACGAGCGTCTGCATCACCGCGCGCTCCTCGCCGCGGCGGATCGGCGGGCCCATGCGCGTGACGATGGCGCCGCCGTCCAGCGCGATCACCGAATCGCGCGTATAGACCGTCTTCATGCGTCCGGGCAGCATGGCGTTGCGCTCGATGTTCACCACCTCGACGCCCTCGGCGCGCAGCGCCGCGGCCAGCCCGTCATGCTCCTTCTGCATCGCCTCGAGCGGCGGCACCTCGCGGCCGCGCCAGTACCAGCCCGTTTCGGGATCGCCGAAGGCGCCGAGATCCTCGATGCGCTTGCTGGTGTCGACGATCTTCAGCTCGTCCGCCGGCCGGTGCATCAGCACCATGCGCAGCCGCCCGACGTCGTTGCGGCAGCCCCAGTGCCGGCCCCAGATGAATTCCTGCTGTTCCCTGGTCTCGAAGGCGGGCTCGGGCGCGGAGGGGAATCGCTTGATCAGCATGTTGTAGCGGTATTCGCCCTCGGTCATGATCGACATGGCGCGTCTCTCCTCAATGCGTCGGCGTCGGCAGCGACCACTCGCGGCCGCGCACGGTCTCGACGTATTCGGGCCAGCGGAAATCGACCGGCGCGGGGAAGTCCTTCGGCAGCAGCGGCTTCAGCCAGGTCTTGCCGCCGATGCCGCCGCCGGTGCGCTCGCGGAACTCGGCCTTGCTGCGCTCGAGCCCGGCCGGGTCGGTCGCGAGCTCCACCAGCGTCGCGCCGATCGTCTTGGCCGCCGTCAGGTGCAGCGGGTCGATCGCGGCCGGCACGCCGCCCAGCGCGTTGCGCGGCCAGTCGGGGAACACGTAGCCCGGCCTGGGTGGGCGCAGCATGGCGCGGCCGATATAGAGGCGCACGGTCGGGCAGTGCCACGTGTACTCGACGTAGTCGTCCGAGGTGTAGTTCTTCTGCGACGGCGGCAGGTTGGCGCGCAGCCGCGCCTCGGCCTCGCGCGGCGGCGTCAGCTCCTCGATCTCCTTCATGAAGGGCTCGTCGGCCGGCGGCAGGCCGAGCGTCTTCAGGATCTCGCGCGCGAAGTCCTTTGCCTCCTTCGGCAGCTTCGGCGCGCCGACCATGGCGAGGTTGGCGTAGGTGATCTCGGCCAGCGCATGGTTGGGCAGGCCCGGCCGCGTCTTGGTGACCCAGGTCCTGGTCAGGCGGCAATGGGTGATGCGCGCCACGTTCTCGGCGTTGTTGTCGAGCACCGCCGCGATGCGCTCGGCCATGTCGATGGTCGGCACGCGCCAGGCATACTGGATCTGCCCGACATGCGGCGGGATGTTGTCGGCGGTGGCCTGGCCCGCGACCAGGATCGCCTCGTTGATCGACCAGGCGCCGGTGTGCGGCAGCATGGAATCGCGCGTGTATTTCGAGGTCGTGTACATCAGGCACACGGCGTCGAGCGCGGCCGGCGCGCGCGCGGCGATATGCGTGTTCACCACGCCCTCGCGCGCCATGGCGCCGGCCCAGGTCTCGGGCTCGACGCATTCGAAGGTGTAGATGACGCTCCAGTAGCAGCCGCAATGCGTATCCCACAGGCAGGTGTTGGCGAGCGCCGGCAGGGAGGTGGGATGGAAGCTGATCGCGGCCTCGAGGTCGTCGTAATAGCCCTTGGCCGCGTGCACCGGCTTGGAGCCGCACATCTTCTCCGCCGGCTCGCCGAAGAACTTGATGCGCGCCCGGATGCCGTGCTTCTCGAACGCGGCCTTGGCCGCCAGCACGCCGCCGAAGGCGCCGATGCCGAGCGCCGAATGCGGGTCGGTGTGGCCGGCGGCCCAGCGATGCAGGCCCGCGCGCGGCTCGCGCCGCGGCACGGGCGCCTGGGATGTGCCGGGCACGGCGTCGTACTCGGCATAGGCGCCGAGCACCGGCCCGGACTTGCCCCAGGTCGCGCAGAACGCCGTCGGCATGCCGCCGCTGCCTTCCTCGACCGCGAAGCCTTCGCGCTTGAGCGCGTCGACATAGAACTTCGCCGACCGGTACTCGCGCCAGGACGGCTCGGCCAGGTTCCAGATCGTCATGTGGTCGCGCGACAGGCGCCCGGTGCTGGCCGCCACCCAGTCGAGCGCCGTCTGCTGCGCCGCCGTCGGCGTCTTGTTCGTGGTCATGCGGTGCTCCTTGTCTGGGACATTCGCGCGCGACGCGCGCGCAGAGTCAACTCGACCGCCAGCAGCGCCAGGGTGACGAAGATCAGCATCACCGCGACGGCGGCGATGATCGGGTCGAGGTTCTCGTTGATGTCGGCCCACATGCGCCGCGGCAGGGTGTAGACGCTGCGCCCGGCGATGAACAGCACGATCACCGTCTCGTCCCAGGAGTGGATGAAGGCGAAGATCGCGCCGGACAGCACGCCCGGCATGATGTTGGGCACGATCACGCGCCGGACGGTCTGGCTCAACGAGGCGCCGAGGCTGCGCGCCGCCTGCTCCAGCCGCGGGTCGAAGTTGGCGAGGCTGGCCGAGACCGTGATCACGACATAGGGAATGCCGGTCACCGCGTGCGCCAGCACGACGCCCGCCACGGTGTCGATCAGCCCGATATCGACGAACAGGCGGTAGATGCCCAGGGAATAGACGATCGACGGGATCACGATCGGCAGCAGCATCAGCGTGCGCACGCCTTCCGACAGGCGCGAGGACAGGCGCCAGCAGCCGACCGCGCAGAGCGTGCCGCCCGCGACGCAGATCGCGGTCGTGACGACGGCGATCTGGAGGCTGTTCCAGATGCTGCCGAGCCAGTCCTCGCTGGTCATCAGCTTGGCGAAATGCTGCATCGAAAGCCCATGCTCGGGCATCGACAGGAAGCGTTGGTCGGTGACCGAGACGGGGAACACGACGAGGGCCGGCGTGATCAGGAACAGCACGATCGTCCAGGCCGCGGCGAACACGACGCCGCGCTTGAGGCCGAGGCGCTGGCCGAGCTGTTCCATCTATGCCGCCGTCCATGACGAGCCGGGGATCGGCGCCGTGCATCCTTCGACAGGCTCACGACGAGGAGCAGTCCTGCTGCCACGGGGAAGGCACCTCGTCCTTAGCTTGTCGAAGGACGCCTTCTCGATGCCTGCGCGAATTCCTGTCATCAGCCCGACCCGAACAGGCGGCGCAAGTTCACGACCCGCGCGAGCGCGGCCATCAGCAGCAGCACGCTGACCAGCAGCGTCGTCGCCAGCATGGCGCCGAGGCCCCAGCGCAGCACATTGAGGATCTGCACGCCGATATACTCGGCCACCATCAGCACGCGCCCGCCGCCGAGGATCGCCGGCGTCACGTAGAAGCCGATCGAGAAGATGAAGATCAGGATGCCGGCGCCGACGATGCCCGGCAGGCTCAGGGGCAGGAACACGCGGCGGAACGCGGCGAAAGGACCCGCGCCCAGGCCGCGCGCGGCCGCGACCAGGCGCAGGTCGATCGTGCGCATGTTGGCGTAGAGCGGCAGCACGGCGAAGGGGATCATGTAGTGGACCATGCCGATCGCCACGCCCAGCTCGTTGCGCACCAGCGTCAGCGGCTCGCCGATCAGGCCGAGCCCCTGCAGGCCCTGGTTGATCAGGCCGTTGCTGCGCAAGAGCGTGACCCAGGCGAAGGCGCGCACCAGCACCGAGATCCACAAGGGCAGCAGCACGCAGAAGGTGAGCCAGCGCAGCTGCCGCTCGCCCGCGTGCACCATCGCGTAGGCGATGACGTAGCCGAGCAGCATGGTGATCGCCGTGGCGATCACGCAAAGGCGCGTCGTGGTCAGGAGCGTGCGCTGCACCGATTCCGAGGTGAACAGCAGCGCGTAGTTGGCGAGGCCCGGCTTCGGCTCGGTGACGCTGATCCACAGCACCTTGGCGAGCGGGTAGAAATAGAAGGACAGCATCAGGACGAGGGCGGGCGCGATCAGCAGCCAGTAGAATTGCTGCGTGCCCAGCGACCGGCGCAGGCGTTGCGCCGGCATCCCGATCGTTTCCGCGGTCATTCAGCCCCCTGAACGCGCGCGTCGCCCGCGCCCGCGCGCCCTTGCTATTTCTAGAGGCGGACTCGATGCTTTGTCACGCCGAAAGGCCGGTGCCCAAGGCTTCGCCAGGGAAGGTGCGGGAATGTCGCAATTGCATGCCGATCTGGTCGCGCTTGGCGGGCGGATCGCGACCTTCGATGCCGCGAACCGGACGGTCGCGGCGCTCGCCGCGCGCGACGGCCGCATCGTCGCCGTCGGCGACGACGCGGAAATGGAAGGCCTGGTCGGGCCGCGCACCAGGGTCCTGCGCCTGGGCGGTGCCGTGGCGATCCCGGGCATCGTGGATTCGCACTGCCATCCCGACAGCTACGCGGTCCGTCTCGTGAAATGGCACGACGTGTCGCCCGGCCGCGTGCGCGGCAAGGCCGAGCTGCTCGAGCGCATCAGCAGCGTCGCGCGCGCGGGCCCGCCCGGGCGCTGGTTCGTCGGCTATCGCTACGACGAGCGCAAGAGCGGCGGCTACCCGAGCGGCGCCGAGCTCGATGCCGCGGGCAACGGCAAGCCGGTCTTCATCCTGCGTACCGACGGCCATATCGCGCTCGCCAATGCGGCCGCGTTCAGGGCCTGCGGCGTTCCCGAGGACGCGGCCGATCCGCCGTTCGGGCGCTTCGACCGCCATCCCGACACCGGCCGCTTCACCGGCCTCGTGCGCGAGACGGCGGCGCATCCCTTCCTCGGGCAGATCCATGCCTCGGACGCCGAGGACGAGATCGCCGAGGGCCTCGAGCGGGTGTTCGCCGAGTGCCTGTCCTACGGCATCACCTCGGTCTACAACTCGCTGACGCCCGCGCGCGCGATTCGCGCCTACCAGAGGATGCGCGACACGGGCCGCCTGCGCTTGCGCGTCGGGATCATCGCCTCGGGCCGCGAGGACGGGCTGATCGAGGCGCTGATCGCCGCCGGCATCCGCACCGGGTTCGGCGACGACTGGGTGCGCGTCATCGGCGTCGAATGGTGCCCCGACTGCAGCACCAGCGGCCGCACCGCCGCCTACTACGAGCCTTACGTCGGCGCGAAGGTGGTCGGCGAGGTCGAGGACAACCGCGGCATGCTGCTGTACGAGGCCGACGACCTGAAGCGCCGCGCGATCGCGGCGCACAAGGCGGGGCTGCTCGTCTGCATCGAGGGAGTCGGCGACCGCGGCATCGACTTCGCGCTCGACGCGATCGAGGCGGCGCTGGCCGCGCACCCGGTCGACGACCACCGCATGCGCGTCGAGCATTGCTGCTACGTCACGCCGCCGATCCTCGAGCGCCTCAAGCGCCTGAAGGTGGTCGACTCCTCCGCGACCGGCTTCATGTACGACCTGGGCGACGCCTATCGCGCCAACCGCGGCGAGGCGGCGATGCGCTGGATGTGGCCGCACCGCACGCTGATCGACAGCGGCGTGCCCGCGCCCGGCCATTCCGACGCCGCGGTCTGCCATCCGAACCCGTTCCGCGCCATCTGGTCGATGGTCAACCGCAAGTCCGACAGCGGCCAGTCGCTCGACCCGCGCGAGGCGATCACAGTCGAAGAGGCGATCCGCGCCTACACCGTGCTCGGCGCCTGGTCCGGGCGCGAGGAAAAGGTCAAAGGCTCGCTCGAGCCCGGCAAGCTCGCCGATTTCGCCGTGCTCGACCGCGACGTCTTCGCGATCCCGAAGGAGGAGTTGCGCGAGGTGCGCGTGACGCGTTGCTTCGTCGGCGGGGTGGAGCGGTACGGCGCTTAGCCCAACTTGCGCAGTTGAGGGTGGCGAATCAGATTTTTGGCGATGCCGCGCTGAGTCGGATCAGGCACTTGCGTGCGATGTTGGGCGGATTTGGGCGTGTAGTGCCGACCTTGGGTATTTTCTTTTGCCGATAGTTG
>JAKLKW010000091.1 GCA_023150455.1 Alphaproteobacteria bacterium | reverse complement strand
GCTTGATGTCGATCATGCGCAGGCACGCCTCGGCGGCGCGGCCGCCGTGGTTGCGCTTCTTGACGTCGGCGCGCTCCCAGGCCTGCTCGGAGTTCTCCACCGTCAGGATTCCATAGCCGATCGCCAGCGTATGGCGCAGCGCCAGGTCCTGCAGGCCCCGCGCGCTCTCGCTGCAGACATAGTCGTAATGCGTGGTCTCGCCGCGGATGACGCAGCCCAGCGCCACGAACCCGTCGAAGCGCCGCCGCGCGGTGAAGAAGTCCATCGAGCGCACGGCGATCTGCACCGCGGCCGGGATCTCGAACGCGCCGGGCACCTCGACGCGCTCGTAGGTGGCCTTGACGCGGTCGAGCGCGGCGATCGCGCCCTTCGCCAGCTCGTCGGCCAGGTCGTCGTAGAAGCGCGCTTCCACGATCATGACATGCGGCTTTTCGCTCAAGGATTCCCGCCCGATTGTCCCGCCGCCTCGGCAAGGCGCGCAACATAGCGCGCAAGCATGTCGATTTCCACATTGGCCCGGTCGCCCGCCCTGGCGGCGCCGAGCGTCGTCGCCGACGCCGTGTGGGGAACGATGTTGACGCCGAACGCCGTGCGTCCGTCGCCCCGATCGGCGACCTCGTTGACCGTCAGCGACACGCCGTCGACCGCGACCGACCCTTTCGGCGCGATGAACCGTCCCAAGGGTCGCGCGACGGCGAAGGTCAGCCGCGTCGACCCGCCTTCCGCGCGGCGCTCCATGAGCTCGGCCACGCCGTCGACATGGCCGGAGACCATGTGCCCGCCCAGCTCGTCGCCCAGGCGCAGCGCGCGTTCCAGGTTGACGCGCGTACCCTCGGTCCATGTGCCGAGCGTGGTCTTGGACAGGGTCTCGGCCGAGGCCTGCACGGCGAACCAGAAGCCGCCGTCGTCGCGGCCGGTCTCGATCACGGTCAGGCAGCAGCCGGCGCAGGCGATGGACGCGCCGACCGCGATCGTCCCCGTGTCGTACGCGGTGGCGATGTCGAAGCGCGTGTCGCCGCCCGGCACGACGCGCCGCACGCGGCCGACATCGCTGACGATGCCCGTGAACATGGCGGGCGGAGACTACCCCGCCACCGCGTAGGTTTCCACGATGTCGCCGCCTTCTGTGCCGGCGGACACGAGCCGGAGCTTCAGCGCATCGCGCAGCGTCGCCGCATCCATGGCGGCGACCGCGGGCATGCCGTCGCCGCCGACGATCATCGGCGCGCGGAAGCAGACGACGTGGTCGACCAACCCGGCGCCGAGCAGCGCCGCCGCCAGCGTGCCGCCTCCTTCGACCAGCACGCGGGTCAGCCCCTGGCGCGCGAGCGCCTCCAGCGCGCAAGCGGGATCCGGGCGGTTGTCCGGCCCGGCCAGGACGCGCAGCACCTCGGCGCCGGCCGACGTGAGCGCTTCGACACGGCCGTCGTCCGCGCCCTGGCGCACGATCAGCCATAGCGGCTGGCGGCGCGCCGAACGCGCCAGCTTGGAATCGAGCGGCAGCCGTGCGTCGCTGTCCGCCACGACGCGAACGGTGCGCCGATCGTCCAGGCCCGGCAGGCGGCAGGTCAGCTCCGGATCGTCCGCCAGCGCCGTGCCGATGCCGACCATCACGGCGTCGTGCGTCGCCCGCAGCAGATGCCCGCGGCGGCGCGCGGCCTCGCCCGTGATCCACCGGCTCTCGCCGGTGCGCGTGGCGATGCGGCCATCGAGCGAGGTGGCGAGCTTGAGGGTGACCATCGGCCGCGAGCGGGCGACGCGCGTGAGGAAGCCCTGGTTGACGTCGCGCGCCTGGGCAGCCCCGAGCCCGGTCTCGACCGCGACGCCGGCCTCGCGCAGCAGGGCATGGCCGCGTCCGTTGACCCGCGGAAAGGGGTCATCGATGGCCGAGACGACGCGCACGACCCCGGCGGCGATCACCGCCTCGGCGCAGGGCGGCGTCTTGCCGTGATGCGCGCAGGGCTCGAGCGTGACGTAGAGCGTGGCGCCCCGCGCGCGCGCGCCGGCGCGGCGCAGGGCCTCGGCCTCGGCGTGCGGCCGTCCGCCCGGCTGCGTCCAGCCCCTGCCGACCACGCAACCGTCGCGCACGATCACGGCGCCGACGGCCGGATTGGGCCAGGTCCGCCCCAGCCCGCGTCGCGCCAGAGAAAGCGCCGCCGCCATGAAACGATGGTCGTCGGGAGAGAAGGACATTTCTACGCCCGCCCGCCGCAGGCGGGAGAGGGTCGACGACGGGCCATTCGACGATCGCTCATGACGTCGGCGGGGTGAGGGCCTCGGATGCGGCAAGCAAAGCGCATGCGATACATTACATTCTTGTCGACGGCAGCCACATGCGCGCACCCCGGACCATCGCGCCCTGCCCTCACCCTCCCGACGCTTCGCGTTGCGCCCCGCCCTCTCCCGCCTGCGGCGGGCGAGGGCTTGCGGCTAATCGTTCACGTCGCCGAGCTTGCCGATGAATTCCTCGAAATCCTTGGTCTCGCGGAAATTGCGGTAGACCGAGGCGAACCGCACATAGGCGACCTGGTCGAGATTGGCCAGCGCCTCCATCACCAGCTCGCCGATCGAGGCGGCCGGGATCTCGCTTTCGCCCGAGCTTTCCAGCCGGCGCACGATGCCGTTGATGACGCGCTCGATGCGCTCGCTCTCCACCGGGCGCTTCTTGAGCGCGGTGAACATCGAGCGCGCCAGCTTGTCGCGGTCGAACGGCTCGCGCTGGCCGTTCTTCTTGATCACGGTCAGCTCGCGCAGCTGGATGCGCTCGAAGGTGGTGAAACGCGCGCCGCAGTTGGGGCAGAAGCGCCGCCGCCGGATCGCCGAATTGTCCTCGGTCGGGCGCGAATCCTTCACTTGCGTATCGTCATGGCCGCAAAATGGACAGCGCATCCCCCGGTCCCCCTTGCTCGTCGTCCGTTATCTTGCTTCTCGCCCGCTCACGCGGGCCCGCCATAGATCGGGAAGCGGCGACACAGCTCGAGCACCGCCTCGCGCGCCTTGCCTTCGGCGCGCGAATTGTCCTCGGCGTCGGCCGTCGCCAGCCCGTCGAGCACGTCGCCGATCAGATCGCCGACCTGGCGGAACTCGGCGATGCCGAGCCCGCGGGTGGTGCCCGCCGGCGTGCCGAGGCGGATGCCCGAGGTCACGGCCGGCTTCTCGGGGTCGAACGGCACCCCGTTCTTGTTGCAGGTCAGGTGCGCGCGGCCGAGGCTCTGCTCCGCCGCCCGGCCCGTCAGGCGCTTCGGCCGCAGGTCGACCAGCATCAGATGCGTGTCGGTGCCGCCGGCGACGATGTCGAGCCCGCGCGCCTTGAGCGTCTCGGCGAGCACGCGGGCGTTGTCGACGACCTGGCGCGCATAGGCGCGGAACGACGGCTGCAGCGCCTCGCCGAAGGCTACCGCCTTGGCGGCGATCACGTGCATCAGCGGGCCGCCCTGCAGGCCGGGGAAAACGGCGGAGTTGATCTTCTTGCCGAGCTCGGCATCGGCGCTGAGGATCATGCCGCCGCGCGGGCCGCGCAGCGTCTTGTGCGTCGTCGTGGTGACGACGTGCGCGTGCGGGATCGGGCTGGGATGCGCGCCGCCGGCGACGAGCCCGGCGAAATGCGCCATGTCGACCATCAGCCAGGCGCCGACGGAGTCCGCGATGGCGCGGAAGCGCGCGAAATCGATCTCGCGCGGATAGGCCGAGCCGCCGGCGATGATCAGCTTCGGGCGGTGCCGCCGGGCCAGGCTCTCGACCTCGTCGAAGTCGATCAGGTGCGTGTCGCGCTTGACGCCGTATTGCACGGCCGTGAACCACTTGCCCGAGATGTTCGGCGGCGCGCCATGCGTCAGATGCCCGCCGGCGGCCAGCGACATGCCCATGATCGTGTCGCCGGGGTTGAGCAGCGCCAGATACACGGCCTCGTTCGCCTGCGCGCCCGAATGCGGCTGCACGTTGGCGAAGGCGCAGCCGAACAGCCGGCAGGCGCGCTCGATCGCGAGCGTCTCGGCGACGTCGACTTCCTCGCAACCGCCGTAATAGCGCTTGCCCGGAAGACCCTCGGCATACTTGTTGGTCAAGACCGATCCCTGCGCCTCGAGCACGGCGCGCGAGACGATGTTCTCCGAGGCGATCAACTCGATGCCGTCCTGCTGCCGCCTCAACTCGCGGTCGATGGCGGCGGCGAGCTCGGGATCGACCGCGGCGACGCCGCGATCGAAGAACCCGTTGCCGGAAGCGACCGTGCGCGGCGCCACCCTGGCCGTCATGCGGCGTCCCTCTCCGTCGATGCCAAGCCCATGAAACCGTTCACCCCATCTTGCCGATACGCCGCGCATGGCGACCGCCCTCGAACGGCGTCTCCAGGAATACGCGCAGGCACTCCTTGGCGGTTTCCTCGCCGACCAGGCGGCCGCCGACGGCCAGCACGTTGGCGTCGTTGTGCTGCCGCGCCAGCCGCGTCGAGGTTGCGTCGTGGCAAACGGCCGCGCGCAGATGACGGTGCCGGTTGGCCGCGATGGCGATGCCGATGCCCGTGCCGCACACCAGGACTCCGCGCCCCGCCTTGCCGTCCTTGACGACGTGGGCGAGCTTGTCGGCGAAGTCGGGATAGTCGACCGACTCGAGACCGTCGGTGCCGAGATCGAGCACGTCGACGCCGAGGCGGCGCAACTCGGCCTTCAGCGTCTCCTTGAGCGGATACCCGGCATGGTCCGAGGCGATGGCGACAGTGGTGGTGCTCATCCGGCAGTCTTCAACCGGCTCCGAACGGAACCATGTCCAGGGGGTGACGAATCAGGGCCCGATCATAGCCCCACAACATATCGCCAGGCAACGCGAAACCGCTACCAAATGTCGCGAGGCATGCCCGCGGCCGAACGACGCGCGCAAAGCCGCCGTTGCAGTCGCGCGGATCAGCCGGCGCCGGCTTCAACGCGACGGACGCGACGGCCGCCCGGTCGCAACTATTCCTTTGTCCATCGCGCGTATCATGCGACCAGAGCGCTGAAATAGTCGTCAATCTTGTAGAGGTTCTTGAGACTTTTCGCTTGCGAATACTTACCCAAGCCGGGCAATCGTTTGACATCGCGCGGCGGGTATGCGAGAGGGTGGGCCCCCACGCAGTCAATTTCCCGAGGAAACATAGTCATGGCCGAGCAAAACGAGCCGAAAACCCCGCAATCCGACGTGTTGCGCATGACGGCACAGGTCGTCGCGTCTTATTTGAGCAATAACATGTTGCCGGCGACGCAAATACCGGAAGTGATCAGCACCGTCTATACCGCCTTGAACGGCCTGGGCATCGGCGGCGCCGGCGGCAAGGGCGAGCCGCTGAAGCCGGCCGTGCCGGTCAGGAAGTCCATCACGCCGGAGTTCATCATCTGCCTGGAAGACGGCAAGAAGCTGAAGATGCTGAAGCGGCACCTGCGCACGACCTACGACCTCACGCCGGACGAGTACCGGGCGAAGTGGGGCCTGCCGCCCGAGTATCCGATGGTCGCGCCGAACTACGCCGCGCAACGCTCGGCCTTCGCCAAGAAGATCGGACTCGGCCGCACGGCCGGCAAGCCGCGCGGCCGCGGCCGCGGCCGCGGCTAGCCGCCGCCGCTACGCCGCGTCAGGCGGCTTTCTCGCACGGGGCGAGCACGCGCCCCGGCGGGAACGTCACGGTCACGCACGTCCCGACGCCGACCTCGCTGGTCAAGGTCAGGGCGCCGCCATGCGCCTCGATCAGGCGCTTCGACAGCGGCAGCCCGAGACCCGTGCCGTCGTACTTGCGCGCCAGGCTGCTGTCCACCTGCCCGAACAGCGCCAGCGCCACCGGTATGTCCGCCGCCGCGATGCCGATGCCGGTATCGCTGACGCTGAGCGCCAGCGCGCCCTCGGCGGTGGCGAGTGCTGCGACCCGCACCGCGCCGCCGGGCGGCGTGAACTTGATCGCGTTCGACAGCAGGTTGAGCAGGATCTGCCGCACGCGGCGGGGATCGATGCGCACGATATGGGTGTCCGGCGGGCAATCGACCTGTAGCCGGACCTCGGCTTCCTGCGCGCGCACCGCGACCAGCGCCGCGGCGTCGGAGACGACGGTGGCGAGATCGGTTTCGTCATCCTCCAGCACCATGGCCTTGGCGTCGAGCCGCGTGACGTCGAGCACGTCGTTCACGAGCTCCAGCAGATGGGCGCCGGCGCGCCTGATGTCCGCCAGGTAGTCGCGCTGGCGCTGGTTGAGGGAACCGAAGGTCTCGGTCGCGAGCAGGTCGGAGAAGCCGATCACCGCGTTGAGCGGCGTGCGCAGCTCGTGGCTCATCGCCGCGAGGAACTGCGATTTCGCCTGGCTGCCCGCCGCGGCCGCCTCGAGCGCCTGCTGCAGATTGCTGCTGGTATGCTCGAGCGCGGCCTTGGTCGCCTCGAGCTCGGCGACCGTCGCGCGCAGGCGCTCGGCTTCGCGCTGCGCCTGGCCGGCGAAGCGCTGGTCGATCACCGATACGCTGAGCGCCGCGCCGCCGATCAGCAGCGTCGCCAAGGCGACGCCGATGGCGAGCCCGTCGCTGGGCATGGCCTCGGCCGGGACCGCGACGGTCGGGTCCGGCACGATCAACACCGCGCTCATCGCGGTGAAATGCAGCGCGCAGATGGCGAGCGTCAGCACGAGGCCCGCCCCCAGGCGCTCGGCCGTCCGGCCGGCCGCGATCGCCCAGCGCACGGCAAGCGCCGCCAGCACCACGCCGACCATGAGCGACGCCACGACGAGATCCGCGGCGTATTCCAGCCGCCCGGGCACGCGCACCGCCGACATGCCGGTGAAATGCATGCTGAACACGCCGAGCCCGATGATCGCCCCGCCCAGCCATACCGGCCACGGACGCTCGGCGCTGCCGGCCGACGCGACGGAGAAGCCGGCACCGGTGATGGCGATCGCGACCAGGATGGACAAGACGGTCAGGAAGGCGTCGTAGCCGACCGGTATGCTGGGCTCGAAGGCGAGCATGGCGACGAAATGGGTCGACCACACCCCGCCGCCCGTGACCACGCCGGTCGCCCCCAGCCATGCGGCGCGGCTGCGGCGCGTCGCATTGAGCGCATGGGCGAAGAGGCTCAGCGCGGTGGCCGAGGCGAACAGGCAGATGATCCCCGCCAGCGCCACCAGGCGCAGGTCGTGGTACTGGGTCAGGCAGGCATAAACGCGAAGCATGCTCGGGACGTTAGGAAGTCAGGGTTGACCAACCATTAAGATCGCGCCGCGAACAGCAGGCTCACGTCGCGCGCGTCGCCGACGACGCGCAGCGCCTCGACCGGCAGAACCACGGTCAACGTCGCGCGCGCGAGGCACTCGATGGCGAACAGGGTGGCGAAGGCGACCGGGCCCGGCTGGAACAGCCCGGCCTTGAGCCTGAGCAGGGCTGACATGGCGGGCGGAGGCCAGCCGCTGGCGCCGCGCCCCGCACGCCCCGCGACGCCGGGGCTGACCGGCGGCGCCCGCATGGATGACGCCGGCTTGGGGCCGGGTCAGCGCATGCGCTTGTATTCGCGCATGCAGGCTTCGCGCATCAGCGCCTGCTCGGTGTCGGTCAGCGGCTCGCCGTCCAGATAGGCGCGGCGGCCGTCGCCCTTGACGGTGACCGTGCCGATATAGGCGGAGGCCTCGTAGCGCTGGCGCGGCCCCTCGACGTCATAGGGCTGGGTGCGGCCGGGCGGCGGCGGGACATGCGTGTCGAACGGCCGCGCCGTGACGCCGTCCTTGGCGAACGGCGTGTGGCACAGCTTGACGTTCTCGGTCGAGCTGTAGCGCTGGCACAGGTCGACCGTGATCGGGATCGTGATGGTCTCGGGGATCTTGATGTTCGGGCGCGGCTTGAGGTCGGCGGGCGCGACCTTGCGACCGGCCTGGTCGGTGCCCGGCCGGTACTTCACGTCCGGCGAGGGCACGTGCTCGACCAGCGCCCGGCAGGTCGCCCAGCTGAGCCGGACCTGCCGCCGCGCGACATCCTGCGCCCAGCTCGCCGCCAGCAGCAGGGCGAGGCTCGCCACCAGGGTCGCCGCTGCCACCGCAAGGCTGGCGGCGGCCGGCAGGCGCCAGCGCCGCACGCGGTCGCGGCCGCGATAGGCGCGCATCTGCCCCCGCCAGCTGGCCGGCCGGTGCCCGTAAGCCGTATGGCCGCAGGCATGCATGGATGCACCCGAGAAAGCCGCCCAATCCACGAGCGCCCAAGTCTATCCGGACAGGCTTAAGAACCCGTAAAACCAATCCGTCGAAGCTGTGAGCGTCGGTGGAGCCGGGGGCGTGCTGACAACGGGCCGCGCGCTGGGATAGATTTCCCACGGCGCCGACGACGCCCGGCGCATCGCGCGGGGACGTGGGCGCGATCGAGAGGATGGGGGGACATGCGGACCATGTTGGACGCTTTCTTCAGGCTGTCCGAGAACAAGACGGACGCACGCACCGAGGTCATGGCGGGGCTCACCACTTTCCTGACCATGGCCTATATCATCTTCGTCAATCCCTCGATCCTGAAGAACGCGGGCATGGACGAGGGCGCACTGTTCACGGCGACCTGCCTGGCCGCGGCCTTCGGCTCGATCCTGATGGGGCTCTATGCCAACTATCCGGTGGCGCTCGCCCCGGGCATGGGCCTCAACGCCTACTTCGCCTTCGGCGTGGTGCTCGGCGTCAAGCTGCCGTGGCAGGTGGCGCTGGGCGCGGTGTTCCTTTCCGGCGTCCTGGCCCTGCTCCTCAGCCTGTCGCCGCTGCGCGAATACGTGGTCAACGCGATTCCGAAGTCGCTGAAGATGGCGATCTCGGCAGGCATCGGCCTGTTCCTCGGCATCATCGCGCTCGAGAACGCCGGGGTGATCGTCGCGCACCCGGTCACGCTCGTGACCCTGGGCAAGATCACCCAGCCGACCGTCGTGCTGGCGGCGCTCGGCTTCGTCGCCATGGTGGCGCTCGACCACCGGCGCGTGCCGGGCGCGATCATCATCGCGATCCTGCTGGTCACGGCGATCGGCATCGTCGCGGGCCTGTCGCCCTTCCGCGGGATCGTCGACGTGCCGCCCAGCCTGGCGCCCAGCTTCTTCCGGCTCGACATCGGCGGCGCGCTGGGCCTGGGCGCGCTCGCGATCGTGTTCACGTTCTTCTTCGTGGATTTCTTCGATACGACCGGCACGCTGGTCGGCGTCGCGCACCGCGCCGGCATGCTGGACGCCGAAGGCAAGCTGCCGCGCCTGCGCAAGGCGCTGGTCGCCGACAGCTGCGGCAGCATCATGGCCGCCCTGCTCGGCACCTCCTCGACCACCAGCTACATCGAGAGCGCCGCCGGGGTGAAGGCCGGCGGCCGCACCGGGCTGATGGCCGTTTCCGTCGGCGCGCTGTTCCTGCTGTCGCTCGTGCTGGCGCCGCTTGCGCTCAGCATCCCGAACTACGCCACCGCGCCGGCGCTCCTGTTCGTCGCCTGCCTGATGGCGCGCGGCATGACCGAGGTCGACTGGGAGGACGTGACCGAGTACGCCCCGGCGGTGGTCTGCGCGTTGACGATGCCGCTGACCTATTCGATCGCGCACGGCATCGCCTTCGGTTTCATCGCCTACGCGGCCTGCAAGCTGCTTGCCGGTCGCCCAAAGGATGTGCACCCGGCGGTGCTCATCGTGGCTGCCTTGTTCTTGATCAAGTTCGCACTGCTGTAACCTGTGGATAAGATTGCGGAATCTTGTGGAAAAGCGATGACAGGCGAATCGGCTTCGATTATAATTGTTTTGCTGCGTAAGAAGGCCGCGCCGGTGGCCCGACGCGGCCCGAGTTTAGGGAGGAAATCGCCACCAGGCGAAGGAAGAGGCGGAGACTAGCCTCTTCCGCGAGCAATACTATCCGTCCGCGGACGGCAGCATGGCAAGCGCACAGTGCAGCTTGCCTTTTTTTTGTACCGAAATGGACGCTCAAGGCGGTTTAGTTGCTACGGTCAGTCGGGCCTATAAAGCCTGGTACCGCCAAACGCGCCGGGATTAACGAAGCCTACCTTGCCTTTTTGGTTAGAAGCCAGGGCGGCTTTTCGCGCATGATTCGGCGGTACACCGGGCAATCCGGGGCGTGAGCGCCCGGCAGATAGCCCAGGCTCATCAAGAACTCGTTCACCACCTCGCCGCCGGTGAAGCGGAAGGTCCTGCGGAAGAGCTTGACCCATTCGTCCTTGCCGCGCGGATGGTGCGCATCCAGCCAGGCGGCGAAGCCGCCATGGCTCGCGCGCAGGTCCTGGATGCGCTTGGCGTTGTCGATGATGGCGTCGACCTTGAGTCGGTTGCGGATGATGTTCTCGTCGGCCAGCAGGCGCTTGACGTCGCGCGCGCCGTAGGCGGCCACCCGGTCGACGTCGAAGCCGTCGAATGCCGCGTTCATCCCGGCGCGCTTCTTCAGCACGATCAGCCAGCTGAGACCCGCCTGGAAGATCTCCAGCGCCAGGCGCTCGTGCAGCACCCGCTCGTCGCGCGAGGGGAAGCCATACTCGGTGGCGTGATAGGGCCCATGGATCTCGTGGCCCGGGGCGATCTTGCAGTAGGTGGACACGGCACCCTATCGGAACGACCACAGGCCGCGGCGCACGGCCTGGTCGAGCGCGACCCACAGCACGGCGGCGATCACGGTGGTCACGGCGAACTTGAGGGCCAGGCGCGGGTTGGCCGGAGCCGAGGTCGCGTGCCCCTTCTCGACCACGTCCGGCGGCCGGTTGCCCCACGGCAGCACCGCGAAGAGAACCGTCCACCACATCACCAGGTAGACCATGATGCCGGTATAGAGGCTCATGCCTGCTCGATCTCGACCAGCGTGCCGCAGAAGTCCTTGGGATGCAGGAACAGGACCGGCTTGTCGTGCGCGCCGATCCGGGGCTCGCCGTCGCCGAGCACGCGCATGCCCGCTTCCTTGAGCCGGTCGCGCGCAACGAGGATGTCGGGCACCTCGTAGCAGACGTGATGGATGCCGCCTGCGGGATTGCGGTCGAGATAGCCCTGGATCGGCGAGCCGGCGCCGAGCGGATGCAGCAGCTCGATCTTGGTGTTGGGCAGCTCGACGAACACGGTGGTGACGCCGTGCGCCGGCATCGGCACGGGCGCCGAGACCCTGGCGCCGAGCGTGTCGCGATAGAGCCGGGCCGCCCGGTCCAGGTCGGGCACCGCGATGGCGACGTGGTTGAGCCGGCCGATCATCGTCCTTCTATATCCTGACCACATGCACCTCGGTCAGGGGCTTGTGGCCCCTGAGCGCCACGATGGTGCGCCGCACGGCGCGCCGCGCCGCCTCGCCCACCGCTCCGTCGTCGCGTCGCTCGGCCTTGGGCAGGGCCTCGACCGCCTCGCTGACGGCCTTGGCGACCGCGTCGAGCGCGTCCCGGTCGGCCTCGGGATCGAGGATGCCGCGGGCCGATATCCTCGGCGCCGCCGCCAGTGCGCCCTTCGCGTCCACGACCACGGTCGCGACGGCCGAGCCGTTATACATGAGCCGGTGGCGGTCCCGCAAAACCGGGCTCTCGATCGGCCTGACCACCGAGCCGTCCAGCGCCAGCCGCCCCGCCGGCACCGCCGCCACGATTTCGGCCGGGCCCGGCGCCAGGCGGATCACGCGGCCGTTCGCCGGCACGATCTGCTGCGGCACCTGGCATTCGCGGGCGAGCTCGGCATGCGCCGCCAGATGCCGCGCCTCGCCGTGAACCGGCACGGCGATGCGCGGGCGCACCCACTGGTACATGCGCGTCAACTCGTCGCGCGCGGGATGGCCGGAGACGTGGACGAAATGGTCCTTCTCGGTCACCACCTCGACGCCCTGCTGCACGAGCTGGTTCTGCAGGCGGTAGATCGCGCGCTCGTTTCCGGGGATGACGCGCGAGGAGAAGATCGCGGCGTCGCCCGGCTCGAGCACGATGTGCGGGTGCGTGCCGGCGACGATGCGCGCGAGCGCCGAGCGCGGCTCGCCCTGGCTTCCCGTGCACACCAGCAACACCTTGTCGCGCGGCAGGTAGCCGGCGTCGTGCTCGCTGACGAAGGGCGGCGTCCCGGCAAGGTAGCCGGTCGCGCGCGCGGCGTCCTGCATGCGCCACAGGCTGCGGCCGATCAGGGCGCAGTGCCGGTCGTGGCGCCGGGCCACCTCGGTCATGGTCTCGAGCCGCGCCACGTTCGAGGCGAACAGCGCCACGGCGACGCGCTGCCTGTAGCGGCCGACCAGCGCGGCGAGGATCTCGCGCACCTCGGATTCCGAGCCCGACGCGCCCGCGACCAGCACGTTGGTCGAGTCGCAGACCATGGCGAGCACGCCCTCGGCGCCGAGCCGGCGCAGCGCCGCCTCGTCGGTCACCTCGCCCACGAGCGGGGCCTCGTCCAGCTTCCAGTCGCCGGTATGCAGCACCGTGCCGGCGGTGGTGCGGATCGCGACCGCGTTCGGCTCGGGGATCGAGTGGGTGAGCGTGACGAGCTCGAGCTCGAACGGCCCCACGCCGAACTGCGCCGACAGCGGCACCTCGGTGACCGGCACCTCGATGCCGCCGCCGTTCTCCTTGAGCTTGCGGCGCAGCACCGCGGCGGCGAACGGCGTGGCGTAGACCGGGCAGCGCAGCCGGTCCCACAGATAGGGCACGGCGCCGAGATGGTCCTCGTGCGCGTGCGTCAGCACGAGGCCCGCCAGCGCGTCGCGCTGGCTCTCGATGAAGGCGATGTCCGGCATGATGACGTCGAGCGCCGGCTGGCTGTCGTCGGCGAAGGCGATGCCGAGATCGATCATCAGCCACTTGCCGGCGTGGCCGTAGAGACTGAGGTTCATGCCGATCTCGCCCGCGCCGCCGAGCGCGAGGAAATGCAGCGAGTCCGCGCCGGATATGTCGATCCCCGCGCCGGCGCCCGCGGTCATGTCTTGCGGTTCCGGCGGTAGATGCGCAGAAGGCCGCGCAGCGTCAGGTCGGGATCGACCGCGTCGAAATGGATCGCGTCCTCGAACAGCGGGGCGAGGCCCCCGGTCGCGATCACCTTCATCTTCGCGCCGTATTCCTGCTGGATGCGCGCGATCAGGCCCTCGACGAGGCCGATATAGCCCCAGAAGATTCCCGACTCCATCGCCGGCACGGTGGCCTTGCCGATCACGCGGGTCGGACGCCTGACGCCGATGTGCGGCAGCTTGGCGGCGGCCTCGTAGAGCGCCTTGAGCGACAGGTTGATGCCGGTGGCGATGATGCCGCCGATGAACCGCCCCTCGCCGTCGACCACGTCGAAGTTGGTGGCGGTGCCGTAGTCGACCACGATCAGCGGGCCGCCCCAGCGCGCATGGGCCTCGATCGTGTTGCACAGCCGGTCGGCGCCGATGTCCTGCTTCGGCATGTCGACCAGCGCCTCGACGCCGGCGTCGACGCCGGGCTCGCCGATCACCAGCGGCTCGGTGTGGAAGTACTTGCGGCACAGCGTCTTGAGGTTGAACAGCATCTCCGGCACGACGATCGCGATGATCACGGCGTCGATGTCGGCGAGCTTGAGGCCGGCCAGGTTCATCAGCGGGCTGAGCCAGGCGGCGAACTCGTCGGCCGTGCTCTTCGGGTTGGTGGCGGCGCGCCAGGTGCTGCGGATCTGCTCCCCGTCGAACACGCAGAACTGCGTGTTGGTGTTGTTGGCGTTGATGGCGAGCAACATCAGTCTTTCCCCTGCCCCGCCCGCGCCGCGCGCACGTCGCCGGCCGATATGACGCGGATGCCGCCGTCGGGCGCCGCCAGGATCAGCGCGCCGTCGTCGGCCAAACCCGAGAAACGCCCGGAAACCCCGCCGTCGCCGAGCGTGACGTCGAGCGTCTCGTTGAGGCGCCAGGCACGCGCGAGCCAGGCTTTGCGCACGGGTGCGAAGCCCTCGTCGAGCCAGCGGTCGACCCAGGTCAGGAGATGGCGCGCGAAGCTCTCGAGCACCGCCTCGACCTCGACGGTTTCGGCCCCCTCGGCGCGAAGCGACGTGGCGGGAAACGACGTCTCGCGCGGGTGGCTCTGGACGTTGACGCCGACGCCGAGCACGAGGAAGTCGAGCGAGCCGTCCGGCGCGGGACCGGATTCGAGCAGGATGCCCGAGACCTTGCCATCGTTGAGCAGCACGTCGTTCGGCCACTTGTAGCGGATCTCGTTGAGCGGCGGCGCGAAGGCGCCGACCATGCCGCCGACGCCGAGCGCAGCGACGAAGCCGAGCTCGGGCGCGCGCGCGAGCGGGATCTCGGGCCTGAGCACGAGCGAGCAGTAGAGGTTGCCGGGCGGCGATTCCCAGGCGCGGCCCAGCCGGCCGCGGCCGCCGGTCTGCTCGCGCGCCCAGACCAAGGTGCCGTCGGCGGCGCCCGCGGCGGCCAGGCGCCGCGCCTCGTCGTTGGTGCTGCCGACGCGCTCCAGCGCGACGAGCCGGTAGGCGGGCGGCAGCGACGGCGCACGCCCGGTCACGGCGATCATCCGATCTGCAGCGCCTTGGCGGCGGCGGCGGCGCCCGCGAAGATCGGCCAGCAGGCCGCGAAGAACAGCAGCGTCACCACGGCGCTCAGCGCCATCACGCCGGCGACCTGCGCGTCGGGCTGGTCGAACGGGCGCGCCGGCTCGTCCATGAACATGATCTTGACGATGCGGATGTAATAGTAGGCGCCGACCACGCTGGCGAGCATGCCGACGACGGCGAGCCCGTAGAGGCCGGCCTCGATCGCGGGCAGGAACACGAACAGCTTGCCGAAGAAACCCGCCAGCGGCGGCAATCCCACCATCGAGAACATGAAGATGGCGAAGGCCCAGGCGACCTTCGGCTGCGAGCGGCCAAGCCCCGCCAGGTCGGCGATGCTCTCGACCATCTTGCCGTCGCGGCGCATCGCCAGGATGCAGGCGAAGGTGCCGAGGTTCATCGGCAGATAGGTCGCCATGTAGATCATCACGCCGCGCACGCCGGACTGCGTGCCGGCGGCGAGCCCGACCAGGGCGTAGCCGACATGGCCGATCGAGCTGTAGGCCATCAGGCGCTTGATGTTGGTCTGGTTGATGGCGGCGAGCGCGCCGAGGATCATCGAGGCGAGCGAGACGAACACGACGATCTGCTGCCACTGCCCCACCATCGGCGCGAACGGCCCGGCCATGGCGCGGGTGAACAGCGCGATCGCCGCGATCTTCGGCGCGAGCGAGAAGAACGCGGTGACCGGCGTCGGCGCGCCCTCGTAGACGTCGGGCGTCCACATGTGGAAGGGCACCGCGGAGACCTTGAAGGCGAGCCCGGCCATGACGAAGACGATGCCGACGATGAGCCCCACCGACGGCCCGGCGGCGCCGATCTGGCCCAGCACGCGCGCCAGGATGTCGAAATTGGTGCTGCCGGCGAAGCCGTAGACCAGCGAGGCGCCGTAGAGCAGCATGCCCGAGCTCAGGGCGCCGAGGACGAAGTACTTGAGGCCCGCCTCGGTCGAGCGCACCTCGTCGCGCTTGAATGCGGCGACGACGTAAAGCGACAGGCTCTGCAGCTCGAGGCCGATATAGAGCGAGATCAGGTCGTTCGCCGACACCATCATCAGCATGCCGAGCGTGGCGAAGACGATCAGCGCCGGGTATTCGAACCGCGCCATGCCCTCGCGCTCGATGTAGTCGAGCGACATGACGAGGGTGAGGCCGGAGCCGAGCAGCACCAGCACCTTCATGAACAGGGCGAAATGGTCGGCGACGAACTGGCCGTGGAAGGTGACGCTGCGCGGCGGCGTGACGGCGGCCAGCACGACGAGGGCGGCGACGAGCGCCAGCAGGGCGAGCCAGACGCAGAGGCGGGTCGCATCGGTGCGGCGGAAGGCGCCGACCATCAGCAGCAGCATGCCGGTGCCCGCGAGGATCAGCTCGGGCAGCGCCAGGACCGGGTTGGGAAGCAGCGGAACCACGTCTCGTCCTTTCTCAGCGCCGGCTCGAAGCCGCGACCGCGCCGACGTCGGCGACCGCCGCCGTGCGCTGCGCGTCGAACTTGCGGATCAGCTCGGCGACGGTCTGCTCGGTCGGCTTGAGAAACACCGAGGGGAACACGCCCATCAGGAACACCAGGAAGACCAGCGGCGCGAACACCGCGACCTCGCGCATGTCCATGTCGAGGATCGACCTGAGGTCGTCGCGCGTCATGCGGCCGAACACGACCCGGCGATAGAGCACCAGCATGTAGGCCGCGCCGAGGATCACGCCGGTCGCCGCCAGGGCGCAGACCCAGGTGTTGACCTGGAAGCTGCCGACCAGCACCAGGAACTCGCCGACGAAGCCCGACGTGCCCGGCAGGCCGACCGAGGCCAGCATGAACACCATGAACACGAACGCGTATTTCGGCATGCGCTCGACCAGCCCGCCGTAGCGCGCGATCTCGCGCGTGTGCATGCGGTCGTAGACGACGCCGACGCAGAGGAACAGCGCGGCCGAGACGACGCCGTGGCTCAGCATCTGGAAGATCGCGCCCTGGATGCCCTGCATCGTCATGGTGAAGGTGCCGATCGTCACGAACCCCATATGCGCCACGGACGAATAGGCGATCAGCTTCTTCATGTCGTCCTGCGCCAGCGCCACCAGCGACGTGTAGATCACGGCGACGATGCTCAAGACATAGATCAGCGGCGTGAAGTAGATGGTGGCGTCGGGGAACATCGGCAGCGAGAAGCGCAGGAAGCCGTAGCCGCCCATCTTCAGGAGCACGCCCGCCAGGATCACCGAGCCCGCGGTCGGCGCCTCGACATGCGCGTCGGGCAGCCACGTGTGCACCGGCCACATCGGCACCTTGACCGCGAAGGAGGCGAAGAAGGCGAGCCACAGCCAGTTCTGCATCGTGCGCGGGAACTGGTGCGCCATGGCGGTCGGGATGTCGGTCGTGCCGACCGTGCGGTAGATCATGAGGATCGCCAGCAGCATCAGCACCGAGCCGAGCAGCGTGTAGAGGAAGAACTTGAAGGCCGAGTACACGCGGCGCGGCCCGCCCCAGACGCCGATGATCAGGAACATCGGGATCAGGACGCCCTCGAAGAAGACGTAGAACAGCACGAGGTCGAGCGCGCAGAACGTGCCGATCATCAGCGTCTCGAGCACCAGGAACGCGACCATGTACTCGCGCACGCGGGTATGGATCGCCTCCCAGCTCGCCAGCACGCACAGCGGCGTCAAGAGCGTCGACAGCAGCACGAAGAACAGCGAGATGCCGTCGACGCCCATGTGGTAGTCGATCTCGAAGCCCTGGATCCAGTTCGCCTTCTCGACGAACTGGAACTTGGCGGTGCCCGGATCGAAGCCGATCCAGATCCACAAGGACAGGACGAAGGTGGCGAGCGACGTCCACAGCGCCGCCCAGCGCGACACGCGCGCGACCGTCTCCTCGTCGCCGCGCTGCACCAGGATGAAGGCCGCGCCCGCCAGCGGCAGGAAGGTGGTCACGGTCAGGATGGGGAAACCGCCCATGGTCCAGTGCCCTTCCCGCTCAGCCCGCGCGCGTCAGCAGGTACCACGACACCAGCAGCACCACGCCGATCAGCATGGCGAAGGCATAGTGGTAGACGTAGCCCGTCTGCAGCAGGCTGGTGCGGCGCGACAGGGCCTGGGTGGTCGCCGCCAGCCCGTCGGGGCCGAGCCCGTCGATGATCGCGCCGTCGCCGCCCTTCCACAGCACGCGGCCCAGCCGCATCGCGGGCTCGGCCAGCACGTTCCAGTAGAGCTCGTCGAAGTACCATTTGTTCAGGAGGAACAGGTAGAGGCCGCGGAAGCGCGTCGCGAGCTGCGCCGGCCATTCCGGCCGCAGGACGTACATCACGTAGGCGAGCGCGATGCCCGAGAGCGCCATCGCCAGCGGCAGCAGCTTGACCCAGGTCGGCACGTGATGCGCCGCCTCGATCGAGTCGTGCTGCGGCAGCACCAGGATCGACTTGCCCCAGAAATCGCCGCGCGCCTCGCCGACGAGCCAGTTGTAGCCGATGGCGCCCGCGAACAGCGCGCCCGCCGCCAGCACGAACAGCGGGATCAGCATGACCCAGGGCGATTCGTGCACATGCTCCATCGTGTGATGGTCGGCGCGCGGCTGCCCGTGGAAGGTCATCAGCAGCAGGCGCCAGGAATAGAACGCCGTCAGGAACGCGGCGAAGGTGCCGAGCGCGTAGGCGAACAGGCCGACGCCGCTATGCGCGCCGAACGCCGATTCCAGGATCATGTCCTTCGAATAGTAGCCGGCGAAGAACGGGATGCCGGCGAGCGCGAGCGAGCCGATCCACATCACGGCATAGGTGTAGGGAACCTTGTTCCAGATGCCGCCCATCCGGCGCATGTCCTGCTCGTCCGACATGGCGTGGATCACCGAGCCGGCGCCGAGGAACAGCAGCGCCTTGAAGAAGGCGTGCGTGAACAGGTGGAAGATCGCCGCGCCGTACGCCGATACGCCGGCGGCGAAGAACATGTAGCCGAGCTGGCTGCAGGTGGAATAGGCGATCACGCGCTTGATGTCGTTCTGCACCAGCCCGACCGTGGCGGCGAACAACGCGGTGGCGGCGCCGACGACGGTGACGACGGCGAGCGCCGCCGGCGCGTACTCGAACATCGGCGACAGGCGGCAGACCATGAACACGCCGGCGGTCACCATGGTCGCGGCATGGATCAGGGCGGAAACCGGCGTCGGGCCCTCCATGGCGTCCGGCAGCCAGGTGTGCAGGCCGAGCTGGGCCGACTTGCCCATGGCGCCGATGAACAGCAAGAGGCAGAGCGCCGTCAGCGCGTGGGTGTCGAAATTGAGGAAGTGCAGCCGCGCGTCGGCCTTGCCCGGCACGGCGGCGAAGATCTCGGCGAAGGACACGGTCTGGAACAAGAGGAACGTGCCGAAGATGCCGAGCGCGAAGCCGAAATCGCCGATGCGGTTGACCAGGAAGGCCTTGATCGCGGCGTCGTTGGCCGACGGCTTGTGGTACCAGAAGCCGATCAGCAGGTAGGAGCACAGGCCCACGCCTTCCCACCCGAAGAACATCTGCACCAGGTTGTCGGCCGTCACCAGCATCAGCATCGAGAAGGTGAACAGGCTGAGATAGGCCATGAAGCGCGGCTTGTGCGGGTCGTGGCTCATGTAGCCGACGGAATAGACGTGCACGACCGCCGACACCCAGGTGACCACGAACACCATCACGGCGCTGAGCTGGTCGAACTTCAGCGCCCAGCCGAGCTCGAGGTCGCCGGACGCGATCCAGGTGGCGAGCTGCACGTCGCGCGCGTTGCCGAGGATGGCGACGTCGTAGAGGATGAACGGCGCGATCAGGGCCGAGACGATCAGCGCGCCGCAGGTGACGTATCTTCATCAGGTTGATGTCTTCGACCTCGATCGTCCCGCGGTTGCGGAAGTAGACGACCAGGATCGCGAGCCCGATCGCGGCTTCCGCCGCCGCCACGGTCAGCACGAACATGGCGAAGACCTGGCCGACCAGGTCGCCGAGGAAGGCCGAGAAGGACACCAGGTTGATGTTGACGGCCAGCAGCATCAGCTCGACCGACATCAGGATGATGATGACGTTCTTGCGGTTGAGGAAGATGCCGAAGATGCCGGTCGTGAACAGGATCGCCGCGACCGTCAGGTAGTGCCCGAGCCCGATGGTCATGGCCTACTCCCCCGCCCCGCGGCCGGCGGCGCCGCCGCCGGCCGCGGTGCTCGGCGGCAGCTTGCGGATCTCGATCGCCTCGTCGCGCCGGCGGCCGACCTGGACGCCGACCTTCTGGCGCCGGACGCCAACGCGCTCGCGCAGGGTCAGCACGATGGCGCCGACCATCGCGACCAGCAGCACGAGGCCCGCCGCCTGGAACAGGTAGATGTGGTCGGTGTAGAGTATCTGCCCGAGCGCCTGCGTGTTGGTGACGGCATCGGGCGGCGGCATCGGCGCGTCGCGCACGGCCTTGGCGCGCGGGGCGAAGCTCCAGCCGCCGACCACCAGCAGAAGCTCGGCCAGCAGCACCAGACCGACCGCGGCGCCGACCGGCAGGTAGCGGATGAAGCCCTCGCGCAGCGCCACGAAGTTGATGTCGAGCATCATCACGACGAACAGGAACAGCACGGCCACGGCGCCGACATAGACGATGACCAGGATCATCGCCAGGAACTCGGCGCCCAGCAGCACGAACAGCCCGGCCGCGTTGAAGAAGGCCAGGATCAGGAACAGCACGGAATGCACCGGGTTGCGCGCGGTGACCACCATCACGCCCGATGCCACGACGACGGCGGCGAACATGTAGAACGCCAGCGCCTGGATGATCATTTGTTTCCGCCCGAGATCGAAGAATTTCCGTCCCCCCTCCCCTTGCGGGAGGGGGTTAGGGGG
>JAKLKW010000090.1 GCA_023150455.1 Alphaproteobacteria bacterium | reverse complement strand
CGATCCGCGGCAACATCGCCTATGGCCGGCCCGGCGCCGGCGACGACGACATCCGCGCCGCCGCGCGGGCGGCCGACGCCGCGCAGTTCATCGAGGCGCTGCCCCGGGGCTATGAGACGGTCGTCGGCGAGCGCGGCGTCAAGCTGTCGGGCGGCCAGCGCCAGCGCATCGCCATCGCCCGCGCCATCCTCAAGGACGCGCCGATCCTGCTGCTGGACGAGGCGACCTCCTCGCTCGACGGCGAGTCCGAGCTCGCGGTCAGGCGCGCCCTGCAGCGCGCGATGCGCGGCCGCACGACCGTGACCGTCTCGCACCGCCTGGCGACGGTGAGCGACGCCGACGAGATCCACGTCATCGTCGACGGGCGCATCGTCGAGTCGGGCCGGCATGCGCAGCTGCTCGGGCGCGGCGGGCACTACGCGCGGCTCTATGCGCAGCAGGCGGCGGACGCCGTGCCCGAGGCGCCGCCCGCCGCCGCCGCCGCGGGCGGCTAGAGGGCGATGGTCGCGCGCGCCGATGCAGCCGTTGGCGGGCGCGAGGCCGCGCGCGGGCGCCGCGCCGGCGCGGCGCTGATCTTCGTCGCCGTCGCCCTGCTCGCGGCGGTGCCGTTCCTGGTCAAGCCCGAGATCGACCTGATCGTCGCGCATTGGATCTGGCGCGCGCAGGGCGGCCGGTTCCTCGAGCCGACCGGCTGGTTCTATCCGATCTATGTCGGCCTCACCCCGCTGATCTACGCCATCGCCGCCGCGGTCGCGGCGCTCGGTGCCTGGAACCTGCTGCGCCGCACGCGGCTGCTCGGCCTCGACCTGCGCGTCGGCGCCTTCATCCTCTTGTCGCTCGCGCTGGGCCCGGGCCTGGTGACGGAGATCGCGCTCAAGGACAACTGGGGCCGCGCGCGCCCGCGCGACATCGTCGAGTTCGGCGGCACGCGCCAGTTCACGCCGGCCTTCCGGCCGGCGGACCAGTGCGCGCGCAACTGCTCCTTCGTCTCCGGCCACGCCGCGCTTACCTTCGCCTTCGCGCCCTTCGCACTCCTCGCCGCCGCCGGGCGGCGGCGCGCGGCGATGACGGCGGTCGCCGCCGCCGGCGCTTTCGTCGGCGCGATGCGCATGCTGCAGGGCGCGCATTTCCTCAGCGACGTCGTCTTCGCCGGCTTCGTCGTGATCGGCATCGCCCTGGCGCTGGCCGCGCTGATCCTGCCGGCCGGGCGACGATGACGCGGCAACCGGCGCTCGGGCAATCGACGAGGGAGCCGCTGTTCTCGCTGGTGATCCCGGCGCACGACGCCGCCCGGACCATCGCCGGGACGATCGCCTCGATCCGCGGACAGGACAAAGACCAGGCCGGCATCGGGCCGGCCGAGATCGTCGTGATCGACGACGGCTCGTCCGACGGCACGGCCGACGCGGCACGCCAGGCGGGCGCCGATGTCTGCCGCCGCCAGGACCGGGCCGGGCCGGCTGCCGCGCGCAATGCCGGCGCCAGGCTCGCCGGCGGCCGCTATGTCTGGTTCCTCGACGCCGACGACCGGCTGCTGCCCGGCGCGATCCGGTCCGTCGCCGATGCCGTCGCCCGCGCGCCGGACGCCGACTTCGTGCTCGCGGGCCGCGAGGACCGTCTGCCCGACGGCAGCGTCGCGACCGTGCTGCCCGCGCCGCTCGCGTCCGACCGCAGGCGCAACCTCGCCGATTTCGTGCTGCGACGGCGCAAGTCGATCGCGATCGGCACCAGCATCGTCGCGCGCCGCGTGCTGGATCGCGTGCGCTTCCCGGAATCCCTGCGCTTGGCCGAGGACTTCGTGTTCCACGCCCACCTGCTGGCGCTCCACGACGGCATCGTCGTGCCCGCGCCCGTGCTCGAGTACCGCGTCGACCCGCGCCGGCTGCATCGGCGCAGCCTCGCCAGCGCCGACGACATGGTGCGCTCGGCCGACCTCGCCTTCGATCCGGCGCTGCTGCCGCCCGAGTTCCTTGCGCTGCGGCGCCGGTATCTCGCGCGGGTGCATCTGTCGCTTTTCCGCGCCCACCACCGCGCCGGCGACGACGCGGCGGCGCGGCCGCACTTCCACCAGGCGCTGCGCCTGGCGCCGGCGCGCGCGCTCAGGCTCGCCTATCTGCGCAAGTACCTGCGCGGCCTTGCCGGCCGCCGCCACCCGAGCCTCGCCGCGTGAGCGGCGCCAGGCCCTGGCTCGGCGTGGTGGTGCCGACCTGCAACGACGGCGCGGCGCTGGAGCAGGCCATCGCCTCGGTCATGGACCAGCAGGGCGCCGGGATCGAGGAGCACGCGGTCGAGCTGGTGATCGTCGACGACGGCTCGACCGACGACACGCCGGCGCGCATCGAACGGCTCCGGGCCGGCTCGCCGCTGCCCTGCGTCGTGCTCGCCCAGTCCAACCGCGGTCCCAGCGCGGCGCGCAACGCCGGCCTGCGCCGGTCGGCGGCGCCGCACCTCCTGTTTTTCGACGCCGACGACGTGCTGCTGCCCGGCGCGCTCGCGCTGTTCCGCCGCGCGCTGGCCGAGCATCCCGCCGACATGGTGTTCGGCGGCCGCGTCGAGTACGACGGCACGCGCCGGCGCGCGGTGCCGCAGCCGCCGCTCACCGGCGACCGCGCGCGCGACCTCGCCGACTTCCTGCTGCGCCGCCGCCCCGCGATCGGCCAGGGCTGCGCGGTCTACGCGCGGCGCGTGTTCGACCGCCTGGCCTGGCCCGAGGACATCCGCGCCGGCGAGGACCGCATCCTGCACGCGCAGGTCCTCGCGCTCTTCGATTGCCGCGCCTTCGCCGAGCCCGTCGCCGAGCTGCGCGCGAACCGCGCCCGCTCGCTCGGCCGCGGCGTCGAGCGCTGGCGGGACATCCTCGCCTCGGTCGACCGCATCTTCGACCCGGCCCTCATGCCGCCCGACCTCATGGCGCTCAAGCCCGAGTACGAGGCCTATGTCCACCTGTCGCTCTGCCGCCTGTTCCAGCGCGCCGGCGAGGCCGCGCGCGCCCTGCCGCACTATCGCCGCGCGCTCAGCCTCGCGCCGCGCCAAGCCTTGGCCCCGCGGCAGCTCGCGCGCGGGGCGGCGGCGCTGTGGGGGGCGTTGACGGCGGCGGGGTGAGGCCCTGCAACGGCGTCGGGGATTGGCAATCATCTATCTCGTTGTTCAGAAATGGTGACGTTCGCCCGCGTCAAATCGGTGCAGATAGGATCATGGTGCTGGACAGCTCGGCATCACCAGATGGCCGAGACATGGCTCGCTGCGCAGCGAGCGTCGGCGAGCAGGGCCCCGCCGGATTGGGCTCCAGGAAGCAACGTCGCTCGCGCACAATTGCCCGGTTGGAGGGCACGTGCCGGACAGCCTGGATATCAATCTCATTTCGACGGAGCTGAACAAGCGCTCGGCTTCGCATCCGGTTGGACGATTGCAGTCCATTCGCAAATCACTGAAAGGCATTGAACGGCTACCGTCGCGAGACATCTTTACCCGACAAACCATCCACGAGAACTGGGCTTTTCATCACGGGGGACGGACGGAGCTTCGGTTCAACATCGGTCGTGAAAATGTGGGTGGTGATCGATGCCGCGCTACGGGTCGCGGACCAGCGGTATCGGTACTGCGAGATAAGGACGGCATCGTCGCCGCGTGCCTGCCTGCGTGAAGCCTTGGGACGGATTCTTGAGTATTCCTTCCGGCCAGGCGCTCAGGAAGTGTCCTGCCTCATGGTTTGCGGCGAAAGCGCGCTGGAAGCCGATGGCGCTGCATATCTGCGGCAATTGCGGACCCGCTTCGATCTTCCGATTGCTTACGAGCAAATCGCGCTGCCTTCCGATGCTGGATAGTCTGGTCACTCGCCGCCCGCCCCCGCCATGGCCGGCGTCGGCGTCCACTTGGCAAGACCTGACGTGCCGATGAGCGGGACGCTCGTCGCGGCGTCGGTCAGCGTTCTCGTTCTTGGGCTCTGCTGGCGCCGACGCCTGAACGCGGGTGCCGCCATCGCGCTGTTCTCCCTTGCGGGTTTGCTTCACGGCTACGCTTATGGCGAGTCGATCGTGGGCGCCGAGCCGGCGCCGCTCGTTGCCTATCTCCTCGGGCTTGCCTGCATTCAATATGCGGTCGCGCTCGGTGCGTGGTGGACGGCAGGTCGTTTGGTCCAGCCGGCAACGCGTCAAGATGTCCTATTTCGCGGTGCCTGTGCCTCGTTCATTTTTGTCCCTGGCGTCGGATTTTCCGTGATGTCCTTGCTGGGCTGAGGACACCGTCGCCGGGCGTGGGGGAAAGCCGGTCGGGGATGCCGTTGCTTCGGCTGCGTAATCATCGATATCGCGAGGTTTTGCCGGGTGGGCGCGCACGCCGTTGCGTCGCGTGGCTTGCTGCCGTCGCACTGGTCCTGCAGTCGCTGCTGCCGATCCTGTCCCAGCCCTACATGAAGATGTCGGGCGACGCGGTGCTCGGCGGGCTTCTGGTGCTGTGCACGCCGGAGGGCCTCAAGGTCGTCAAGGTCCCCGATCCTGACGATAACGGCACGACGCCCGGACCTCGGAATCCGCATCCTAAACCGCAATTCTGTCCGATCTGTCTGACGGCGCAGATCGCCGGCACGGGCTTGGCGACGCCATACCTCGTGCTCGCGCCGCCCGCGCTCGCCGTCGGCGCCCCGGACGGCGTGCCCGCCGGGTTGGCGGCCGTCAGCCGCGCCTATTCACCGCATAGCCCCCGCGCGCCTCCGATCCTGAGCTGACTTCTGCTCGCGCCGCTCTCCGGTCGACCAGACCGGCCGGACGGTGACCGATCGGACCTACCGCGAGCATTTCTCCTACCGGACCGGTGCCGAACGGATGACCGCGGCATCGCGCTCACTGCTGAAAACCCCCGACATGCTGGAGGTGTCGATGTCTCGACTTCTCGCACTCACCCTGGCCGCGATGCTGTTGGCCCAGCCCGTCCATGCCCACGAATACAAGGTCGGCGATCTCGAGATCGAGCGTCCCTGGGCGCGTCCCTCCGCGGCGAAGAACGGGGCCGCCTACATGAGCATCGTCGCCAAGGGCAGGAGCGACGACCGACTCGTTTCCGCCGCGAGTCCGGTCGCGGAGAAGGTCGAGCTGCATACGCACGTCATGGAAGGCGACATCATGCGCATGCGGCCCGTCGACGCGATCGACGTCAAGCCGGGCCAGCCGGCCGAGCTGAAGCCCGGCGGCCTGCACGTGATGCTGATCGGCCTCAAGCAGCCGCTGCAGGACGGCAAGTCCTTTCCATTGACCTTGACGTTCCAGAAGGCAGGGACGGTCACGGTCGAGGTCTCGGTCGGCAAGCAAGGCGCCGCCCCGACCCATGGCGGCCATCGCCCGGCAGCGCCGAAGCCGGCGCAATGACGCATCTCCGGGTTCTGCCGGATCAACGGAGGACATCATGATATCCAGATGGATTCTCGCTCTCGTCCTGGCCGTCGCCGCCGGCCTCCAGGCGCAGGCGGCGCCGACCGAGATCGTCGATGCGATCGGCCGCAAGGTCGTCGTCGACGCCCCGGCCAAGCGCGTGGTCGTCACCTTCTACTACGAGGAGTTCACCGCGATCGCCGGCAAGGACGGATGGTCGCGCGTGGTCGGCATGTCGCGCATGCCCTGGGAAGGCTGGCGGCCGGCGATCTTCGGGCGTTACAAGACGGTGATCCCCGATCTCGCCGCCATGCCCGACATCGGCCATGCCGACGACAACAGCTTCAGCGCCGAGAAGGTGATCGCGCTCAAGACCGCGCGCGACCAGATCGAGGCCGCCGGCATTCCCATCGTCGTGCTCGACTACAACGCCCAGCTGCTGGAGCGTCACCTCGCTTCGACGCGAGCCATCGGCAAGGTCATGGGGACCGAGGCGCGCGCCGCGGAGCTCGCCGGCCTCTACGAGCGCCAGTACAACGACATCCTGGCCCGCATCGCGCGCGCCACGGGACCGAAGCCGAAGGTCTATGTCGAGCTCGGCCAGGCCGGCGCCGATACCATCGGCAACTCCTACAACAACACGATGTGGGGCAAGATCCTGACGGCGTTGGGCGCCGAGAACATCGCGACGGGCAGGATCCCCGGCCCGTGGGGGCCGCTGCACGCCGAAACCGTCATCGCCGAGAATCCCGACCTGATCCTGATCGCGGGTTCTTCCTGGCTCAACCGGCCGAAAGCAGTGCGAACCGGATACGACACCGATCCGCAGACCACGCGCCAGTCGCTCGAGCCCTATGCGCGGCGTGCCGGTTGGGGCGACCTCAAGGCGGTCAAGACCGGCAACATCGTCGCGATCGAGCACGGCATGTGCCGGACCCTGTTCGACTTCGTCGCGATGCAGTACATCGCCAAGCAGCTCTATCCGGAGCAGTTCAACGACGTCGATCCGGTGCAGTCGTTCCGGGACTACCACGCCAAGTACCTGCCGGTCTCCTACAGCGGCACCTGGATGCTGCGCCTGAAGCCGTGAGACGGCGGGGCGGCGAGCCGACCGTGAGCGACGGCCCGGCCGCTGCCTATGGCCGGCTCGCCGCGCGCCGCGCCGCGGTGCTCGTCCTGGCGCTCGCGGGACTGTCGGTCGCCGGCCTGCTCGACGTCGCGACGGGGCCCGCGTTCCTGCCGGTCGGCGACGTCGCCCGCTCGGTCCTGCGCCTGTCGCAGGACCGCACGGTCGATGCGATCGTGTGGACGATCCGGCTGCCGGTCGCGCTGACCGCGCTGGTCGTGGGCGCGGCGCTCGGCTTGTCCGGGGCGATCATGCAGACGATTCTCAACAACCCGCTGGCGTCGAGCTACACGCTCGGCGTCTCCGCCGGCGCCGGGTTCGGCGCGGCGCTTGTCATCGTCGCCGGGCCGCTGCTGCCGCTGCCCGAGAGCTTCGCCATCCCGGCGAGCGCCTTCGTCTTCGCGGCGATCGCCTGCGCTGCGGTCTATCTGATCGGCGGCCTGCGCGGCGCCACGCCCGAGATGCTGGTGCTCGCGGGCATCGCGCTCCTGTTCCTGTTCCAGGCCCTCCTGTCGCTGCTGCAATACGTGGCGTCGCCCGAGGCGCTGCAGCAGATCGTATTCTGGCTGTTCGGCAGCTTGCAGAAGGCGAGCTGGGGCAAGCTCCTGATCGTGGCGCTCGTCGTCGCTGCCTGCCTGCCGGTCCTGGTCCGGGACGTGTGGCCGCTCACGGCGCTCCGGCTCGGCGACGAGCGCGCCCGTGGTCTCGGGGTCGACGTCCGCGCGCTGCGTCTGCGATCGTTCGTGCTGATCTCGGCTCTGACCGGCGTGGCGGTCGCCTTCGTCGGCACGATCGGCTTCATCGGCCTTGTCGCGCCGCATCTCGCGCGCATCCTGATCGGCGAGGACCAGCGCGGGCTGTTGCCGGCCTCGGGGCTGTTCGGGGCTTTGCTGCTGTCGACGGCCTCGGTTGCCAGCAAGACCGTCGTGCCTGGCGCGCTGTTCCCGATCGGGATCGTCACGGCGCTGGTCGGCGTGCCCTTCTTCCTCTGGCTGATCCTCGGCAACCGGCGGGCCTTCTGGTGAAGATCGAGGCCCAGGCGCTGACCGTGCGCTACCGTGCACTGCGTGCCGTCGATCGGATCGACCTCGTCGCGGTCCCTGGCGAGATCCTCGGCGTGGTCGGCCCGAACGGCTCCGGCAAGTCGACGCTCCTCAAGGCGATCGCGGGCTTGGTGCCGGTCGAGGGATCGCTGCTGTTCGACGGCAAGCCCGGGCGGCCGCGCGCGATCGGCTACATGCCGCAGGACATCGCGCCGCGCACGGCCCTGACCGTGGTCGAGGTCGTGCTGCTCGGCCGACTCGGCCGGCTGGGTTTCCGGGTCGGGCGCGAGGACCTCGATGCCGTCGGCGCGGTGCTGGAGGAATTGGGCATCGCAGTCCTGGCGCCGCGCTTCATCGGCGAGCTCAGCGGCGGACAGCGGCAGCTCGTCTTCCTGGCCCAGGCGCTCGCCGCGAGCCCGTCGGTCCTGCTGCTCGACGAGCCGATCAGCGCGCTCGATCTGCGCCACCAGCTCGAGGTGCTGGAGCTGCTGCGCCGCGTCACGCACGGGCGCGGCACGGCGACGATCGCCGTTCTGCACGATCTGAACGCGGCGGCCGGGTTCGCGGACATGCTGGCCCTGCTCGACCGCGGCTGCCTGCGCCGACACGGCGCGCCAGCCGACGTTCTCGATGTCGACGCTTTGCGCGAAGTGTACGGCGTCCATGCAGTGATCGAGCGCGGGGCGGCGGGAAGAACCATGATCGTGCCCATCGGCACGGTCGGGCGCCATCAGGCGTAAGGGAACGCCGACCTGACCGTCAGTCCGACGACGGCTCCCGCCCCGCCAGCCGCTTCTTCAGTCGGACCGCATTCAGCTCGACCGCACGCCAGAATTCGCCGCGCTCCGCCAGCGCGTGGCGCCACGGCCTGCCCTCGTAGGCGGCGACGAAGCGCAGAAGGTCGCGCCGGGTCAGGCCGATCTCCATCGCCGACATCATGAGGCCGCCGAGGTCCTTGACCAGCCAGCGCCGCGGCACCGCGGGGCGCACGCCGGCGCGGTGCAGGTCGATCAGGTAGAGCGCGTCGTCCCGGCGCGCCTTCAGGATGTGGCAGAGATAGAAGTCGCGGTGGTTGACGCCCTGGTCGTGCATGCGCCGCGCCAGCCTTGCCACGGCGTCGATCAGCCGGCGTTTCCCGGTTGCCACGGGCGGGGCGCTCGGCCAGTCGCGCGTCAGGTCCTCGAGCGAGATCGCGTCGGGCAGCTCTTCCGTCACGATGAAGGATTCGCGCCGCGCCGGGTTGGCGCCGCGCCGGCCGAAGGCGACGCAGCGCGGCGCGCCGATGCCGGCTTCGGCCAGCTTTCCGAGCGCGCGGTGTTCGTGCCCGGCGCCGAGGACGGGCAGGCGCAGGCCCGCCAGGTTCTTGGCGATCTCGCCCCAGCCGATGCCGCGATGCTGCTTGATGAAGAAGCCGCGCCCGCCGCGCTCGAAGCGCAGCGTGCGGCGGCCTTCCTTGGCGCGATAGACCTCGCCGTCCAGCGCCATCAGCGCATCGAAGCCGCGCTCCGCCGGCGCCAGCAGCCGCGCAAAGGCGGGATCGATCTCGAGGATTTCCCCCATCACCGGCGCGCCGCCGCCAGTTGCTCGACCGCGTCGACCACCGCCTCGATGCCGGCGCCGAAGCCGGGCGTGCGCCGCGCATAGTCCGCGCCGTTGCGGCCCCAGGCCGCGGCCGGCAATCGCGCCAGCATCTCGGCCAGCGCGCGGTCGAGCGCGTCCTGCCGGAACGGCTCGGGGAGCACGAGCCCGGCCCCGGCCCGCTCCACATGGGCGGCATAGCCGCAGATGCCCGAGCACAGCACGGGCAAGCCCATGGCGAGGGCTTCGAGCAGCACCTTGCCGGCATTCTCCTCGCGCGCCGGATGGACCAGGAGGTCCGACGCCAGCATCAGCTCCGGCAGGTCGTCGCGCGCGCCGAGGAAGCTGGTCCGACGCACACTCGTCCGCCGTCGATAGGGCCCGGCGTCGTCGCCGCCGACCACCAGGAGCCGCGCACGGTCGCGCACAGGGCCGGGCAGCGACCCCACCGCGGCCATGGCGCGGTCGAGGCCCTTGGTGCGGAAGCGCGAGGCGACGAACAGCAATGCCGCGGTGCGGTCGTCCAGGCCCAGCCTGCGCCGCATCGCCGCGCGACGCACGTGCGCGTCCGTCTCCGCCGGGCGCCGGCACTCGGCCGACAGGATCGGCGGGATCGGGTGGAAGCGCGCGTCCGGCGTGCCGTAGTGATGCTGGATCGCTGCCTTCTCGCGCTCGACCGGCAGCAGGATTTCCGTCCGGCAGTCCGGCCCGAACACGGCGCGCTCCATCGCCAGCATCGCGCGCGCGCGCGGCGTCAGGCGATAGAGCTTTCCGCGCGCGGCGGCGCGCTCGGCGAAACAGCGGTCGGCGGCGAAATAGGCGTCGAGCCCCGGCATGCGGTCGAAGCCCAGCACGTGGTCGGGCCGGAGCGCGGCGAGCGCCTTCGCCGCCGCGCGGCCGAACGCGGCGTTGCGGCCGTGGTTGGTCGCGGCGCGGACGGGCAGCTCGCGGATGTCGATGCCGGCCGGGCGCGGGCCGCGCCATTGCCGCGTCAGCACGGTGACGCGATGGCCGCGGGCGCCGAGGCGCTCGACCACGTCGCGGCAGTCGCGTTGCAGGCCGCCATGGGGGAACCAGGTGAACAGCGCGACGGCGATATGCATGGCGGCCGGCGGTCAGGCCGGGCCCGCGCGCATCGCGGCCGAGAGCGTGCGCCAGACCGCCTCGGCCGGAACCTTGGCGAGGCACGGCGCATCGCCGTGCGCGTTGCCGGTGTAGTTGCAGATCTTGTTGCGGCAGGGAACGCAGGGCATGTCGCCGACGACGTGCTCCTGGTGCGGGCCCATCGTGCCGGTGCGCGCCGGGCTGGTCGCGCCGTAGAGCGTGACCGCCGGCACCGACAGGGCGGCGGCGAGATGGGCGAGGCCGGTATCGACCGCGACGACGCCGGCGGCGCCGGCCAGCACGCTGGCGGCGCGCTCGAGGCTGAGCGGCGGCAGCAGCTCGGCCGCGTCCACGGCGGCGGCGATCGCCTCCGCGCGCCGACGCTCGCCCGCGCCGAGCCAGGCCACGTAGACGCGGAACCCGGCCTCGTTGGCAAGGCGCCCGAGCGTGCGCCAGCGCTCCGGCGCCCAGCGCTTGGTGCGCCACTTCGTGCCGTGCAGCATCAGGATGTAGGGACCGGCGAGCCCGGCCGGCGGGAACTGCGCGCGCTCGAGCCCGTAGTCGGGCGGCGTCGCCGGCGTCGGATAGCCGAGCGCCTGGGCGAAGAGCGAGCGCGAGCGCACGATCGCGTGCTGCGCGCGCGGTACCGCATAGCGCCGGTCGTAGGCCAGGGGCGCCAGCTTCTCGCGGCAGGAGGCGAGGTCGTAGCCATGCTTCACGCCGTCGGCGAAGGCGGTGATGACGCCGCTCTTGTAGAGGCCCTGCGCGTCGATCACGGCATCGTAGCGCTCGGTGCGCAGGCGGCGGCGGAAGGCGGCGAGCGCGCCGCCGACGAGACCCTGGAGCGGTCGATACCGCCAGCGGCGATAGGCGACGGTGATGGCGCGTTCGACCGCGGGATGCCAGCGGCAGATCGGCGCCAGCTCCTCCTCGATCACCCAGTCGAAGCGGATTTCGGGAATGGCGCGACGCGCGTCGGTCAGCGCGGGCAGCGTGTGGATCACGTCGCCGATCGACGAGGTCTTGACGACCAGGACCTTCACGCCTCCTCCAGCGCCGCGATCACGTGATCCGGCCGCAGCTTCCCGAGGCAGTCGAGGTGCCCCAGCGGACAGCGCCTCTGGTAACAAGGGCTGCACTCGAGGGCAAGCCACAGCGCCGTGGCGTCGGGCGCGAGCGGCGGCGTCATGCGCGGGCTGGACGAGCCGAACACCGCGACGACCTTGCGGCCGAGGGCCGCCGCGACATGCATCAGGCCGGAGTCGTTGGTGACCACGGCGCCGGCGAGCGACAGCAAGGCCACGGCCTGGTCCAGGCTCGTGCGTCCGGTCAGGTCGACGCAGTCCGCCGCGGCGGCCGCCACCGCAGCGGCGCTTTCGCGATCGGCCGCACCGCCGAAAAGCCACACGACGCGGCCGCGCGCGCGCTGACGGCGCGCCACGTCGGCGAAATAGGCCGGCGGCCAGCGCTTGGCCGGCCCGTATTCGGCACCCGGGCAGAGCGCGAGCATCGGCCGGTCCGGCCGCGCGAGCCCGAGCGCCGCCAGCGCGTCGTCGACGCGGGCCGGTGCGACGCTCAGGCGCGGTTGCGGCGGATCGATCACCGGTTCGCCCGGCGCCAAGCCCAGCGCGACGAAGCGGTCGACCGTGCGCGGCAAGGCCGCCTTGTCGAGACGCCGCGCGTCCGTCAGCAGCACGCTGCGGCCCTCGCCCGCGTAGCCGATGCGCCGCCGCGCGCGCGCGAAGAACGGCACCAGGGCGGACTTGAAGGAGTTGGGCAGCAGGATCGCGCGATCGTAGCGGCCGGCCATGCCGCGGCCGATCGCCAGGCGCCGCCACAGCTTCACCTCGCCATGGGCGAAGGGCAGGGCGACGGCGCGATCGACCTCGGGCATGAACGCGGCGAGCGGCAGGGTCCAGGGCGGCGCCGCGACGTGCAGCGCGGCGCCGGGGTCGCGCGCCTTCAGGACCTGGAAGAGGCTGTGCGCCAGCACCATGTCGCCGATCCAGGCCGGACCGATGACCAGCGTGGCGGCGGCGGTCATGCGGCCGCGCTCACTGCGGCGTCGCCAGCTCGAACGCGACGCGCGGATGGTCCGACGCGCCGTTGTCGCAGCGCGACGCACCGACCGGCTTGAGGCCGCGGGCGATGATCCATTCCACGCGGCCGGGCAGCTCCTTCGGCGGCATGGCGCCGTTGCTGGCGACCACGCCGGGCTCGGCCAGCAGGCGCGCGATCTCGGGATGCTCCGGCCCCGCGTTGAGGTCGCCGATCAGCACGACCGGCTCGCGCTGGGTGCGGAACATCGCCGCCACGGCGGCGAGGTGCAGGTCGCGGTCGCCGCGCGAATCGACATGCGTCACCAGCACGCGCAGCCGCGTCGCCGGCAGCTGCAGCTCGGCCAGCAGGATGTTGCGATGGCTGTGGCCGTGCGAACGCGGCAGGGGCAGGCGCAGCCAGTCGGTCACCGGCAGCGCGGTCAGCAGCCCGTTGCCGAAATGCTCGCGCGCGAAGCGCCGCTCGGTCGGCGCATAGAGATAGCCGAGGCCGAGCATGCGGCCGAGCGTCTCGGCCTGGTCGTCAGGCCGCCCGTACCAGGCGCTGCCGCGCAGCTCGTTCAAGCCCACGACCTCCATGCCCTTCAGGCATTCGGCGGTGCGCGCGAGATCGCGCCGGTCGTCGGGGCCGCGCCCGGTGCGGATGTTGTACTGCGCGAAGACGATCGTGGGGCCCGGATCGACCGGCTTGATCGCGACGCCGGGGACGGCGAAACCGCTGGCCGGCCCGGCCGGTCCGCGGATCGAGCCGACCAGGGCCGTGAGCGCGATCGCGGCAACCAGCGCCGCCGCGCCGAACAGGACCAGCCGCCGGCGCGACATCCGGGTCATCGGCAGCGGCTCGCGCCCGGATCGGGCAGCAGGTAGGAAAGCCTCAGCGTGCGCGGCCGCACCAGCGCCGTGCCGGAATACGGCACCAGCGCCTCGATCGCGCGCGGCGCCCCGGCGCCGCGCAGCTCGAGGCCGAGCGCCTCGCGCGCCATCATGTCGAGCCGCCCGGGCCGCGCGCCGTCCCATGTCGCCTCCCACGCCACCAGGCACCGTGCCTCGCCGTCGCCCGGCGCGGACGGGCGCTCGGTCGGCCGGAACAGCCGGTAGCGCGCGGCGAGCACGCGCGCCTCGGGAAACTGCACGCGCATGTTGCCGGCGAGGTACTCGTCGTCCGCCAGGATCGTGCCGCGGCCGGAGAAGCCGTCGCGCGCGATGGCGCGCGCCGCCGCCGGATAGGGCGCCTGCAGCCGGCAGGTCTTGCAATAGGCCGGGCCGAGATAGATCTGCTGCACGCGCAGCTGCACCACCATGACGAACACCGCCGCCGCCAGCGCCGCCATGAAGCGCGCGCGCCGCGGCTCGACGCCGGCACGGTCGATGCGGCGGAACAGGAACAGCGACAGTGGCCAGAACACCGGGTAGAGGCGGAAATGCGAGAACTCGGCGATGCCGAAGGCGAACAGGAACAGCAGCAGCAGCGCCGCCGCCGCCGCCGCGTAGACGAGCAGCAATCGCTCGTCGGCATCGGGGCCGAGACGCCCGAGCGTGGCGGGGAAGATCAGGGGCACGAACAGCCAGAGCGGGAACAGCACCAGCAGCAGCGCCGCGATCAGCGCGCCCAGGCCCTGCAGCACGCGCCAGACGTATCCCGCCGCCAGGTTCTGGCGCAGCTCGATGTCGAACACGGCCTTGGCGTCGCCGGCATGACCCGCCAGCCAGTAGCCGTGCGGCAGGAACAGCAGCAGGGCGGTGCCGATGGTCCAGGCCAGCCTGGGGTCGGCCATGGCGGCGGCGTGGCGCCGGTCGAGAAGGAGCGCGATCCACAGCGCGAGCACGGCGAAGACGAGATAGAGGCTGGTCAGGAGCGCGAGCCCGGCCACGACGCCGAGCGTCGCGTAGTCGGCGAGCCTGCGCCGCGCGCTGGTCCTGAGCGCCATCCAGACCAGCGCCAGCACCAGCGCGGTGCCGAGCAGCGCATGCGTGTCCGCCTCGTGCAGGCGCCAGGCCATCGGATAGATCAGCAGCGGCGAGAACCCGGCCAGGAACCGCGCGCGCTCGTCGCGCACGAAGCGGCCCGCCAGGCCGTAGGTGAGGGCATGGATCAGCAGCAGCAGCGTGTACTTGACGAAGGCCGCGGCGGCCACGCCGGGTCCCAGCAGCCGGACGGAGGCCCAGACCAGCCAGGTGTAGAGCGGCTGCTGCGCGACGTCGTAGCCGGGCGCGAGCATCTGCGAGAACAGCAATTGGTCGGCATCGTCGGACCCCGCCGTCGCGGTGAGCCACGGCCTGAGCAGCACATGGACCAGGTAGTACCCGCTCAAGAGCAGATGGAAGCCTGGGGCGCGCCACAGGTTGCCGGCGACCGTTGGCAGGGCGATGGCGGTCAAGGCGGGGCGTTTCCTTGGCGGCGCGCGTTCATGGCGACTTCGAGTGGGGCAGAAAAGAAGGCAGGTCGGCAATAGGCTCGCCATGCGGGCGAGTCAAGGCGAGCGCCGGTCCCGAGCACCCGGCACGCTGGCGATCGAAGACCCGCTCGATATCTCCGGAAGGATTCGGTTGAGCGATCCGCGGCGCCATGCGGAACTCCCGCACCGGACAAGCAAGGGAGTGAACCATGCAGAATGGCCGCCGCCCGCCGGAGCTCCGTCGTTCCTGGCTGTTCGTCCCGGGCGCCGATCGCGCCGCCCTGGAAGCGGCCGGCACGAGCGGGGCGGACGTGCTGATCCAGGAACTGGAGGACTTCACCCCGCCGGCGCGGCGGGCCGAGGCGCGCGCGCTCGCGCCGGCGATGTTCCGGCGCTGGCGCGAGGCGGGCGCGCTCGCGGCCGTGCGGGTCAATCCGCTTTCCGGCGACGGCGTGGCCGACCTCGAGGCGGTCATGGCCGGCCGGCCCGACATCGTCCTCTTGCCCAAGGTCGACCGGCCATCGCACGTGGTCGAGCTGGTCGACGCGGTCGAGCGGCTGGAGCGCGCGCACGGCATCGTGCCCGGCACGACCGAGCTGGTGCCGAACATCGAATCGGCGCGCGAGGCGGGGAAAGGAGGTGCGGCGCTCGAGGGCGCCCCGGTCGAGCTGCCGGGCTACATGAACGCGAAGCGGCTGATCGCCCGCGCCGAGGCGCTGGCGGGCTTCAAGCCCTGAAAGCGCGAAGCCCCGCGCCGGGCCGGCGCGGGTCTTCGCCTGCGAATCCGATCTGGCTCAGCCGATCCGGCGCGCTCAGTTGATCTCGCGCCACGTGCCGTCGGGCTGGCGGCAGGCCGTGCCGGTCGAGGTGTAGTTCTGCCCGCCGATGTTGGTGGTCTTCGTGTACTGGCGGCAGTAGCTCGTGTCATACGCCTGCGGCGCCGGCTGATAGGCCGGTTGCGCCGGCTGGTAGGCCGGCGGTGGCGGCGCGTAGGCGCCCTGTGCCGGCGGCGGCGGCGGCGGCGGAGCATAGGCCGGCTGGCCCGGCGGCGGCGGAGGCGGCGCATAGGCCGGCTGCGGCTGCGGAGGCGGATAGTAGGTCTGGGCCGGAGGCGGCTCGTCCTTCTTGCCGTAGAGATGCCCGCTCAACGCACCGACGCCGAGACCGAGAATTCCGCCCACCGCGGCGCCCTTGGCGCCGCCCAGTCCATAGCCGATGCCGGCACCCGCGGCGCCGCCGACGCCCGTGCCGAGCAGGGTGCTGTCCTGTGCATGGGCCTGGCCCACGCCCGCGAACGCCAGCCCAGCCACGACTGCTAAGGCGGCGAAACTCTTGACGATTCCGGTCATCCTGGCCTCCTCCGGCGCATGTGTTTGCTTTTATATAGGGCAATTGCGGCCGATTTGGGAGTGACCGCGATCACAGGTCGCACCCCGCGCACCGAGCGGGCGCGGCGTCGCTGCCGCGCCCGCCCCGGCGCGATCGATCACTGCGGCGGCGGTGGCACCGGCGCCGGCTGGTAGGCCGGCGGCGGTGGAGGCGGCGGCGGCTGTTGGTAGCGCGCGCGCCGATGGTCCTCGTCGTCCTCCTTGCCGATCTCGTGCCCCGCGCCGGCGCCGACGCCCGCGCCGACCAGGCCGCCGACCACGGCGCCGACCGGCCCGCCCAAGGCGAAGCCGATGCCGGCCCCGGCACCCGCGCCGGCGCCAGCGCCGAGCGGGGTGCTGTCCTGGGCTTGCGCCGCCGACACGCCGATGCCGGCGACGGCGAGGATCGCCAGGATTCTGCTCACGCTGCTCATCGCATACTCCGTCGTTCGCGTGGGTTTCCGGTCCCCCCCGAAGGCGGCTCGCCGAGCAGGACTCCGCCCGTTCCTTGGAAAACGCCCGGTCTTTCGGCCGGTTCCGGCCCGGGAATCGACGGCGGCAGGCGATTTTGTCATGATCGTGGCGGGCGGATGCGCTGCGCTGCGTCATCCGGGGGCAACAGGGAGTGCAGGCAACATGGTCACGTGGCGGCATGGCGCACTTGCGGCGCTGGTTGCGGCAGGCTTGGCATTCGGCGCCGCCGAGACGCAGGCGCAGAATTTCGTGCCGGCGGTCGTGTTCGACATGGGCGGCAAGTTCGACAAGTCGTTCAACGAGGCCGCGCACAACGGCGCACAGCGGTTCAAGAAGGAAAGCGGCGTCGACTACCGCGAGTTCGAGGTCACCAACGAGACCCAGCGCGAGCAGGCGCTGCGCAATATGGCGCGCCGCGGCGCGACGATCGTGATCGCGATGGGCTTCGCCCAGGCGACGCCGCTGCAGGTCGTGGCGAAGGAATTCCCCAACGTGAAGTTCACGATCATCGACGCGGTCGTGGACCTGCCGAACGTGCAGTCGGTGATCTTCAAGGAGCAGGAAGGCTCGTTCCTGGTCGGCATGCTGGCGGCAATGACGTCGAAGACCGGCAAGATCGGCTTCGTCGGCGGCATGGACATCCCGCTGATCCGCGCCTTCGCCTGCGGCTATCGCCAGGGTGCGAAGCACGTCAACGCGAAGATCGAGGTGCTCGAGAACATGACCGGCACGACGCCGGCCGCCTGGAACGATCCGACCAAGGGCGGCGAGCTCGCGCGCAGCCAGTTCGACCGCGGCGCCGACGTGATCTACGCCGCGGCGGGTGCGACCGGCCTCGGCGTGCTGCAGGCGGCGAAGGACCTGGGCAAGCTGTCGATCGGCGTCGACAGCAACCAGAACCACCTGCATCCCGGCAGCGTGCTGACCTCGATGATCAAGCGCGTCGACGTGGCGGTGTACGAGGCCTTCAAGACGGCCAAGGACGGCACCTGGAAGCCGGGCATGAAGAATCTCGGCCTTGCCGAGCAGGGCGTCGGCTGGGCGCTGGACGAGCACAACCGCAAGCTGGTCTCGGCCGACGCCGAGAAGAAGGTCGAGGCCGCCGGCGCCGACATCAAGTCCGGCAAGATCAAGGTCGTCGACTACCGCGCCGCGAACACCTGCCCGGCGAATTGATACGAGGGCCTGGGATCGGCGACGTGCGTCCCCTGAGCCCGCCGAAGGGCGACAAGCTCAGGACGAGGGCCTTTCTTCGTGCCGCTAGACGTCCCCTCGTCCCGGGCTCGTCGAAGGGCGCATGCCCGCCGTTCGGGCGATGACCGCGTCCGCCAAGCCGCCCGCGATCGAGCTGCGCGGCATCGACAAGCGCTTCGGCCCGGTGCACGCGAACCGGGATGTCAGCCTGTCGGTGCCGGCAGGCACGATCCACGGCATCGTCGGCGAGAACGGCGCCGGCAAGTCGACGCTGATGAGCATCCTTTACGGCTACTACCACGCCGATGCCGGCGAGGCCTGGGTCGACGGCAAGCGGCGCGACATCCGCACGACCGCCGACGCGATCGCTGCCGGCATCGGCATGGTGCACCAGCACTTCATGCTGGTCGACACGTTCACCGTGCTGGAGAACGTCGTCCTCGGCGTCGAGGGCGGCGCGCTGCTCAAGGGCGGCATGGCGCGCGCGCGGACCGAGCTCGGGCGGCTCGAGCGCGAGTACAAGCTCGATGTCGACATCGACGCCGTGGTGGGCGATCTCGCCGTGGGCCTCAGGCAGCGCGTCGAGATCCTGAAGGCGCTCTATCGCGGCGCCAACGTGCTGATCCTGGACGAGCCGACCGGCGTGCTGACCCCGACCGAGGCCGACCATCTGTTCCGCATCCTCGCGGCGCTGAAGCGCGAAGGGAAGACGGCGATCCTGATCACGCACAAGCTGCGCGAGGTGATGGCGATCACCGACAACGTGACCGTCATGCGCCGCGGCGCCGTGGTGGCGACCGTCCGGACCGCCGAGACCGACGCGTCGCGGCTGGCCGAGCTGATGGTCGGGCGCAAGGTGCTGCTGCGCGTCGAGCGGACGCCGGCCAGGCCCGGCCGCGTCGTGCTCGAGATCGACGGGCTTCGCGTCACCGACGCGCTGGGCATCGAGCGCGTCCACGGCGTCAGCCTCGACGTGCGCGCGGGCGAGATCGTCGGCATCGCCGGCGTGGCCGGCAACGGCCAGACCGAGCTGATCGAGGCGATCGCCGGCATCCGGCCGATCGCCGCCGGGCGCATCGCGCTCAACGGCGAGACGCTGGCGGCCCCGGAGGTGAGCCTTACGCCGCGCGAACGGCGCGAGCGCGGGCTTGCGCACATCCCCGAGGACCGGCAGCGCATGGGCCTCGTGGTGCCGTTCGCCGCGCATGACAGCGCGATCCTCGGCCAGCAGGCGAACCCGGCCTACAACCGCTACCTGCTGCTGGACCGGCGTGCCATCATCGACTCGTGCGCCGAGAAGATGCAGCGCTACGACGTGCGCCCGGACAATCCGCGGCTGATCTCGGCCAACTTCTCCGGCGGCAACCAGCAGAAGATCGTCCTGGCGCGCGAGATCGAGACCGATCCCGACCTGCTCCTGGTCGGCCAGCCGACGCGCGGCGTGGACATCGGGGCGATCGAGTTCATCCATCGCCGCCTGATCGCGCTGCGCGACGCCGGCAAGGCGATCCTCCTGGTCTCGGTCGAGCTGGACGAGATCCTGGGCCTCGCCGACCGCGTCCTGGTGATGAACGAGGGCCGCGTGGTCGGCGCGCTCGACGCGGCCGAGGCGACCGAGCACAAGCTCGGCCTGCTGATGGCCGGCGTCACCAAGGCGGCGTGATGGAGATGAACGAGGCGTTTTGCTCACCGTTCTTGTCCCCCCTCCCCTTGC
>JAKLKW010000089.1 GCA_023150455.1 Alphaproteobacteria bacterium | reverse complement strand
AAATTCAGCGCCGCGCCCGGCCGCACCAGCGTATCGCGCAGGTGATAGTAGAAGCTGGCCAGCGGCACCATCCACGGCACGCCGGAATAGAACGGCATGGTCGGAAACGGCCTTCCGTCGAAGATCGACGGCCGGTTCTGCCGGCCGAGAATCTTGAGCGCCGTCTGGAACCCGAGATAGGTCGCCATGGCGACGCCGTTGCCGTTGCAGCCCATGGCGTAGTGCACGCCCTCGTAGGTGCCCATGTGCGGCACCTTGTCGAAGGTCATGCCGACGAAGCCGCGCCAGGCATGGGTCAGCTTGCGGCCCTCGAGCTGCGGGTAGACCTGGCACATGCGCCGGTAAATGCCGCGCGCGATCGCGCGCTCGTCCTTGTCAAACACGCTGGGCCGGCAGCCGAACAGCAGCCGGCGCCCGTCCGGCGACGGGCGGAAATAGTCGAGCTCCTTCCTGGTGTCCGACATCATGCGCCGGCGCGGCAGGATGTCGTCCATCACATCCTTCGGCAGCTCCTCGGTCGCGACGATGTAGCTGGCGACCGGGACGATCCGCCGGCGCAGATACGGCACCGCCTTGTCGGTGTAGCCGTTGGTCGCGATCACGACCTCCCTGGCCTTGATGCGGCCGCGCTCGGTCAGGACGATGCGCCCGCCGCCGGCATCGGGCATGGTGCCCTGGACGCGCGCGTGCGAATGCAGCGTGGCGCCGGCGCCGCGCGCCAGGCGGCGCAGCGACCGGTTGTACTTGGCCGGGTGCAGCCCGCCGTAATCCTCGACCACCATGCCGCCATGGAAGAAGTCGGAGCCGATCTCCTGGCGCTGCTCGCCCGGCGACAGGATATGCGCCTTGACCCCGGTGCGCTCGTGCAGCAGCACCGCATGCGACTTCAGCGTCTCGAGGTCGCCCGCGGTATAGGCGGCGAAGAAGCGGCCGCAGCCCTGGTAGTCGGCATCGAGGGCCTCGCGCCGGATCAGGCTGGTGATGAACTCGAACGAGGCCTTCGATTCCGCGAACACGCGCTCGGCATTGCCGTCGCCGAACACCCTGTAGGCGCCGGTGATCACGAGCTTCTGCCCGCTCGATACCATGCCGCCGCTGCGCGAGCTCGCGCCGAAGCCGAGCGGCCCGCCATCGAGCACCGCCGTACGCATTCCCGCGCGCGCCAACTCGGCTGCTGCCACCAGCCCGCAAAAGCCGCTGCCGACCACGGCGACATCGACCGTGTCGGGCAAGGGCTCCGAGGACGCGTCCTCGGGCGGTGCCGCGTCCCACCAATAGGGCTTCACCTGGAAGTCGTCGGCGAAAATGGAGTGATTGGGCATGATTGGTCCTCCGCCGCTCACATTTCATCGGTCGTCATGGCCGGCCTCCGAGCCGGACTCCGGCGCTCTTGTCGAAGGGCACGCTTCTACGCGAGCGGCACCGAGTTGAAGCGTGGATGGCCGGGTCTTCGCCCGGCCATGATGGGGAATGCCGGTTTCGCGTTTCCGTCACGGCGAACCGCGGCCTTACAGAATCTGCGCCAGGAAGCGCCGCGTACGATCCTGACTGGGCGCGCCGAACAGCCGGTCGGGCCGGCCGTCCTCGACCACGCGCCCCTGATCCATGAAGATCACGCGGTCCGCCGCCTCGCGCGCGAAGCCCATCTCGTGGCTGACGACGATCATGGTCATGCCGTCGCGCGACAGGGCGCGGATCACGTCGAGCACCTCGCGGATCATCTCGGGATCCAGGGCCGAGGTCGGCTCGTCGAACAGGATCGATTCCGGCGCCATCGCCAGGGCGCGCACGATCGCCACCCGCTGCTGCTGGCCGCCCGAGAGCTGCGCCGGGAAGACCTGCGCCTTGTCCTCGAGCCCGACCCGCGCCAGCAGGCGGTACGCATCCTGCTTCGCCGCCGCGGCCGTGCGGCGGCCGCTGCGCACCGGGGCGAGCATGATGTTGTGCAAGACCGTCATGTGCGGGAACAGCGAATAGTCCTGGAACACCATGCCGATGCGCTGGCGCACGCCACGCCATTGCGCCGGCGAGTGCGCGTCGACCGACGCGCCGTCGATGCGGATCTCGCCGCTGTCCGCCTCCTCGAGCCCGTTCAGGCAGCGGATCAGCGTGCTCTTGCCCGAGCCGCTCGGGCCGATCACCACGACCACCTCGCCGCGCTGCACGGCAAGATCGACGCCGTCGAGCGCGCGGATCGCGCCATAGACCTTGGTCAGGCCCCGACATTCAATCAGGGGGCATTCGATCAGGGGAATCATCGGGCTTCCTGCAGCGCAGTCTCGGCCAGCGACGCGAATTGCTCGTCCAGGCGCTGTTTCGCCGCGGCCAGGCGCGCATGCTCAGCCGTCAGCCAAGCGGCGTCGCCGTCGAGCCGGGCCCGCAGCGCCTGCTGCATTGCCGCCATGTCGGCCTTGGCCGGGCCGCCGGTGCCGGCGCGCCGCTCGGCCGCGCGCACGGGATCGACCGCCTCGGCGACCACGCGCGCGTCGAGCGCGACCTTGCGGCCGAGCACTTGCAGCGCCGCCTCGGCGATCAATGCCGCGTCCATCCGGTCCGCCGGGATCTTGCGCTCGATCGCCAGGCGCACGGCGCCGCCGACGACGTGATGCGCCTCGCGGAACGACAGCACGTTCTCGCGCACCAGCGCGTCGGCGAGGTCCGTCGCAGTCGAGTAGTTGGCGAGCACCAGCTCGAGCATGCGCTCGGGCAGCGGCACGGCCTCGTCGACGGCGACGCGCAGCACGGTCAACGCATCGATCGTGTCGTCCAGCGCCATCCAGGCCCAGCGGAACCCGTCGCGCGCGCCGTCGACCGTCAGCGTGAAATTCGTGCCCTTCACCCCGGCGATGGCGCCGACATAGGCACCGAGCACGGTCGCGCCGCGCGCCTTCAAGGCTTCCAGCACCACCATGTTCTTCTTCTGCGGCATCATGCTTGACGTGCCGGCGATGCGGTCGGGGAAGGTCAGCGTGGCGAACTCGTAGCTGGTCATGACGTAGAAGTCCTGCGCCAGCCGGCCCCAGGTCACCGCCATCAGCGAGCAGTTGGCCAGCAGCTCGACCAGGTAGTCGCGCGAGGCGACGGCGTCCTGGGCGTGCGGATCGACGCGCGCGAAGCCGAGCAGCCCGGTCGTGCGGCGGCGGTCGATCGGGAAGGACGTGCCGGCCAGCGCGCCGGCGCCGAGCGGGTTCAGGTTGATGCGCGCGTAGCCGCCGGCCAGCCGGTCGTGGTCGCGCTCGAACGCATGCGCCAGGCCCAGCAGGTAGTAGCCGAAGGTCAGCGGCTGCGCCGGCTGCAGATGCGTGTAGCCCGGCATGACGACGCCGGCGTGCCGCCCGGCGCTCGCCAGCAGCGCGCGGCGCACCGCGACCTCGCCCGCCAGCACCTTCAGCGCCTTGTCGCGCGCCCGCAGCCGGTCCTGCGCCGCCTTCAAGTCGTTGCGGCTGCGCGCGATGTGCATGCGGCCGCCGATCTCGGGCCCGGTCGCCTGGATGATGCGCGCCTCGTAGTTGAAATAGGGATCCTCGAGCGCGGCATCGAGGCGGAAGGCGCCGGGGCCGGCGCGCTCGACGTCCAATATGGCGCGGGCGAGCTTGCGCGCGACATCGCGGGAGATGATGCCGGTCTCGCACAGCATCAGCACATGCGCCTTGTTGATCTCGGTCATGTAGGGCAGGACGAGCGGGAAGTCGCGCTCGAGGCCGGGGCGGAACAGCGCGTCCTGCAGCTCGGGCGCGATCGACTCCTTCAGAAGGCCACTGACCTGCGACGACATGCGTGCTCCTTTCTAGAGACTCTCTTGCGGGCGCGCCTTGACGACGGGCGTGGCCGGCTGCTTCTCCGGCTTCAGCCGCGCGGTGCGGTCGGCGATGCGGCGCTCCAGCCGATGCGTGCCGGCGGTCAGCATCGAGCAGATCGCGTAGTACGAGACCAGCACGCCGCCGTAGATGAAGAAGGCCGGGCTGTAGCCCTGCGCGATCGTCGTGCGCTCGATCACGATCTGCGCGACGCGGAAGAACTCGGTGACGCCGACCAGCGAGGCAAGCGAGGTCGCCTGCACCAGGAGCGTGAACAGCCCGGTGAAGGGCGGCAGCATCGGCAGGATCGCCTGCGGCGCCAGCACGAACCAGTAGATCTCCCAGCGCTTGAGGCCGAGCGCCGTGGCGCTGACGCGCTGGTGCTTCGGCACCGCGTTGAAGCCGCCGCGCACGATCTCGGCCCCGTTGGCGCCGCCCCACAGCGAGAAGCTGACGATCGAGGCGGCGAAGGGGTCGAGCGGGATGCCGATCAGCGGCGCGCCGAAATAGACAAACAGCACGTTGACCAGCAGCGGAATGTCGCGGAAGAACTCGACATAGACCAGCGCGACCACGCGCAGCGGCCGCGAGCGCGTGACGCTCAGCGTGCCGACGAACGCCGAGATCACCGTCGCGATCATCAGCGTCGCCGAGGCCAGCCAGAAGGTGCGGCCGAGGCCTGCGAGGAAGAAGCCGAGATTGTCCAGGACCAGCTGCATCGCCTCAACGCTCCCTGAAGGGGCGTTGCAGCACGTGCTCGAGCCGGCGCACGAGCCAGGACAGGATCAGCACCAGGGCGAGATAGAGCACGCCGATCGCCGCGAACATCTCCAGCGTGCGAAACTCGCTGGCGACCTTCTCCATCGCTACGAAGGTGAGCTCCGCCAAGCCGATCGCCTGCAGATAGGCGGAGTTCTTGAGCACCGACACTGCGGTGTTCAGCATCGCCGGGATGCTGACGCGCAGGCCCACAGGAATGGCGATCAGCAGGATGTAGCGCGACGGCGTCAGGCCCAGCGAGCGCGCAGCTTCGTTCAGCCCCTTGGGCACGGCAAGGAAGCCGCCGCGTACGTTCTCGACGTTATAGGCGCCGCCCCAGGCCGCCAGCGCCAGCACGCCCGAGCCGTAGATCGACAGGCCCAGCCCGATCGCCGGCAGGCCGAAGAAGATGAAGAAGAGCTGCGCCAGCAGCGGGGTGTTGCGGATGAAGCTGACGTAGAACCAGACGAGCTGCGACAGCACCGGCACCTTCAGCACGCGCAGCGCAGCGCCGACGAGCCCGATCAGGGCGGCGATCAGGATGCTGACGACGCTGACCTTGAGCGTCGTCAGCAGGCCGCCGAGCAGCGCCGGCCCGTTGGCCCAGATGTAGCCGACGTCGAACTGGTAGTGCATGAATGGCAGCTGCAGCGCGTCGTTGCGCGCCCCTCATCTTTCGAGACGGCCTTCGGCCTCCACACGATGACGCGATTCGGTCGAAACCGTCATCCCGCGGAGCGAGCCCCTTCGGCAAGCTCAGGAGCGAGCGTCTCGAAGGATGAGGAGCGCCGGCGCCACGCGTTGGCGCCGGCGCATGCCCTCAATCCGCCTTGGGCCGCTTGGCCAGGTTCCAGGTGTCGATCGTCACCTGCTGCAGGTCGGGCTCGACGTAGTCCTTGACCCACTTGGCGACCAGCCCGTCGACATAAGCCTTCTTCATCGCCGCATTGACGTATTCGCGCAGCGCGGTCTCGCCCTTGCGGAAGCCGGCGCCGCGGAAGCCGATCTGGTAGAACTCGCCGACCAGCCGCGCCTTCGGGTTGTTCTTGGCGATGCCGACCAGCACCGCGTAGTCGTGCGCATAGCCGTCGCCGCGGCCCTGCATCAGCGCCTGCAGCCCGTCGGACACGTTGTCGAGCTTCAACAGGTTGACCTCGGGCAGGTTCTTCTCGAACCAGCCGATCTGCCAGGCGCCCTTCAGCACGATCACCGTCTTGCCCTTGAACTCGGCCAGCTTCTTGACCGGGCTGTCCTTCAGCACCAGCACGTCGCTGGCACCCCAGGCATAGGGATCGGAGAAGTCGATCACCTTGGCGCGCTCCTCGCTGATGCCGAGCGTGGCGATCAGCATGTCGACCTTGCCGCCGGTCAGCATCGGGATGCGGTTGGCCGCGGTCACGCAGGCGAGCTCGACCTTCGACGCGTCGCCCAGCGCATAGGCCGCGACCTGCTTCGCCATGTTGACCTCGATGCCCTGCGGCTTGCCCTGCGCGTCGAGGAACCCGTCGGGCGGGTAGTCGCATTTGACGCCGGCCTTCAGCACGCCGGCCTTCTTGAGGATGTCCGGCGCCGGCGGCAGCTCGCCCGCGGCGGAAGCCGGCGTCATGGCGCCCAAGGTCAATGCCAGGGCGGCAAGAACGAGTTTCGGCGTGAATGTCATGAGTCTGCTCTCCCATAACCCCGAGGAGTCACGGGTCGTCATTCCAGGAGAATCCCATTATAATGTCAAATTGCATTTACAACGTAAGATCATCACCTCGTATTATATGTCCATGCTCAGTTTCCGGCAGATCGAGGCGTTTCGCGCCGTCATCGTCTCGCGCGGCATCACGCGCGCGGCCGAGGTCCTGAACGTGACGCAGCCGGCGGTCAGCCGGCTGGTGCGCGACATGGAGGCGCATCTCGGCCTCACGCTGTTCCGCCGCCGCAAGGGCGGGTTGCAGCCGACGGAAGAGGCGCTGGCGCTCTACGCCGAGGTCGAGCGATCCTTCATCGGCGTCGAGAAGATCGAGCGCGCGGCTCAGCGCATTCGCGAGCAGCTGGGCGGTAATTTGCGCATCTGCGGCGTGGCCGCGATGATGCATTCCTTCCTGCCGATGGTCGTCGAGGAGTTCCTGCGCGATCACGCCGGCGTCGCCGTCGCGCTTCACTCCTACGACAACGAGGCCGCGATCGACCGCATCCGCACGCGCCAGTTCGACATCGGCTTTGTCATGACGCCGGTCGACCGCGCCGGCGTCGTGGTCGGGCCGGTCAAGCGCGTGCGCTGCGTCTGCGTGCTGCCGCCCAGCCACAAGCTCGCGCGCCGCAAGGTGATCAATATCGGCGATCTCGAGGGCGAGCCCTTCATCTCGCTGGCCGACCGAACGATGACGCGCATGAAGATCGACGCCGCGTTCGAGGCCGCCAACGTGCAGCGCCGCCTGGAGCTCGAGGGCCACTGGTCGGCGACGATCTGCAGCCTGGTCGAGCGCGGGCTGGGCCTCAGCATCATCGAGCCGTTCACCGCCGAGGCCTTCGCCGCGCGCGGCGGCATCGTGCGCCCGTTCGAGCCCGCGATCGACTTCACCTTCGTCCAGGTGCGCCAGAGCCGCGCCGCCGACCCGCCTTTGCTCGCCGCCTTCATCGACACGTTCGAGCGCTGCGTGGCACCGTGGCTGATCTGACCGATTCCGTCAAATACTTGCCAAATCCATGGGAAGTTGATCTCAAATCCTTACCGCTCCGTTAACGGGACTTTCATCATTGCTCGTTTATTCATTTCGGCATCCTGTGGTCGAGTCCTGGGGGACGACATGAAGGTCATCGCGGTCACTTCGCAGAAGGGCGGCACCGGCAAGACAACCTTGTCCGGCCACATCGCCGTCCAGGCGGAACGCGCCGGCGCCGGACCGGTGGCGCTGATCGATTGCGACCCGCAGGGCAGCCTGACCAAGTGGTGGAACTCGCGCCAGGCCGAGACGCCGGTACTGGTGCAGACCACGATGCCCCAGCTCGCGGAGCACGTCGCGGCGCTGCGCCAGTCCGGCACGAAGCTCCTGGTCATCGACACGCCGCCGGCGATCACCTGGACGATCCACGACGTGCTCAAGGTCTGCGACCTGGCCGTGATCCCGGTGCGCCCGAGCCCGCACGACCTCGCCGCCACCGGACCCACCGTCGACCTGGTCGAGAGCCTCGACAAGCCGATGGTGTTCGTCATCAGCAGCGCCGCGCCGCGCGCGCGCATCACGACCGAAGCCGCCGTCGCCCTGTCGCAGCACGGCACCGTCGCGCCGACCATCGTCTATAACCGCACGGAATACGCCTCGAGCATGATCGACGGGCGCACCGTCATGGAAGTCAGCGGCGCACAGCGCTCGAGCGAGGAGATCGAGATGCTGTGGCGCTATCTCGCCGGACGGCTCGAGCGGCTGGACGGCAAGCCGGCCGCCACGCCGCCGATGCCGGAGCGCCCGAGCGGCATGATCCAGACCCACGCCGCGTATGACGGCGTGCCGGGAGTAGGCAAGTGAGCAACAGCGCCCCGGCCTCGCTGACCAGCGCGTTGCTCGCCCGCAAGGGCCACGCCGTCCCGGCGGCGTTCAGCGCGCCCGGCCCATTCGGCGCCGGACTGGCCGCCAAGACGACGATTTCGCTCCTGTCGCCGGCGGAGCCGGCTGTGGCGCCGAGGCCCGTCGCCGCCGCCACGCCGGAAACGGTTCCGCCGCCAATCGGTGCGACGGCGCCCGCCTTCGTCGCGGAGGCGCGGGCGGGGTCCGCCGCCGAGACGGCGTTGCGCTCGCGCATCCGCATGACGCTGCGCACGCGGCCCGATTTGCACCACAAGGTCAAGCTCAGCGCGCGGCACCTTCATCGCAGCATGAACGACCTGATCACCGAAGCGGTGACCCGGTATGTCGACCAGCTCGGGCCCGAGGTCCTGACGCAGGACTGGGTGCACGCCTCGCTGGCCGACCGCAACCCGCAGTCCTGACGGACGGAGGTTCGAGCCATGACCGCCGAGCTCACCGCCGAGCCCGATTTCGCCGAGCCGCCGGTTCTGGCCGTGAAAGGCCGCGCGGCGCCGATGGCCGCAGCCGGCTCGTTGACCGCGGACCTGATCCAGCGCCGCAAGACGGCGAGCATGCCGGGCGCAGACATGCCCTTGGTCGGGCTTGAGCGTCCGATCGAGCCGGCGCCGGCGCCGGTCCAGAAGCCCACCGCCTCTTCCGTTCCGCCTGCGGACGTCGCGACCGCGACCGCGGAACCGCCGGCGCTGCCGGAGCCGCCGATGCCGGATCTGGTCGCCCGCGCCAGCGATGCGGCGATCGGGGCGCCGAGCGGTGCCCGCGCCTTGCGGCGCGACCTGAACGCCCAGCGCCAGTCCGGCGGCCTGCTGCGCTCCGGCGGGCTGTTCCTCGTGATCTACGTGCTCTCCTGCGCGCTGATGATCTACGCGCTGGTCTAGCGGCCGCCTACTGCCGCGCCGCCGCGTAGTACTCCACGCGCTTCTCCAGCCGCGCGAACACGCCGTCGATGGCGAAGGCGAGCGCGAACAGCACGAGCAGCAGCGCCCACATGTGCTCCATCAGGAAGTTCGAGGAATAGATCTCGAACATGTGGCCGAAGCCGACCACCGAGACCAGCAGCTGGCCGATGATCACGCCCTTGACGGCGCGCACGAGGCCGAGGCGGATGCCGGCCAGGATCTCGGGCAGGGCGGCGCGCAGGTAGACCTTGGCGAAGGCCTGGAGCGGCCCGGCGCCGTAGCTCTGCGCCATCTCGCTCAACGACGGCGACACGGCGCGCGCGCCGGCGCGCGCGTCGAGCACGATGATCCAGATCGCGAACAGCACGACGGTCAGCACGATCGTCAGCTCGCCGAAGCCGAACAGCGCCATGATCACCGGCACCAGCGCCGACAGCGGGGCGCTGACGAACACGTTGACCCAGGGCAGCATCAGCCGGTCGGCCGGCTCCCAGCGCCCCATCAGCACGCCGAGCGGCACGCCCGCGAGCACCGCGATCCCGGTGCCGAGCACGAAGGCCCGCGCCGTCAGCCCCAGCGCCTCGGCGAAGCTCTCGGTCGGCACGATCTCGACCAGGCGAACCAGCACGTGCGACAGCGGCGGGATCAGGATGGTCGCGCCCGCCTGCCCGACGACCTCCCACAGTGCCGCCCACAGCACGAGCGACGCCACCATCGGCACGCGCAGGCCGAAGAGGGTCATGGGAAGACCGTCTCCCGCCTGCGGCGGGCGAGGGACCGGGGAGCGAGCATCCGATGCATCACCGTGCGCCCACCTACTCGAGGTACCGCTTCAGCCCCTGCCAGATCTCCTCGACCGTGTCGATGTAGGCGGAGTGGCGGCGGATGCGGTCGGGCGGCAGGTCGCGCGGGATGTCGGGCTCGATGATCTCGGACACGCGGCTGGGGCGGCGCGACAAGAGGACGATGCGGTTGGAGACGTAGACCGCCTCCTCGATGCTGTGGGTCACGAACAGGAAGGTCTTGCCCTTGCCGGCGACCAGCGCCAGCAGGTCCTCCTGGAACTTGCGCCGGGTCTGCTCGTCGACGGCCGAGAACGGCTCGTCCATCAGCAGCACCTCGGCGTCGACCGCGAGCGCGCGGGCGAGGCCGACGCGCTGGCGCATGCCGCCGGAGAGCTGGTGCGGATAGGCGTCCTCGAAGCCCTTCAGGCCCACTTCCTCGATGTGGCGCCGGGCGGTCGCCTCGCGCTCCCAGCGCCCCGTGCCGCGCAGCTCGAGGCCGAAGGCGACGTTGCGCAGCACCGTGGCCCAGGGCAGCAGCGCGAAGTCCTGGAACACGAAGGCGCGCTCCGGGCCCGGACCGGTCACCTTGCGTCCGCCGACGCTGACCTCGCCCGCACTCGCGGGGATGAGGCCGGCGACGATCTTCAACAGCGTGGTCTTGCCGCAGCCGGACGGCCCGAGCAGCGTCGTCAGCTTGCCCTTGGGGAAATTGAGCGTGATGTCGCTGAGCGCCTCGACCCCGCCGGGATAGACCTTCGACAGGCCGCGCACCTCGACCATCGGCTCGGCCACGGCGGGACCGGCGCGCAGGGCGACCACGCGGTTCATCGCGCCGACCTCCGCTCGGGTCGGAACAGGGCGATCTCGGCACGGTCCAAGAGGCCGATGAAGAGCACGGAAAGCACGATCACGGTGGCGATGGCGGCATACATCTTCGGGTAATCCGCGACGGACTGGTGATAGGTGATGAGGTCGCCGATGCCGGTCGGGCTGATCAGCAGCTCGGCCAGGATGGCGCCGATGAAGCCGGCGGCAAGCCCGAGGCGCAGCCCGGCGAAGATCACGGGGCTCGCCGCCGGCAGGATCACCTTGGCGATGATCTGCCGCCGGCTGCCGAGGAACGAGTGGCCCATCTCGATCAGCGAGCTGGGCGCGTGCCGGATCGCCTTGAACGAGTTCAGCACGATCACCGGCATGGCCATGATGCAGACCGTCATCACCTTGCTGAGCAGGCCGACGCCGTAGGCCAGCACCAGGATCGGTATCAAGGCCGCCAGCGGCGCCGCCTGCAGCACGATGAAGACCGGCACGAAGAGCCATTCCGCGCGCCGGCTGAGCCCCATCGCCACGCCGGCGGCGACCCCGGCGAGCGACGACAGCGCGACGCCGACGGCGAGCGGCCACAGCGTGACGCCAAGCGCCGCGACCAGCGAGAGATCGGCCACCATCTCGCCGGCGGCGACGAGCGTGTCGCTGAACGGCGGAAAGGCCGGGTTGACCGGCAGGCGCCCGGCATACTCCCAGGCGGCGAAGACGACGACGAACGAGGCCGCGCGCAGCGCCCAGGGCGCCGCCGCCACGCGCCGCAGCAGGGCGGGCGCCGGCCGCCCGCCCTCCGTCGCCGGCCGTGCGGTCGCGAGGCTCAGCTGCCCACCTTCTTGCGGGCCTTCTCGAGCGGCCCGAGCGTCCAGTAGTCCTCGACCTTGAGCGCGCCGGCCGGGCCCTTCAGGTGCCCGGCCTCGACGTAGAAGTCGAAGTCGGACTTCACCGCCTCGGGCCCGCCGCCGTTCTTGCTGAACACGCCTTCCTGCACGCCCTGGGTGTAGAACTTGGTGACGTTGGCCAGCACCTCCTTGGGCTGGTCCTTGAGCAGGCCGCGCTTCGCGCGCTCGGCCTCGATCATCGCGGGGTTCTTCGCCATCTCCGTCCAAAGGCGATAGTATTCCTCGACGATGGTGTCGACCTTGGCGCCGTTCTTCCCGATCCACGCGGTCGTGGCGTAGAGGATCTCGTCGCTCGCCGGGTTCGGCAGGCCGGGCAGGACGTGGAACTTGTCGCCGCCCTTCTGCAGCAGCAGGTTCTTGTTGGCGAGGTCGAGGATGGTCGCCTTGATCTGGCCGTTCATCATGGCGACGAGGCGGTTCTCCGACCCGGCGATGTAGTTGCGCTGGCCGAACTTGATGCCGTTGCGCGCCGCCAGGATGTTGCCGATCGCCTCGGTGCCGCTGCCGCGCGCGTGGAAGGTCATGGGCTGGCCGTCGAGCGCCTTCCAGTCCTTGATCGACTTGTCGGCGACGGCGAAGAAGACGAGGTGGGTCAGCTGGAACAGGCCGCGCAGCGGCGCCTTGGTCTTCTCCATGACCGCGTAGGGCGTGGCGATGCCGAGATCGGCCTGGCCGCCGATCACCGCCTGGATCGCGAGGTCCTCCTTCGCGAACGAGGTCAGCTTGTAGTCGACGCCCTTCTCCTTGGCGCGCTCGAGCGCGATCACCATGGCGAGGGTCTCGACCGAGACCGTGTCGCCCAGCGACACCTGGACCGGCTGCGCCGCGGACGGTGCCGGCTGGACCGAAAGACCGAACAGAAGCGCGGCGGTGGCGAATGCCACCCGCGCCAAGCGGATCGCCTTCATCGTTCCCTCCATTGCCCGCACTCTCTCCGGCGCTCCAGCGTGCCGCGGTTGCGAGTCGGGTGCAATCTAGCCTGGAATACCAGAGCATGTCCCGCACAGGCCGGTGAACGGGCCGGTGATTTGTCGGGGGCCGCAGCGGAGCGGGTCCGGCGTTCGGGCTTTCGCGCGTCGGAGGCAACCCGTATACTCTTTTCAGGGGATTGCGCGCATCGCAGCCCCGTTATATGGGGAATTGTCAACAATCTGCCGTGTTCGAGGGAGGAACCATGCTACGCAGAGCACTGCTGGCCAGCGCCGTCGCGCTCGCCGCCGCGACCGGCCTCGCGGCCGGCCCCGCGCTGGGCCAGGGGATCACGCTCAACGGCGCGTCCCAGTTCAACGACGACCACGCCTTCACCAAGGCCATGGTGCGCTTCGAGGAGCTGGTGAAGAAGTACTACGGCAAGCCGATCAACTTCGTGCTGCACAAGAACAGCCAGCTCGGCCTCGAGAAGCAGTATTTCGAGTACATGGCGCAGGGCCGCGCGGTCGACTACGCCATCGTCTCGCCGGCGCACATGTCGACCTTCTCCAAGGCGGCACCCTTCATCGACGCGCCGTTCCTGTTCCGCGACCTCGACCATTGGAACAAGGTGCTCGACGCCGACGTGCTGAAGCCGGTCGCCGACGAGATCGAGCAGAAGGCCGAGGTCATGCTGATCGGCTACGCGGGCGGCGGCACGCGCAACGTCTTCGCCAACAAGCCGGTCAAGAACCTGGCCGAGATGAAGGGCCTCAAGGTGCGCGTGCAGGGCGCGCCGATCTGGTCCAAGACCTTCGCCGCCACCGGCATGGCGCCGACCGTGATCGCCTACAACGAGGTCTACAACGCCATCCAGAACGGCGTGATCGAGGCCGGCGAGAACGAGGCCGCGGGCGTCGAGCAGATGAAGTTCTACGAGGTCGGCCCGAACCTGAACATGACGCAGCACGCCATCACGATCCGGCCGCTGTGCTTCTCGGCGAAGACCTTCAAGAAGCTCGACAAGGACTTGCAGGCCGCGATCCTCAAGGCCGGCAAGGAAGCCGGCGCCTATGGCCGCCAGGTCGAATCGAGCGAGGACGAGGCCAAGCTGGTCGCGCTGGAGAAGGCCGGCAAGCTGAAGCGCGTTGCCTTTTCCGACCGCGCGCAGATGAAGAAGCTGGTCGACCCGGTCATGGAAGCCTATGCGAAGGAGATCGGGGCCGAGCAGATCCTGGCGAAGATCAACGCGATCAAGTAGCGTCTCCGCGCGCCGGCGGGGCCGCAAGCGGCGCCGCCGGCCGCGTTCCTGCGACCGCTTCCTTAGGGTTTCCTCATGACCATCAGCGAGCCGCGGAGCCTGGCCCGCCGCGTGACCCATTGGTACAGCCAGGCGCTGTCCTGGCTGCTGGTCATGAGCGTGGCGATCCTCATCATCCCGGTCAGCCTGCAGATCTTCTCGCGCTTCACCGAGATCATCCCGCGCTACATCTGGACCGAGGAGATGGCGCGCTTCCTGTTCGTGTGGCTGATCATGCTCGGCTCGAACGTCGGCATCCGCGAGGGCGCGCATTTCACCGTCGACCTGTGGCCGCGGCTCGGCGCCCGCGCCGAGGCCGCGCTCAACCTGGTGGCCGGCGCGTTCATCCTGGTGTTCGCGGTGGTCTTCCTGTGGTGGGGCATCGAGTTCACGCAGTTCGCCATGAACCGCATCTCCGAGCTGGCCGAGCTGCCGCTCTGGTACATCCACATCGCCTGGCCGGTGACGGGCGCCACCTGGATCGCGTTCCAGGGCGAGCGCATGTACGACAGCCTCATGGTGCTGATGGGGCGCGCGCCATGACCGCCGCCACCATGCTGACGGCCGGCCAGGCCAGCCTGATCCTGTTCGGCGTCTTCTTCGGGCTCCTGGCGCTGCGCGTGCCGGTGGCGGTCGCGCTCGGCCTGGCCTGCCTGCCGATCATGCTGATCGAGCCGCATCTCTCGCCCATGAACATGGTCGGCGAGACCTTCAACGCGTTCAACTCGTTCATCCTGCTGGCGGTGCCGTTCTTCCTCCTGACCGCGAACCTGATGAACGTCGGCGGCATCACCGACCGCCTGGTGCGGCTGTCGCGCGCGCTGGTCGGCCATCTGCCCGGCGGCCTGGCGCAGATCAACGTCGTGCTGTCGATCTTCTTCGCCGGCATCTCGGGCTCCTCGACCGCCGATGCCGCCAGCCAGTCGAAGATCTTCATCGAGGCGCAGACCAAGGAAGGCTACGACCTCAGCTTCTCGGTTGCGATCACCGCCGTCTCGGCGGTGCTGGCGGTGATCGTGCCGCCGTCGATCCTGATGATCGTCTGGGGCGGCGTCTTGACCGTTTCGATCGGCGGCCTGTTCCTCGCCGGCATCGTGCCGGGCCTGCTGATCGGCTTCGTGCAGATGGGCACGGTCTATGCCTATGCCAAGCGCCGCGGCTATCCCACCTACAAGCGCGCGACCTTCCTCGAGCTCCTGCGGGCCATCGCCGTGTCGGTGCCGGCGCTGATGACGCCGGTGATCATCATCGGCGGCAAGATCTTCGGCTGGTTCACCGCGACCGAGTCGGCCTGCATCGCCGTGCTCTACGCCGCGACCCTCTCGATCTTCATCTACCGCCAGATGGACTTGAAGGGCCTGCACCACGCGCTGCTCGACACCGGCAAGCTCGCCGCGGTGGCGCTGTTCTGCGTCGGCACCGCCAGCGCCTTCGGCTGGCTGCTCGCCTACTACCAGATCCCGAAGATGCTGCTCACCAATGTCCTGAGCTGGGGCATGGGCCACATGGCCGCGGGGTTCTTCATCGCGGCGGTGTTCCTCGTGGTCGGCTGCTTCCTCGACGCCATCCCCGCCATCATCATCGTCGGCACCATCCTGCAGCCGCTCGCCAAGGCGGTGGCGATGGACCCGATCCACTTCGCCATGATCGGCATCGTCTCGCTCGCCTTCGGCCTGGTGACGCCGCCCTACGGCCTGTGCCTGATGATCTCCTGCGCCATCGGCGGCATCCGCATGATCGACGCGCTCAAGGACACGACGATCATGCTGCTGCCGATGCTGGGCGTGCTGGCGCTGGTGATCGTCTGGCCCGATGTCGTGCTGTTCCTGCCGCGCCAGATCAGCCCGGAGTTCCTGCGGTAGCGCCCGCCGGCACGGCGGTGCTGCCATAGATCCACTCGAGCCCGTCATAGAGCTGCTCCGGCGTCTTGCCGCCGATCCCGTCCATCAGCACCAGCTTGTCGATATGGACCGCGCCATCGAGCGCGGCGGCGCCGACGCCGAGCCGGTCGGCGCGTGGAACGCATTAGGGCCGAGCTGGATGCCGGCGCCGATCTCGCCGAGCTCGGCGCCGGCATCCAGCACGGTGGCGGCGAAGCCCTGGCGCGCGAGGCCAAGCGCCGCGGCGATGCCGCCGATGCCGCCGCCGGCGACGACGACCTGCGCCGGCTTCCCCGCGGTCGCGCTCACGACAGGGCCGCCATCGGTTCCAGGGCACCCGCCCAGCGCAAGCGGCCGGGCCGGAGCGGACGGCCGCGCTGCGCGCGCTCCGCCGGCGGCAGCACGTCGCAGCTCGGCCACAGGCCGCTCATGAGCGCCTCGGCGTAGCCCGCGGGCAGACCGGCTTCGCGCATCTTGGCGGCCGCGCGCTCGTGCGCGTAGCCGAGCGCGCACAGCTCGACCTCGACTCCGTCTGCCGTCGGATGGAGGACGCTGTACCAGACGCGCGGCGTGCCGTCGTTCGCCGGCAGGCCGACGGCGCCGGGATTGTGCCAGAGGCGCCCGCCGATCGCCTGCGTGAAGGGCAGGCCGCAATGTCCGCCGATCACCCCGTCGCAGGCCGCACCGCCATGGGCCAGGTGATCGAGCTCGGCGTTCTTCTCCGATTCGGGCGTCGAGGCGAAGACGAAGCGGTTGATCTGGCGCACGCTGCCATGCACGACCGCCAGGCGCCGCCCGCCGATCAGCAGGTCGAGCCGCCGCGGCAGCGCCCGCATCCAGGCGCGCGTGCCGGCGTCGAGGCTGCGGTCGGCATGCGCGTACCATGCGACGGCCAGCGCGTTGCAGGCACTGTCCGCGTCGAAGCCGCAGCCGCAATCGGCGGCCGCATGCCCGAGCGACTCCTCGCAATTGCCCATGACGGCGTGGATGCCCGATCCGCGCACCAGGTCCGATGTCGCGCGCGCATCGGCGCAATAGGCGACCACGTCGCCGGTGCACACCACGCGGCCGGACGGGATGCGGCGGCGCGCCGCCTCCGCCAGCACGGCCTCGGTCGCCTCCAGGTTGCTGTAGGGCCCGCCGAAGGCGAGCACGGGCCCGTCCATGACGATTGCCCCATCCATGAGCGTGTGATCGCGTCGCATCGCGGCACTATAGCCCGGCTGCCCGGCGCGCATGCTCACGGAAGCGTCGGGTCAGAGGGCGTCGGAGCCCGTCTCGCCCGTGCGGATGCGCACGACCTGCTGCAGGTCGAGCACGAAGACCTTGCCGTCGCCGATGCGCCCGGTATGCGCGCTGGCGCGGATCGCCTCGACCGCGCGCTCGGCCAACTCGTCGTCGAGGGCGATCTCGATCTTCACCTTGGGCAGGTAGTGCACGGCATACTCGGCGCCGCGATAGACCTCGGTCTGGCCCTTCTGCCGGCCGAAGCCCTTCACCTCGCCGGCGGTCAGGCCCTGCACGCCGACGGCCATCAGCGCCTCGCGCACGTCGTCGAGCTTGTGCGGCTTGATGATGGCAATGATGTATTTCATGGCCCCTCCGCCCGAACCGGCCGCGGCGGCGCCCGCATCTTCGCCGCCGGTCCAACCGCTGGACCACCGATTAGCACAAAGCCCGAGCGGCGGTCAGGCATTCGGCGAGCGCTTGGTCGCGCCGGGCGCTTGCGGCCGGGCGTCCCGGCCGCACCGCGCGCGCCATGAACCACCGAGTCGCGAGGGCTTACGACCGCCCGACACGGCGGTCGAATTCGGCCAGCATCGCCGCCTTCTCGGCTTCGGCGGCGAAGGACGCCTCGAAGCCGTTGCGCGCCAGCCGGGCGAGGTCGTCGGCCCCAAGCGGCAGCGCCGCCGCCGCGGCCCGGAAATTGTCGCCGACATAGCCGCCGAAATAGGCCGGGTCGTCCGAGTTCACCGTGGCGCAGAGGCCGAGATCCAGCATGCGCTTGAGCGGATGGGCGGCGAGGTCGCCGACGACGCAGAGCCGCAGGTTCGACAGCGGGCAGACCGTCACTGGCACGCGGTCGCGCGCGATTCGCTGCACCAGCGCCGCGTCCTCCAGCGCGCGGTTGCCATGGTCGATCCGCTCGACGCCGAGCAGGTCGAGCGCCTCCCACACATAGGCCGGCGGGCCTTCCTCGCCGGCATGGGCGACCAGCCGGAACCCGGCCTCGCGCGCGCGGCGGAAGACGCGCCGGAACTTGGCGGGCGGATGGCCGACCTCGGACGAATCGAGCCCGATGCCGACGATCGCGTCGCGGTGCGCCAGCGCGAGGTCAAGGGTGCGCTCGGCGTCGGCCTCGTCCAGGTGGCGCAGGATGCACATGATCAGGCGCGAGCCGATGCCGAGCTCCGCCCGCGCCACCGCCTGCGCCCGCATGAGCCCGCCAAGGACGGTGGCAAAGGCCACGCCGCGCGACGTGTGACCCTGCGGGTCGAAGAAGATCTCGGCATAGCCGAGGCCCTGCCGGGCGCTGCGCCGGAAATACGCCATCGCCAGGTCGAAGTAGTCCTGCTCGCGCCGGAGCACCTGCATGCCCTGGTAGTAGAGGTCGAGGAAGTCCTGCAGCCGGGTGAAGGCGTAGGCTGCCCGCAGGGCAGCCACGTCGGCATAGGGCAGGCCGAGCCCGTTGCGCGCGGCGAGCTGGAACATCATCTCGGGCTCCAGGCTGCCCTCGATGTGGATGTGCAGCTCGGCCTTCGGCAGCGCGGCGATCAGCGCATCACGGTCGTCCATACCCGGATTGCCTCCGAATCGTGGCCTCGGGGAAAGGATACGGACTTAGCGCAATCAGCCATCCGCTGTCAGCATTCAGCCGGAAGGAAAGTTCTCTTCTGGCTGTTCGCTGAAAGCCGACCGCTTCTTTTTCTTCCTTCACAGCTCCCGCGTGCGTCGCGTCATGGCTTCGTCCCACAGGCGTGAACGCTCGAGGTCGAAGACGAGCCCCAGGTCGGCACGGGCGGTGAACCAGTCCTGCCGGGCCATCTCGCCCTCCAGCTGTCCCGGTCCCCAGCCGGCGTAGCCGAAGGCGATCAGGCTCTTCTGCGGGCCCTGGCCGTGCGCGATGTCGCGCAGGATCTCGCGATTGGCGGTCACGGCGATCTTGCCGTCGACGTCAATCGTGTCGCCGCGGCGGTACTCGGCGCTGTGCACGACGAAGCCGAGCTCCTGCTGCACCGGTCCGCCGGCGAACAGGCGGACACTGCCGCTGGCCTCGGGATCGTCCGCGCCGACCGCCTTCAGCACGTCGGCGAGCGCGCGCTCCTCGGCGGGCCGGTTGATGACGATGCCGAGCGCGCCGCTGCGGTCGTGGCGCACCATCAGGATGACGGTGCCGGCGAAGCGCGGGTCGGGCATGGTGGGCGCGGCGATCAGAAGCTGCCCCGCGAGCGAAGCGGGCTTGCGCGGGACATCCGTCCGCGGCGCGGCTTCCGGCGTGGCCGCCCAGAGCAGCGCCGTCAACAGCAGATACATGCCGCCTCGGCCGGATCGCATCGCCACTCCCTGTCGCCCGGCATCGGGACCGGAGTATAGCCGGCAGGCGTCGCTTCCTGAACCCCGCCGCCCCGTTCCGTCGTAGACTGCCGCCCGCCCCTTCGTCCACGGATGAGACGCATGTCGACGATCACCACCATCGAGGAGCTGGAAGCGATCTATGGCCGGCCGCAGGAGACGTCGCTGGTCAAGGAGATCGACCGCATCACGCCGCACTACCGGCGCTTCATCGACGCGGCGCCCTTCGCCGTGCTGGCGACATCGGGGCCGGAGGGACTCGACTGCTCGCCGCGCGGCGACG
>JAKLKW010000276.1 GCA_023150455.1 Alphaproteobacteria bacterium | reverse complement strand
GGCCACCGGGAACACGTCGACATGCCCGTTCAGCACCAGGTGGCGGCCGGGCCTGGCGGCGTCGAAGCTGGCGACCAGGTTGGGCATGATCTCGTTCGGCGCGATCATGCGGTAGGCGTGGCCCTCGGCATCCAGGAAGGACTTGATATGCGCGAAGGCCTCGCGCGTGTCGCCCGGCGGGTTCGGCGATTTCGCCCGGATGAAGCGGCTCAGGAAATCGACCAGCCGATCCTTGTCGCGGTCGATCCATGCCAGGATCTCGTCTTTCATCGCTGTCCCCCTTCAGCAGCGTCGTCGATCCGCCGGCGGGATGATAGGGAGCGCGACCGGCGCCGACAACGTCGCTACAATTGACGTCGACCGGAGTGCGGAGGGAGAAATCCATGGCGGTCAGGGGCGACAATCGGGCGGAGTGGCAGCAGGCGCGGGTGGACATGGCCGCGATCCTCAGGTGGTCGGCGCGGATCGGCTTCCACGAGGGGGTCTGCAACCACTACACGGTGATGCTGGCGCCCGACCGGTTCCTCATCAATCCGCACAACATGCACTGGTCGAAGGCGACCGCGAGCCGCCTGATCGTGATCGACGACAAGGGGGACACGGTGGAAGGCGAAGGAAGGCCGGCGAAGACCGGCTTCAACATCCACACGCGCGTGCACCTCAACTCGGGCCGCAAGGTCGTGCTGCACACGCACATGCCGTATGCCACGGCGCTGGCCTGCACCAAGGGCGGGCGCCTGATGATGACGCACCAGAACGCGGCGCGGTTCTACGACATCGTCGCCTACGACGAAGGCTTCAACGGCTTCGCCACCGCGACCGAGGAAGGCGACCGCATGACCCGGCAGCTCGGCGACAAGCGCGTGCTGTTCCTCGGCAACCACGGCGTGATCGTGACCGGCGACACGATCATGGACGCCTTCGACGACCTCTACTACCTCGAGCGCGCCTGCCAGGTGCAGGTCCTGGCGATGTCGACCGGACGCGAGCTGTCGCTGATCCCGGAGAACCTGGCGCCCGCGCTGCGCGACTTCGGCACGCGCCACGAGAACGCCGGGCTGTTCCTGTCGGCGATCAAGGAGATCCTGGACGAGGAGGAGCCGGCCTACAGCTCCTGACCGGGACGGCTAGAAGCGGCCGACGCGGTAGGGCCGGAGGTCGATCGGCGGCTTCCGGCCGGAAACCAGGTCGGCCACGATCCGTCCTGTCGTCGATGCGGCCGAAAGCCCGGTATGACCGTGGCCGAAGGCCAGGAACAGGCCGTCGCAGCCGGGCGCCCGGTCGATCACCGGCAGCGTGTCGGGCGTGCAGGGCCGGTGGCCCATCCACTCGGTCGCCGTGGCGTCCTTGAGGCCCGGGTACATGATCCGGCCCATCTCGAGCAGGCGGCGCGCGCGGCGGTAGTCGGGCGGCGCGTCCAGGCCCGCGATCTCCACTGTGCCGGCGAAGCGCAGGCCCATGTCCATCGGCGTCGCCATGAACTTCGCGTCGGCCCACATCACGTTGCGGCGCGGCATCACGCCGGGATCGGCGACCGTCACGTGGTAGCCGCGCTGCGCCTCGAGCGGCACGCTGATGCCGAGCGGGGCGGCGACCACCACGGCATCGGCCTCGACCGGGTCGCCGTCCGTGACCACCCGGCGCACCCGGCCCGACGCCAGGTCGATGCCGCGCACCTCGCGCCGCAGGATCGTGCCCCCGCGCCGCGCCACGTGCTCGGCCAGCAGGCGCACCAGGCGGAACGGGTCGGAGCAATGCCCGTGCTGCGGCAGCAGGACGGCCTTCTCGAAGATCGGCGCCAGGGCCGGATCGTGCTGGCGGATCTCGTCGCGCCCGAGCACCTGGATATCGACCCCGCGCCGGCGGCGCAGCTCCAGCCCGTAGGCGTCGCCGCGGAAGGCGGCCTCGCTGCGCCACACGTACATCTGCCCGCTGCCGGCATGGACCAAGTGCTCGGCGCCGGCGTCCCGCGCCAGCGGCGCGTAGTTGTCGAAGGTCGGCGCCAGGAGCGCGCGGACGCCGTCGGCGATCTCCTCGACGCGGTCGCGGCGCCCGGCCCTGAGGAAGCGCAGCAGAAAGGGCAGGGCCGGCAGCAGGTAGCTCCAGCGCACGACCAGGGGGCCGAGCGGATCGGTCAGCCACCGCGGGATCTGGCGCAGCATGCCCGGCATCGCCACCGGCACGCACGACCCGGGGCTCATGCCGCCGGCGTTGCCGAAGGAGCAGCCCTCGCCGGGTCCGAGCCGGTCGATCAGCGTGACGCGATGTCCGTCGCGCTGGAGAAAGGCGGCCGTGCAGGCGCCGACGATGCCGGCGCCGACGACGGCCACGCGACGCGGCGCCGCCTGCGTCATCGCCGCGCGGCGCTCCGGCGCAGATACTCGGCGGCGAGGATCATCACGGTGACGAACAGCAGCAGCATGGTGGAGACCACCGCCAGCGTGGGGTTCACCTTGAGCAGCGCGTCGTCCCACATCTGCTTCGGCAAAGTCGTCGCCAGGCCGCCGCTGACGAACAGCGCGATCGTGAGCTCGTCGAGCGAGGTGACGAAGGCGAACAGGAAGGCCGCGATCATGCCCGCGCGGATCAGCGGGAAGGTCACGTGCCAGAGGGTCCTGATGCGGTTGGCGCCCAGGCTGCCCGCCGCCTGGTCCAGCCGCTCGTCGTAGTTCTTCAAGACCGCCATGATGGTGACGACCACATAGGGCACCGACAGCACGGCATGGCCCAGGATCAGCCCCAGCGAAGTGCCGATCAGCCCGATCCGCGCATAGAAGTAGAACAGCGCGACGGCGATGATGATGCGCGGGATGATCAAGGGCGACAGGATGAACGCCAGCGCCACGGTGCGGCCGGCCAGGCGCTGGCGCGCCAGCACGAAGGCCGCGGGCACGCCGACCAGCATCGCCAGCGCCGCCGAGACGGTCGCCACGACGAGCGACCGAATGGTCGCCGCAATCCAGGTGGGCGACTCGAAATAGGCGTTGTACCAGCGCAGCGTGCCGAGCTTGGGCGGCCATTCGATGAAGGCGTCGGTGGTGAACGACACCGGCACCACGAAGAAGGTCGGCACCGCCAGGAACGCGATCACGAGACCGGCCGAGGCCGCCAGCACGCCGCGCGACCAGTTCGTCGCGGGCCGGTCGGGGCGGGCCGGCGCCAGCCGCTCGTACAGGTCCATCGCCAGGTCGCAGATCCATCCCGCGAGGTCCAGCAGCTTGCCGCCGACCCAGCCGGCCGCCAGCGAGAAGCGGTTGCCGCTTCCCGCGCGCTGCGTCGCCGGCGCGTTGCCCGCCAGCGTCGACATGCCCAGCACGCGGTCGTAGAGGTAGAACACGGCCAGCGCCGAGACCAGCAGCAGCATCGAGACGGCGCCGCCGAACGCCCAGTTCATCAGGTCCTGCACCTGCTCGATGATCACCTGCGTGATCATGATCTGCAGCCTTCCGCCCAGGAGCGCCGGGGTGATGAAGAAGCCGAGCGCCGTGATGAACACCAGGAGGCCGGCCGCGGCGACCCCCGGCAGCGACAGCGGGAAGTAGATGCGCCAGAAGGCCTGGCCGCCGCGCGCGCCGAGCGTGGAGGCGGCGCGCGGCAGGTTGGTGTCGATGTTCTCCATGACCGAGACCATGGTCAGGATCGCCAGCGGCATCAGCGCGTGGCTCATCCCGACCATGACGCCGGCGAAGTTGTAGATCAGCGACAGCGGCTCGTCGACAAGCCCGAGGTCGAGCAGCCACTGGTTGATCGCGCCCTTGCGCCCCAAGAGCACGATCCAGGCGAAGGTCCGCACCAGGAAGCTGGTCCAGAACGGCAGCAGGACCAGCAGGATCAGCGTGTTGCGGCGGCGCTCGGTGGTCGTCGCCAGCAGGTAGGCGACCGGATAGCCGCCCAGGATCGAGATCAGCGTGGTCCAGGCGGCGGTCTCGAAGGTGATCGCCAACACCCGGACATAGACCGGCACCTGGAACAGCCGCGTGTAGTGCACGGCGCTCAGCGCGCCGGTCGCCTTGTCGATCACGCTCAGCCACAGAAGCTGCACGACGGGAACGACGAACAGCACGCAGAGGAAGATGAGGATCGGCAGCAGCGGCCAGGCGGCGAGCCAGGCCGGAAGCCGG
>JAKLKW010000088.1 GCA_023150455.1 Alphaproteobacteria bacterium | reverse complement strand
GCCGCGCGCGAAGCCGCGCGCGGCGCGGCCCGCGGCGCCGACGATCGCCGCCCAGAGCCGGTCCGAGGCGGCGTCGAGCCGGCGCAGCAGCGCGCGGCCCGCGCGGCGCCACAGCCAGTCGACGTCGAGCGTGATGGTCAGCGTGCGCTGCAGCGCGCCCAGCATCAGGAAGAAGGCGAGGCCCGAGAACAGCAGCAGCTGCAGCTGGAACACGACATGGCTCGCCGTGTACGGCACGAAGTCGACCGGGAAGGGCAGGATGGCGTAGAGCGGCGCCGGGAACACGCCGAGCCCGATGCAGATCGCCGACAGCAGGACCATGGCGGCGCGCATGTTCCAGGGCGGCTCGGGCGGCCTGAGGCCGGAATCCTTCTGGAAGAAGACGAACCAGGGGAACTTGATGCCGGCATGCAGGAAGACGCCGGCCGAGGCGGCGGCGAGCAGGTACCAGACGGGCGCGAGCTGCAGGCCGGCGGCGGCGTCGGAGATCATCGACTTCGACACGAAGCCCGAGGTCAGCGGGAAGGACGAGATCGACAGCGCGCCGACGATGCCGCAGAGCGTGGTGAGCGGCATGGTGCGGAACAGCCCGCCGAGGTCGGTGCATTTGCGCCGGCCAGTCACGTGGAGCACCGCGCCCGCGGACATCAAGAGCAGCGCCTTGTAGACGATGTGCGTGAAGGCGTGCGAGGCCGCGCCGTTCAGCGCCATCGGCGTGCCAATGCCGATGCCCGTCACCATGAAGCCGACCTGGTTGACGATCGAATAGGCGAGGATGCGCCGCATGTCGTTCTCCAGGATCGCGTAGATGATCCCGTAGAACACCATGTAGAGCCCGACATAGACGAGCAGCTCGGTGCCGGGGAAGCCGCGCAGCAGCACGTAGACGGCGGCCTTGGTCGTGAACGCCGACAGGAACACCATGCCGCTCCACGAGCTCTCCGGATAGGCGTCGGGCAGCCAGGCCGAGAGCGGCGGCGCGCCGGCGTTGATCAGGAACCCGGCCAGGATCAGGGCGCGCGGCACGCTGTCGAGCGCCATCTTGCCGAAGGCGGCGGAGCCGGTCGCGGCGACCTCGCCGGCGATGCCGGCCATCAGCAGGACGCCGCCGAAGAGGTGGATGGCGGCGTAGCGCAGCGCGGCGGCCTGGGCCGCCGGCCCGGCGCTGGCCACGATCAGCGTCGAGGCGATCGCCATCAGCTCCCAGAACACGAACAGCGAGACGAGATCGCTGGCGAAGGCGACGCCGACCGCGGCGCCGGCATAGCAGAGCGCCGCCGCCTGCTCGAGCGTGTTCGCCTGGTTGAGCGCGAACAGCCCGCCGGCGAACGCCATGACGACGAACACGGTGGCGAACAGGCGCGACAGCGCGTCGCCCTCGACCAGCGCGATCTTCTGGCCGAGGAACTCCGCCTGCCAGGCGACGCCGTCGGGCACCTGCCACACGAGGAACAGCGCGACCAGCGGCAGGCCGAGCAGTGCCGCCGGGCGCAAGCGCCGGCCGAGGAACGGCAGCAGCAGGCCGCCCAGGATCAGGACGGCGAAGGGCGGCACGGCGCTAGCGGTCATAATAGGTGTCCGGGCGTTTCAGGATCACGCCCAGCCCCTTGGCGATCCCGATCAGCACGACGCAGCTCAGGAAGCCGAACCAGGCGCCGAAGCCGAAGACCGATTCGAGCGCGAAGGTCGGATGATGGTCCACGGCGAGGTCGAGCAGCACGAGGACGGCGAGCACCGCGACGAAGCCGATCCACAGGCGGCGGATCGTTCCGGGCCGGGTGAGAAAATGGTCGTCCATGCCTAGCGTCCCATGGTCATGCGCGCGAGCGCGAGCGGCACGTCGGGGAGGAAGAACAGCGCCAGCACGCCGAGCGCGGTCGCGGTCAGCGCCGCGACGATCGGCCAGGGCGCCTCGGCCGGCGCGCGCTCCTGCGCTGCGCCATGGCCCGGCTCGGGCGTCGGCGGGGCGCGCAGGAAGGCGCGGAACACGATGGGCAGGAAATAGCCGGCGTTCAGCACGGTGCTGACCACCATCACCGCGACCGCCAGCCAGTTTTCCGTCTGCATGGCGCCCGCCAGCATGAACCACTTGCCGAGGAAGCCGGCGGTCGGCGGCAGGCCGATCATGCCGAGCGCGCCGACCGCGAAGGCGCCCATGGTCCAGGGCATGCGCCGGCCGATGCCGTCGAGCTGGCTGACCTCGGTCAGGTGCGCCGCCGTCTGGATCGAGCCCGCGGCGAAGAACAGCGTGATCTTGCCGACCGCGTGCGCGGCGATGTGCATGACGGCGCCTATGACCGAGATCGGCGTCAGGATCGCCGCGCCCAGCACCACGTAGGCGAGCTGCGACACGGTCGAGTAGGCGAGGCGGCGCTTCAGGTTGTCCTGCTTGAGCGCCACCAGCGACGCGACGACGACCGTGATCCCGGCGACGGCGGTCAGCCAGCCCGACTGGCCGGACGCGCTCAGCGTCTCCACGCCGAAGATCAACACGATCACCTTCACGACCGTGAACACGCCCGCCTTGACCACGGCGACCGCGTGCAGCAAGGCGCTGACGGGCGTCGGCGCCACCATCGCCGCGGGCAGCCAGAAATGCAGCGGCATCAGCGCGGCCTTGCCGATGCCGAAGACGAACAGCAGCAGCAGCACGGTCAGCAGCGCGCCGGAGGCCTTGCCGGAAAGGATGCCGCCGGCCGCGAAGTCGGTGGTGCCGGCCAGCACGTAGGTCGCGGCGATCGCCGGCAGGAACAGGACCATCGACGTGCCGAGCAGCAGCAGCAGGTAGAGCCGGCCCGAGCGCATCGCCTCGGCGTCGCGGTGGTGCGCGACCAGCGGGTAGGTCGAGATGGTCAGCGCCTCGTAGAACAGGAACAGCGTGAACAGGTTCTTGGCGAAGGCGAGGCCGATGGTGCTGCCGAGGGCGACGGCGAAGCAGACGTAGTAGCCGGTCTGGCGCGGCTCGTCGTGCGCGCGCATGTAGCCGATCGAGTAGATCGAGTTGACGATCCACAGGGCGGAGGCGACCAGGGCGAACAGCATGCCGAGCGGCTCGACCGCGAAGGCGAAGGCGACGCCCGGCAGCACGGTGACGCCGGCCCATTCGGGCCGGGCGCCGCCGAGCACCGACGGCAGCAGCGACAGGACGGCGAGGAAGAGCGCGGCGGCGGCGACCAGCGTCACCGCCTCGCGCGGGTTCGGCGCCCGGCGGAACAGCGGGATGGCCAGCGCCGCCGCGAACGGGATGACGACCGCCGCCAGCATCAGGGTCTCGGGCCGGGCGCTCATCTGACCGCGGCCAGCAGCATGGCGGCGGCCTTGCCGGCGAGGTCGGCGGTCAGCCGCGTGTCGATGCCGAACCAGATCGTGGCGCCGGCGAGGACGAGGATCGGGACCAGCATCGACGGCGGCACCTCGCGCGCGGTCTCGGCCAGCGGCGAAGGCGGGCGGAACCACACGACCTCGACGACGCGGCCGACATAGACGACCGCGATCAGCGAGCTCGCCACGATCAAGAGGACCAGCAGCCAGCCGCTGTGGCCGAAGGCGCCGACGGCGAGATACCACTTCGAGACGAAGCCGGAAGTGCCCGGCGTGCCGATCAGCGCGAACCCGGCGACGGCGAAGGCCGCCATGGTCAGCGGCATCTTCGGCCCGATCCCCGCCAGGTCGTGCAGCTTGACCGAGCCGATGCGGTAGAACACGGCGCCGAGCACGAGAAACAGCGCCGCCTTCATGATCGCGTGGTTGAACAGATGCACGATCGCCCCGGTCAGCCCGGCCTGGTTGGCGATCCCGATGCCGAGCGTGATGTAGCCGATCTGTGCCAGCGACGAGTAGGCGAGCATGCGCTTCAGGTTGGTCTCGAACACGGCGATGGCCGAGGCGACGAACATGGCGGCGATCGACAGCACCAGCAGGACGTCGGCCAGCTGCAGCGGGCCGAAGGCGGGCGAACCGGCGAGGATCACGGCGAAGAAGCGCACCAGCAGGTAGACCGCGACCTTGGTCGCGGTGCCGGCGAGGAAGGCCGTGGCGAGCGACGGCGCGTAGGCATAGGCGTTCGGCAGCCAGACATGCAGCGGGAACAGCGCGAGCTTCAGGCTGATCCCGACGGTGAGGAACGCGACCGCCACGGCCACCGCCCGCGTCTGCTCGAGCGGCACGGAGCCGAGCCGCTGGGCGATGTCGACCATGTTGAGGCTGCCGGTCACCAGATAGAGGAAGCCGACGCCGATCACGTAGAAGGTCGCGCCGATGGTGCCCATGATGAGGTACTGGAACGCCGAAAGCAGGGCGCGGCGGTCGCGCCCCAGCGCGATCAGCACATAGGTCGACAGCGACGAGATCTCGAGGAAGACGAAGGCGTTGAACGCGTCGCCGGTGACCGTGATGCCGAGCAGCCCGGTCAGGCACAGGAGGTACATGCAGTAGAACCAGCCCTGCCGCCCCTCGTCGACCTCGAACGCGACGCTGCGGCGCGCGAACGGCATGGTGACGGCGCCGACCCAGGCGACCAGCAGCAGCACGAAGGCGTTCAGGAGGTCGATGCGGTACTCGATGCCCCAGGGCGGCGGCCAGCCGCCCAGGTGATACGAGATGGGCCCGCCCTGCAGCACCTGCCACAGCAGCACCGCCGAGATGACCGCGGCCGTCCAGCTGACCGCGAGCGCCAGCGCGAAGCCCGTCGCCTCGCGCCGGACGAAGCCCGCGAACAGCGAGCCGAGCAGCGGAAGGACGACCTGGAGGGCCGGCAGGTGCGCCTGGACGGAGCTCACGTATCTCCGTCCTTCTCGAAGATCTCGTCCTCCTCGATCGTGCCGTAGGCCTCGTGGATGCGCACGACCAGCGCCAGGCCCAGCGCCAGCGTGGCGACGCCGACCACGATCGCGGTCAGGATCAGCACGTGCGGCAGCGGGTTGGAATAGACGGTGAAGGCGGGGTCGATGATCGGCGCGGTGCCGCCGAGGATCTTGCCCGGCTCGATGTAGAGCAGGTAGACCGAGGTCTGGAAGATGCTGAGGCCGATCAGCTTCTTCACCATGTTGCCGCGGGCGATGACGATATAGAGCCCGGCGACCATCAGGAAGATGGTGACGACGTAGTTGTAGTGGTCGAGAAAGCCCTGCACCGCCTGCATCAGCGGCCCCGCTCGACGAAGGCGTAGAACAGCGCCGTCATCGTGCCCGACACGGTGACCAGCACGCCGGATTCGACCATGAAGATGCCTAGCCCGCGCCCGTGCGCCGGATCGCTCGCCGACAGCACGGAGTAGTCGAGGAAGTTCTTGCCGAGCAGCAGCCCGAGCACGCCGGTGCCGGCATAGATCAGCACGCCGAGCGGCACCATGGCGCGCACCAGCCCGGGCGGCGCGATGCGCTTGGCGGCGCCGAGACCGAAGGTGATGCCGACCAGGATGACCATGCCCGCGGTGATGACGCCGGCCTGGAAGCCGCCGCCCGGGCCGTACTCGCCGTGGAACTGCACGTAGAGCGCGAACAGCAGGATGAACGGCAGGACCAGCTTGGTGCCGATCCGCAGGATCAGGCTGGTCCTCATGCGCGCGGTCCCGCGCCGTCGTCGCCGCCGCCGCCGTCGCGCCGGCGCGCGCCGCGCAGCAGCAGCATGACGCCGATGCCGGCGGTGAAGATGACCGTGGTCTCGCCCAGCGTGTCGTAGCCGCGATAGTCGGCCAGGACCGAGGTCACGACGTTGGGCACGTGCGTGTCCTTGACCGTGTCGGCCAGGTAGCGCGGCACGACGTGCCGGTGGATCACCGCGTCGGGCGTGCCGAACGGCGGCAGCGCGAGGCTGCCCCACGCGATCGCCAGCCCCGTGACCAGCGCGAGCACCAGCGGCGCCCAGCTGCGGCGCCAGGGCCGCACCTCGATCGTCCGGGTCAGGTGCAGCGTGGCCAGCAGCACGATGGTGGAGATGCCGGCGCCGACCGAGGCCTCGGTCATGGCGACGTCGACCGCGTCGAGCACGATCAGCACGCTCGCCATCAGGAAGCTGTACACGCCGCTCAGGATCACCACGCCGAACAGATTGCGCTGGCCGATGATGGCCAGCGTGACGACGGCGAGCAGCGTCAGCAGCACCGCGTTGATGACGGACTCTATGGCTGCCTCCCGTCGCCGGGGGGCTCGGCCGCGCGCGCGCGCCGGTCCTCGGCCAGCTCGGGCTCGACGCGCGCGTGCAGCGCCGACTGCGCCAGCGCGTGCGTCACGACCGGGCCGGTGGCGAAGAACAGCAGCAGGATGAACAGCAGCTTCAGCGCCACCAGGCTCGCCCCGGCCTGCAGCATCATGCCGAGGATCAGCAGCGTGGCGCCCAGCGTGTCGGTGATGCTGGCGGCGTGCATGCGGGTGAACAGCTCGGGCATGCGCATCAGGCCGAGCGCGCCGACGATCGTGAAGAACGCGCCGGCCAGGATCAGCGCCCAGCTCAGGGCCTCGACGAGGAAGCCGGTCACGGCTTGCGCTCCTCGTCGACGTCGTAGGCCAGGTCGCCGTGGCGGAAGAACTTGAGCACCGCCAGCGTGCCGATGATGTTCAGCAGCGCGTAGGTGAGGCCGATGTCGAGGAACTCGGGCCTTCTGGTCAGGAAGCCGAACACGGCCAGCAGCAGGATCGCCAGCGTGCCGACCGAGTTCGCGGCCAGCACGCGGTCGAACACGGTCGGTCCCTTGACCGCGCGCGTGACAGCCAGGACCAGCGCGACCAGGATGGCGGCAGCGGCCGTCGCGAACATCAGGCAGAGCCCTCGAATTGGCTGACGCGCCGGTCCATGCCGCCGCCCTCGAGGTCGATCGCCCCGTCGCGCACCAGCGCATGCACCGTCAGGTCGTTGCCGCTGACCCCGACGGTGATGGTGCCCGGCGTCAGCGTGATGGAGTTGGCGTAGATGTTGACGCCGAGCGGCGTGCGCTGGCTCGCCTTGACCACGGTCATGGTCGGCGAGATGGGGAGCTTCGGGTCGAGGACGACCTTGGTGACGGCCCAGGCCGACTTCGCGATCTCCCAGGCCAGCCAGGGGAAGTAGGTGAGCGCGCCGACGAACAGGTGGATCGGGTGGCCCTCGGCGTCGGCGATGCGCATGCGCACGGCGGCCAGCGCACAGAGGATCGCGCAGACGGCGCCGGCCGCGACGAGCATCGCCGTGTAGTGGCCGGACAGCACCAGCCAAAAGGCGAACAGGAAGCCCGCCAGACTGACGATCCGCATGGCCGAAACCTGTTCCCCCGCCGAAAATCAGCCGCACGCGCCGGGCACTCTTGCCGAACCAACGGTGCCCTTGCCGGGGTCTTTTAGCCTGTCGGCCCCGGGCCAGCCAACAGGCAAATGCGTGGCGCCGCGACGGTATTAATACGCCGGTACGGCGGCCGGCGCGGCGCTGCGTCGCTTGATCTCGCGGGCCTTGACGAGCCCGTAGATGGCGGGGATCACCAGCAGGGTCAGCAGCGTCGACGACGCCATGCCGCCGATCATCGGCACGGCGATGCGCTGCATGACCTCCGAGCCCGTGCCCTGGCTCCACAGGATCGGCAGCAGGCCGGCGGTGATCGCGGCGACGGTCATCATCTTCGGCCGGACGCGCTCGACCGCGCCGACCATGATCGCCTCGCCGAGGTCGGCCGCGGTCGGGCGGCGGCTCTCGAACTCGCAATGGGACAGGCGCTCGTTCCAGGCGTGGTCGAGATAGATCAGCATCACCACGCCGGTCTCCGCCGCGACGCCGGCCAGAGCGATGAAGCCGACGGCGACGGCGACCGAGAGGTTGAATCCGAGCCACCACATCAGCCACAGCCCGCCGACCAGCGCGAAGGGCAGGGACAGCATCACGATCAGCGTCTCCGCGACGCGGCGGAAGTTGAGGTAGAGCAGCAGGAAGATGATCAGCAGGGTGAACGGCACGACGACCATCAGCCGCGCCTTGGCCCGCTCGAGGTATTCGAACTGCCCGCTCCAGGCGACGTAGTAGCCCGGCGGGAACTTGACCGAGGCGGCGACGGCCTTCTGCGCGTCGGCGACATAGCCGCCGAGGTCGCGCCCGCGCAGGTCGACATAGATGTAGACGGCGAGCTGCGCGTTCTCGGTGCGGATGCTGGCCGGTCCTTGCGCCAGCGTGACCTTGGCCACCTGGCCGAGCGGCACGGTGCCGCCGTTCGGCAGCGGCACGAGCACCTGCGTCGCGATCGCGCGCGGATCGCTGCGCAGGTCGCGCGGATAGCGGATGCTGACGCCGTAGCGCTCGCGTCCCTCGACCGTGGTGGTCACCGGCTCGGCGCCGAGCGCCATGGCGATCGTGTCCTGCAGGTCGCCGACCATCAGCCCGTAGCGCGCGAGCTGCGGCCGGTCGGGGTCGATGTTCAGGTAGTAACCGCCGATCACCCGCTCGGCGAAGGCGCTGCTCGTGCCCGGCACCGTGCGGATCGCCGCCTCGACCTGGCGGGCCAGGCGCTCCATCTCGGCGAGGTCGGTGCCGAACAGCTTGACGCCGACCGGCGTGCGGATGCCGGTCGACAGCATGTCGATGCGCGCCTTGATCGGCATGGTCCAGGCATTGGAGACGCCGGGGAACTGCAGCGCCCGGTCCATCTCGGCGATCAGCTTGTCGAGCGTCATGCCGGGGCGCCATTCGGCCTCCGGCTTCAGGTTGATGACCGTCTCGAACATCTCGATCGGGGCCGGATCGGTGGCGGTGCCGGCGCGGCCGGCCTTGGCCATGACCGAGGCGACCTCGGGGAAGGATTTGATGACCTTGTTCTGCGTCTGCGCCAGCTCGCCGGCCTTGGTGACCGAAAGCCCCGGCAGGGTCGTCGGCATGTAGAGCAGCGTGCCCTCGTTCAGGTTGGGCATGAACTCGGTGCCGAGCCTGAGGGCGGGCCAGGCGCTGGCGCCGAGCACGGCCAGCGCCAGCAGCACCGTCGGCGTCTTGGCGCGCAGCACCATGCGGATGAGCGGGCGGTACAGCCGGATCAGCAGGCGGTTCAGCGGATTGCGGCGCTCCGGCAGGATGCGGCCGCGCACGAACAGGATCATGAGCGCCGGCACGAGCGTCACCGACAGCAGCGCCGCCGCCGCCATGGCGAAGGTCTTGGTATAGGCCAGCGGCTTGAACAGGCGGCCTTCCTGCGCCTCGAGCGCGAAGATCGGCAGGAACGACACGGTGATGATCAGGAGGCTGAAGAAAAGGGCCGGGCCGACCTCGACGGCGGCCGCGATCAGGACCTCCGTGCGCTTCCCGTTGGGCCCCTTCGGATCGGCAAGGGCGCGCTCCAGGTGCTTGTGCGCGTTCTCGATCATGACGATCGCGGCGTCGACCATGGCGCCGACGGCGATGGCGATGCCGCCCAGGCTCATGATGTTCGAGCTCAGCCCCAGCCAGCGCATGCAGATGAAGGCGATCAGCACGCCGATCGGCAGGGTGATGATGGCGACCAGCGCGCTGCGCACGTGCAGCAGGAACAGCACGCAGACCAGGGCGACGATCGCGCTCTCCTCGATCAGCGTCGCCTTGAGCGTGTCGATCGCGCGCAGGATCAGGTCGGACCGGTCGTAGACCGCCTCGATCTCGACCCCGCGCGGCAGGCTCGCGGCGATGCCGGCCAGCTTCTCCTTGACGCCCGCGATCACCGACAGGGCGTTCTCGCCGTAGCGCTGCAGCGCGATGCCCGAGACGACCTCGCCCTCGCCGTCCAGCTCGGCGATGCCGCGCCGCTCGTCCGGCGTCAGCTCGATGCGGGCGACCTCGCGCAGCAGCACCGGCACGCCGCCGTCGCTCTTCACCACGACCTGCTCGAGGTCGGCGATGCCCTTCAGGTAGCCGCGCCCGCGCACGGCGAACTCGGTCTCGGCCAGCTCGACCGTGCGGCCGCCGACATCGAGGTTGCTCTGGCGCAGCGCTTCGCGCACGCGCGCCAGCGGGACGCGCAGCATCTGCAGCCGGTGCGGGTCGATCACGACGCTGTACTGCTTGACGAAGCCGCCGACGCCGGCGATCTCGGCGACGCCGTCGGCCTTGGCCAGGCCGTAGCGGATGTGCCAGTCCTGCAGCGAGCGCAGCTCGGCCAGGCTCTGCTGGGCGCCGCGCACGACGTACTGGTAGACCCAGCCGACCCCGGTCGCGTCGGGGCCGAGCGACGGCGTCACGCCGGCCGGCAGCCGGCGCGCCGCAGAGTTCAGGTACTCGAGCACGCGCGAGCGCGCCCAATAGAGGTCCGTGCCCTCGGCGAAGATCACGTACACGAACGAGACGCCGAAATAGGAGAAGCCGCGCACGACGCGCGACTTGGGCACGCTGAGCAGCGCGGTCGTCAGCGGATAGGTGACCTGGTCCTCGACCACCTGCGGCGCCTGGCCCGGGTACTCGGTGTAGACGATCACCTGGACGTCGGAGAGGTCGGGGATCGCGTCGAGCGGCATGCGCGTCACGGAATAGAGCCCGGCGGCCACCAGGAAGACGGTCGCGACCAGGACCAGGAAGACGTTCCGGGCCGACCAGCGGATGACGGCGGCGATCATGGCTGCTGCTCCCCGGCCGCCGCGGGCGGCGGCGGCGTGAAGGCCTGGAGCGCGGCCTTGAGGTTGCTTTCGGCGTCGATCAGGAAGGTGGCGCTGGTGACGACCTCTTCGCCCTCGGCCAGGCCTTCGACGATCTCGACCATGCCCTCGCCGCGCCGGCCGATCCTGACGGCGCGCGGCTCGAAGCGCCCTTCGCCCCGGGCGACCAGCACGACCTGGCGCGTGCCGCTGTCGATCACCGCGCTGTCGGGTGCTGCGATCACGGCGGCGCCGCTGCCGCCGGCGCCGATCGTCACGTGGGCGAACATGTCGGTCTTGAGCTTGAGGTCCGGGTTCGCCAGCTCGATGCGCACGCGCGCGGTGCGCGTCTCGGGCTTGAGGTCCGGGTAGACGAAGGTGACCTTGCCTTCGCGCTCCTCGCCCGGCAGCGCCAGGAAGACGGCCTTGGCGCGATCGCCGATCCGCACCTGCGGCAGCTCCTGCTCCGGCACCTCGGCGATGACCCAGACGGTGCCGAGGTCGGCGATGCGATAGAGCTCGCTGCCCATCGCCGCGCGCTGGCCGTCGATCACCTTCTTCTCCAGCACGATGCCGGCCATCGGCGACGGCCAGTCGATCGTGCGCGGGTTGGCGCCGGTCTGGCGCACCTCGCGGATGCGCGCCTCGGGCAGGTCGAGGTTGCGCAGCCGCTGCATCGGTCCCTGGATCATCGGATCGGCGTCGCCGCCGGCGCCGCCGCGCGCCTTGAATTCGCGCGTGGCCACGATCAGGTCGACCTGCGCCTGCTGCACCTGCGAGCTGTAGACGCGGAACAGTGGCTGGCCGGCTTTCACGGCCTGGCCCGTCGCATTGACGAACAAGTCCTCGATGAAGCCGTCGAAGCGCAAGGTGACCGACTTGATGCGTCGCTCGTCGAGCTTGACGGTGCCCGGGACGCGCACGGGCATGGTCAGCACGCGCCGCTCGACCCTGCCCGTGCGCACGCCGCTGCGCTGCACCCGTTCGAGGCCGACCTTGACGGTCGAGCCGTCCTCCTGCTCCTCGCCCTCGTAGACCGGGATGTAGTCCATGCCCATCCAGTCCTTCTTCGGCGTCGGCGAGGTGTCGGCGAGGCCCATCGGGTTGCGGTAATAGAGGATGCGCTTGTTCGAGGACGCCGCGGGCGGTTCCGTGGAGGGGGACGCATCCGAGCCGGCTTGGCCAAGCGCCGCCGCGGCCTGCGTCGTGATGTACTTGGTCCACTGTCCCGCGAGGCGCCTTTCCTGACCCAGCCAGTACCCGGCGGCGCCAGTCAAGATCGCGATCGACACTACAAGAACCGTCTTCGCCATCCGCCCGATCGGGACGCCGGCCGTCCGGCCATTGGTATTCAAGTCATGCAGAGACATCGTCGCCACCCATCATCTGCCGGCGACACCGCTTGCACGCGGTTCACCCGGCTTCGTCCGCGGCGCGGACCGTGGACGCCATGGTCGGGCTCGGCCCGGTCATCCGACCGAAGGCCGCACCTCGACAACCGATCGGGAGGCTTAGATCCGCGGAGGTGGCTTGTCGGGCAGGAGGCGCTGGCCCTCCGAGTGAGGGCTCGCAATAGTCACGACCTCGCCGACGGACATGCGCAGGGCCACGCCCTCGTTCGTGACGGCGACATGCTGCAGCGAGCAGGCATTCGTGGCACAGGCGACAAAATTGCAGGTCGCCGTGCAAGGCATGCCGGCGCATCCGCCTTCCATCGGCGCGATAGTCACTTGCTCGTGCGGGACCGTGGATGGCTCAAACGACCATGCCGACTCTCCGCCCGCCGACGCCGCCCAGGGCGCCACCAGCGCGAAGACAAGCAGGATCGTCCAAAGCAATCGCCGCATGCGCAAGACCTACCACGAGATTCCTAAAGCACAGATTGACATGGATCAGTTCACATCACAGCGAGGCAAGTCACAGACAGTTCCTTCGGCGGGCGCCGGGATTTTGTTACGCAACACGAAAACCTCAGCAATCACAGGCTATTGACCCCAACGCGCCGAGGTCCCGGTCGGGAGAGCCGGCGGGCGACCGCCTGTCTGCGGGGCGGCACCGCAGCGGCGAGCGCCGCGTAGGCGTCGTCGAGGGACGCCCGGGACAACGCGACTCCGCGCAAACTCTCGATCGCGGACATGATCCGCTCGGCCGCGACCAGCGCCGCACCCGAACCGCCACTTCGAACTCGGCGAGCATGAGCTTCGCAAGGATGCTCTGCCGACGCGACACCGTACTGTCTCTCCCGAGGGCGCGCGTACACCTTCCCGTGACTGGCAGCTCAAGCCCTCCTTCGAGTCTCGCCACGACGTGGCTCCGCGCCCTTGCCGTTTCATCGGGCTGGTATAGTCTGATCACGATGCTGCTTGGTCGGACGTTTCGCCGAGTCTTGGCGCTGCTGGTTGCGGTCGCGTTCTCCTTTGCGGCGGTCGTGTCGGCCGGCAGCGCCGGTGCCGGCTCGATCCCAGTGGGCGGTCCGACCATGGCGGACGCCGCCGACGAAAACTGCGGCATCTGTTCAAGCGGTACTTCCGGCAGCGCCATGGAATCGATGTGCGTGTCGGTCTGTGCCGCGCTCGCCGCAGCGCTTGTCCCCGACGCCTTTGCCGTGGCTCGATCGGATCCGACGGTCGCCGCGTCGCCTGCATCGACGCCGATCCGCAGCGGAACCGTTTCACCCGAGCCCCATCCGCCGAAATGACGCCTGACCATCGATAGCCCGTTCCGGCCGTCATACCGGCGGTCGGAATTTCCATATGGGGTAGCCGCGCTTCGTGCGGGCGCGGCCGCCGCGGTTTCGAGAGTCGGGAGAACGCTCATGTCGTATTGCTGGCCACGCGCCGTGTCGCTGGGAGTGAGCTTGCTCGTGCTGACGGGCACCAATGGATCGGCCGAGGAAGAGCTGGATGTGGGGGCGCGTGCCTTTCGGGCTTGTGCGGCCTGCCATTCTCTTTCGCCTGGGCGCCACATGACCGGGCCGAGCCTGGCTGGAATTTGGCAACGCAAGGCCGGTTCGGTCGAAGGCTTCCAGCGCTACTCTCCGGCCCTCAGTGCCGCGGACCTCGTTTGGAACGAAGCGACACTGCATGCCTGGATCGCCGATCCGGGCGCACTGGTGCCGGGTAACCGGATGACGTTCGCGGGCATCAAGGACAAGCGCGCGAGACAGGGGCTGATCGCGCTGCTGAAGGCCGGCGAGGCGGCAACGGCGCGCGTGCAGCGGGCCCCCCAGGGAACGATGGGCGGCATGATGCAAGCACCTGCGGTGGGAGACCTGAAATCCGTGGAGCCCTCGCGGCGGGTCTCCGCCATCAGCTACTGCGGCGACACGTATCGCGTCACCACGGCGGACGGCGATACCAACGCGTTCTGGGAAATGAACCTGCGGTTCAAGACGGATTCGAGCGAGAATGGCCCGGAAGGCGGACAGCCGGCGATCATGCCGGCCGGCATGATGGGCGATCGCGCATCGGTGATCTTTGCCGACCCGGCGGAGATCTCGAAGCTGATCGAGAGACGCTGTTGAGCGCCGGCCACACTCCGACTGGAACGAGACAAGGATCGAAGACATGAAGACCTGGCACTTCCTTGCGCGCGGCGCCGTTCTTGCCGGCGTCTGCGCACTATTCTTGAGCCACGGCTCGTCAGCGGCGCAGGAAACCAGCGTCGCCGCGCTCTCCAAGGGAACGCATTTTCACGGCATCACCGTCGACCAGGCTGATCCGATGCGTCTGTACCTGGCGACGCATCACGGGCTCTTCCGCGTCGACCCCGATGGTAGAGCGCTCCGCGTTTCTCAGCGCGGCGACGATTTCATGGGCTTCACGCCGCACCCGCGTGACCCCGGAATTCTTTACGCCAGCGGCCATCCGGCCGCGGGCGGCAATCTCGGCTTCATGGTGTCGACCGACGGCGGTCGGTCGTGGACGAAGCTCTCCGACGGCGTCGGCGGGCCGGTCGACTTTCACCAGATCGACGTCAGCAAGTCCGATCCGAAGGTGATCTATGGCTCCTATGGCGACCTGCAGCGAAGCGACGACAGCGGCCGGACCTGGCGACTGGTCGGCAAGGCGCCGGACGGATTGATCGCCATCGCCGCCTCCGCGCGCAGCGCCGACACACTCTATGCCGCGACGCAACGGGGCCTGCTCGTGAGCCGAGACGGCGGCCGGCAATGGTCGCCGGCCTTTGGCACGCGGCAGACGGCAACGATGGTCCACGTCAGTCCCAACGGCGTGATCCATGCCTTCATTGTCGGTCGAGGGTTGGTGCGCGCGAGCGAGCCCGACCTCGCCTGGCAAGTGATCGGCAACGGCATCGGCCGCGACGTCATCCTGCACTTCGCTTCCGCCCCGGACGGTCGGGTTGTAAGTGCGATCGTCCTAGACCCCGACACTCGGTCGCAAGCGCTCAAGATCAGCCGGGACGGTGGATCGACCTGGCTGCGCCTTGGCCAGCCCTGAGGTCGATCGGCATTCGACGTTCTGCCGGGCCAGCCCGGTCGGTCACGGCCACCGGCGCTAGGCACGGTCCCGCGCGATAAGCCAGATGACCGCGGCCAGGGCAAGGAAAATGCCGGCCCCCGCTCCCCAGACCCGTGCGTAGCCCGGCATGCCGAGCCCCGGCGCCAGGGCATGGATCAGCTCGAAGGCCACGATGGTGGCGACATACATGGCGCCGACCATCGCCAGCACGGCGACCGGCCCGGTCCCTGCCGGGCCCGTCGCGACGCCCAAGTTCGCGCCGGCCATATCCGCGCGGGTCACATCCGTGATGGGCGGCCCGTTGGCGGCGTCGAGGCATTGCCGACATCGACCCCCCCGGCGCGACGCTGCCGTCGGCCTGCTTGAACCGCGCGTCGAATGCCCGGCCGATGCCGGGGCAGAATCCGTTCAGAGACGCGGCGGTGGCGGCTCGCGTGCCCTCAGCAAGCCGATGTGGTCGGAACTGCCCGGCCGGCCCCACAAATCCGGCACAACCGTGAACATGTCTACTGCGTGGTCGACCGCGGCAAAGCCGGGCGCGGGACAGCATAGGCTGGCCGCACGGGCCACGGCCTTGTCCGCCTTGGGATCGATCTGGCCGTGGGCGGCGTGATCGTTTGCGCCGGCAATCGCGCTCGCGACCGGGATGGCCCCCAAAGCCAGCCCGACCAGCACGGCGATCATCGACAGCCGCACGCGCACGCACACACTCCCACGCATGAATAGCCAAATGGCACGGCGCCGCCCGCCCGCCTTTGATCCAGATGAACCATTGGCCTCAGCTCTGATGCCGGATTTCAAGGGACCAATCATCGCCGCGCAGCGCGGGAGGCCGGCAAGACCAACGTGCTCCTCACCGTTCTGGATGCCGACCTGAGCCTTAGCGCCTCATCTCCGGCAGCGCCAACCAGGACCGGATGAGTCCAATCCGCAGCTGCGCTTCTTCCGTGTTGCCTTCCTGACATTGGCGCAATGCGAGTCTGAGCTGATTGCGCATGTACTCCACGTGGGGACCGGCATGCGGCGGACCGACACGGCGTGATGCCGGTGGCACCTGCCCACCGCGGTCGTCAGGGTACTCCAGCTGGCGCCATTGTCGGCTGACGTCCTCGAGATCGGCCATACATGCGCGTGGATGCTGCGAAGCCTGGGCCGATGCGATGCCTCCCAAGCCAGCCGCTGCAATGCCTGCGCACAGGACAACCGCGGCTGAACCCGCTGCATTTCCGGCACATTTCAAGATCAGGGCCATTGACGTCAACCCTTCGCGCACTTGTCGATGAATTTCTTTCTCTGCTCGCCCCTCAGGCTATCCCGCGATGCCTGCTGGACGCACTGTGCCAGTCTGTCGTGGTCGGCAGTATCGATCGGATCGTCCTTGAGGCACTCGTCGATGAAGCGCGTGCGACGGTCGCCCTGAAGACCATTTTGATGGGCTCGTCTGTCGCACCATGCCACACGCTGCTGATGCTGCTGCAACTGACTGGCCGGTGCACGGATGGTGCATTCGCGGACAAAATCATCCAGGTCGTTGCCCGCCAGACCTCTTCTTTGTCCCTCTTGCTTGCAAGCCTGCTGGGCCTGCTCATGGCCGCTCGACGTTCCCGTGTGCTGCGCGTGGGTCGATGCGATGCCGGAAAGCGTGAGCGCCACGCCGATCGCGAACATCTTCCGGGGCAGAAAATCTCGCATTTGCCGCCTCCGCAATCAAGGCACGAAGCTAGCTCGCGCCCGTCGGGATGGCATTGATTCAAGTCAACGGCGTCGGCGAGAGGCAGAATATTCAGCGACAAGTGCCACCAGGGCTTGCCAAACGGCTGCAACATTGACCTTCCAGGGGGTGTAAGCATTTCATTGGCGCCCATGTCGTCAAGTCGCAAGAAGCAACAAGGAGGCAAAGCGACAGCGCCGCAATCAGGCGCGCGAATGGCCGTGTTGCTGGCGGCCATCGTGCTATCGGGGAGTGCAGGGCTCAGCATACCCGCGGCGGCACAACAGACTGCTCCGGACCACGAGCAGCATCATCCCGGCGCATCTACAGCACCAGCGCCCTCAACCAATCGGGCGCCCGCGCAGGAACAGCCGTCCACCCTGCCGCGTTCGACCACCCCGTCAGCCCCCGACACTACCGGCACGGCAGTGCAAGGCATGGGAATGGGCATGCCGGGCATGATGCAGCAGATGATGCGCACCATGATGGGCGGCGGGGCGAAGCCGCTGTATCCGGCGATGATGGTGCTGCCGCCACTGGATCAGGTGCAGCGCGCGCAGCTTGAGCAGCAGGCCGAGGAGCGGGTTCGCCGCGGCACCGAGATGGTAACCCGGGCGCAGGCACAGTTGTCGCACCCGGCAACGAGCACCGATGCGGGCGCGCTGGCGCGAGCCTCGGCGGAGCTGCGCGAGGGAATCTCGCTCGTGGAAAGCGGCGTCGCGGCCCGTCGCGTGCTGGCGAGCGGGGCGGCGGCGCAGCCGGCCGCGCTTGCCTGGTTCAAACGCGAGCTTGGGCTGGCGCCGCCAGCCGCCCTCGTGACGGATGGAAAGTCCGAATCGTTCTCGCAGTTTCATCTCCTCGGGATGGCCGCCCTGGTCAGCTTCGGTCTGTTCGCCATTGCAGTCTGGTGGCGTCGTTCGCGCCGGATCGCAATGCTGATGCATCGCCTGACCGAGCAACCGTCCAAGGGTGCGGCGCCGCCGGCGGAGGGCGTCGTCTATCCCGTGTTGGCACCGAGCGGCGTCGCCGCCGATCGCACGTCAGGCGCGGCTGTGCGCACGCCGCCGCCGGTCGCAATCCCGGCGACGCGGCCGGGCAATTGGCGAGGCAAGCTGCGCGTCGCCGCGATCTTCGACGAGACGCCGGTCATCAAGACGCTGCGGCTGATCGATCCCGACGGCGGCGCGATCCCGTTCGATTTCCTGCCGGGCCAGTTCCTGTGGATCACGGTGCCGATGCCGGCCGGGCCGATACGGCGGTCCTATACGATCGCGTCTTCGCCGACGCGGCGCGACTATCTCGAGATCACGGTCAAGCGCGAGGACAAGGGGATCGTCTCCACGCAGGTGCACACGAAAGTCGGTGTCGGCGATCTCATCGAGATCGAAGCGCCGCGCGGCTACTTCACGTTCACGGGGCGCGAGGCCGACAGCATCGTCCTGATCGGCGCCGGGGTCGGCGCGACGCCGTTGATGAGCGTGCTGCGCTATCTGACCGACCGCGGCTGGTCGGGCGAAATCTTCTACCTGTATGCCTGCCGCTCCAGCGCCGATTTCCTGTATCGCGAGGAGCTGGAGCAACTGCAGCGCCGCCACCGCAACCTGCACGTCCTCGCGACCATGACCCGCGCCGCGGGCACGATCTGGATCGGCCCGGAAGGTCGCCTGACCAAGGACCTGATCGCCGGGTTCGTGCCGGAGATCGCGCGCCGGCGGGTGCATCTCTGCGGCCCGGAGCCGATGATGGACGAGATGCGCCGGATCCTGGGCGAGCTCGGCGTGCTCAAGGGGCAGCTCAAGACCGAAGCGTTCGGCACCGCCAAGCGGGCCGCCATCGCCGCCGCCCCGCTGCCGTCCGTGGCGACGGCGGCCGCGACGGCCACGGTGACGTTCGTGCGCTCGGGCAAATCGGCGCCGCTGCCCGCGGGCATGACGGTGCTGGAAGCCGCGGACAGCGTCGGGGTGCCGATCGAGAATTCCTGCCGCTCCGGAACCTGCGGCGCCTGCAAGGTCAGGCTGCTGAAGGGGGCGGTAACGATGGCGGTCGAAGACGCGCTCGAGCCGGCGGAGAAGGCGCAGGGTTGGATCCTGGCCTGCCAGGCGCAGTCGCGCGCCGATCTCGCCGTCGACGCCTGACGGTCATGCGCGAGCACGAACGGCTGATCGTCGGCGGGCTCGTGTCGTTGCTGCTGATCCTGACGCCGGGTTTCCTGATCCACGTCGATCCGCGCTTCGCCGGCAGCCTGGCGGGCGGGGCGCTGGGCATCGCGGCGGCCGTCATGATGATCGCGACGATCGCCTATCCACTGTTCAAGCGGATCGAGTGGCTGCGCCGCCGCGCATCGATGCGCGTGGTGCTGCAGGTGCATGTGATCGCCGGTGTCCTGGGCCCGTTGCTCGCGATGCTGCATTCCGGGCACAAATTCGAGAGCCCGATCGGCATCGCGATGATCGTTCTGATCCTCGTGCTCGTGATCAGCGGTTTCGTCGGCCGCTATTACATGAACCAGCTGTCGACGGAGCTGCGCGGGGACCAGGCCGCGCTCGGCCGGCTGCAGGCGGCCTATGCCGGCCTGCAGGACATGAGCACGACCGGCTCGGCGGCCGGAGCCAGCCCGACCGAGCTCGCGGGCGCGATCGTCGATATCGAGCAGGCCATCGTCGCCCAGCAGGCGCTGAAGCGCGCCTTCGCCATCTGGATGGACATCCACATCGTGGCGACGCTGGCGCTGTTCCTGCTGCTGGGCCTGCATGTCTGGTCCGCGGTGTATTTCGGGCTGCGGTGGCTGGGATGACGATCGGCCGCATCCTGGTCGGGCTGGCCGTCGCGGCGATTATGGCCGTCTGGATACTCGTTCCTACCGCAATCTATCGCTCGGGAAGCGCCGCCTTGCCCGCGTTCACGCGGCTCGTTACGCCCGGGCCGCTGTCGGCCAGTCACGCCTTCGTCGAGGCGAGTTGCGAGTCATGCCACGCGCCGCATCGCGGCGTTGCGGAGAGCCGCTGCATCGCGTG
>JAKLKW010000275.1 GCA_023150455.1 Alphaproteobacteria bacterium | reverse complement strand
CTCTGCGTCCAGAGCCTGTTCAAGTTCCACCCCGATTTCGACCGCATCCTCGGCGCCATCCTCGCGGGCGACCCCGACGGCAGCATCGCGCTGCTCTCCGGCGGCCAGCCGCAATGGAGCGGGAAGCTGCTCGAGCGCCTCAAGCGGACGCTGCCGCAAGAGGCGATGGCGCGCATCGGCTTCGTGCCGCGCACGGCGCCCGACGACTTCCTGGCGCTGCTGGCATCCGCCGACGTGATTCTCGACACCACCGTCTTCTGCGGCGGCAACACGACGCTCGAGGCGCTCGCCGTCGGCACGCCGGTCGTCACCCTGCCGAGCCCCTATCTGCGCGGCCGCCTGAGCCTCGCCATGTACCGCCAGATGGGCATGACCGACCTGGTCGCCGGCGACGAGGCCGACTACGTGCGCATCGCGCTCGCGCTCGGCCGCGACAGGCAGCGCCGCGCCGCCGCGCGCGACGCGATCGACGAGCGCTCCCCCGCGCTGTTCGACGACCCGCGCCCGGTGCGCGCGCACGAGCGGCTGTTCCTGGAGATGGTCGGCGGGTGACGTTCCCTACTCCGGCACGCCCGCCTTCCTCAGCCCTTCGACGAAGACCTCGCAATGGGCGAACCTGCCCATGTTCCGCCGGACCATGTCGAGCCGCAGCGGCGGGCTCATGCGGCTGCGGACCGCGAGGAACTCCCGTGCCTCGTCCATCAGGTCGAGATGGCCGCAGCAGCAGATCAGGCTGTTGTAGTGCCCGGAATAGTCCGCGAAGGCGGCGACCGAGGTCCTGAGGAACGGCAGCGCCTCCTCGAAGCGCCGTGCTGCCAGCAGCGCGAGGCCGTGCACCGAGGTGTAGAAGCCGGAGAACGTGTCGAGCGGGCTCATCTCGAGCGCCCGCGCGGTCTCGGCGATGGCCTCGTCGAACCGGCCCGCGCGCAGCAGCGCCCATCCGAACGCCATGTGGCCGAGGGTGAAGCTCGGATTGAGCGTCAGCGCGGTCCGGAACTCGCCCAGCGCCCGCTCGTGCTGCGCCGCCGTGCTGAGGCACAGGCCGGAAACCATCCGCGCCCAGGGATCGCCCGGGTCGAACGCCAGGGCGTCATGCGCGTGGCCGGCTGCCTGCCGATGACCGGCGGCGCGGTCTTCGATCCACAGGCAGTGCGTCGCCCACCACACCGCCCAGCCCAGCAGCGCGTGCGCCCTGGCATAGTCCGGCTCCATCGCGATGGCGCGCCGCAGCAGCACCTGCGCCGCCTCGTTCTGCCGGCGCTCCATCTTGGTGACCAGGCCGAGCGCGCGCACGACCAGTCCCCAGGCGTCGATGCGGTCCGGCTGCTTGCCCGAGGCGCGGAAGCCCTCCTCGGCATAGAGATGCGGCTCGACCGCGGCCACCACGTGCTCGGTGATGTCGTCGAGGACCGCGAAGATGTCCTTGAGCTCGCGGTCGTACTTCTCGGCCCAGACATGCTTGCCGGTCTCGGCGTCGATCAGCTGGCCGGTGATGCGCAGGCGCCCGCCCGCCGTGCGGACGCTGCCCTCGAGCACGTAACGCACGCCGAGGTCGCGGGCGACCTGGCGGACGTCGGCGGCGCTGCCCTTGTAGACGAAGGTCGAATTGCGGGCGATCACGAACAGCCAGCGCAGGCGCGCCAGCGCCGTGATGATGTCGTCGGTGATGCCGTCGGCGATGAAGTCCTGCTCCGGATCGCCGCCCAGGTTGGCGAACGGCAGCACCGCGATCGAGGGCGTGTCGAGCGGCTTCGGCGCCGGCCGACGGTCCTCCGCGGGCCGGCGGTCCTCCGCCGCAAGCTCGTCGGCGCGCTCCACGAGCATCGCCCGCAGCGGAAGCCTGGTGTGGCCCTCGACGATCGCCAGCGTCCGGTCCGAGAACAGGCCGATCAGCAGCTTGTCGACGGTCGACTTGCCGAGCTTCGTCTTGAAGGCGAATTGCTCGCGCGAGATGCGCTCGCGCGCCAGATGGTCCTTTATGGCCGCGGCGATCCGCTTCCTTGCGTCCATTCGCACCCGGTCCGCCGGTCATGGGCGCCGCCCGCCCCCGCGCGGACGACATCGCGGAAAATACAGGAAACTTCCGGATAGAGCGCCGGAAAACATCCCGGCGTAGAAGCACCGCTCCGTCGCGAACGGCCCGGCGACCCTGGCGTCGCCCCGGGCACGGGGCACCGACGTGCAACCCCATTTTCAAGGAGAGATTCGGGTCATGAGCAATATTCTTGCGTCTCGTCTTCGCCGGCGCCTTGTGGCCGCGCTGGCGGCATCCCTGCTGGTCCTGGCGCTGGCCGGAACAGCGAACGCGCAAAGCAGCGGATCGAGCGGCTCCGGCGGGTCGAGCGGCTCCAGCGGGTCGAGTGACGGCTGCGGCTGCGGCGGCAACGACCCGGGCGTCGCCGCGGCCGGCGACGGGCCGGTGGGCGGCAATCCGGCTTCGGTTTCCGTCGCCGGCGTGGTCACCGGCGGCGCGGCCGAGGTCAACGGCCTCATGGGCCATACCGGAGAGCGCGTGATCGTCATCGACGTGCGGCCGCGCGCCGATTTCGCCCGGAGCCACCTGAAGAACGCCAGGCATCTGC